>JBOIBB010000019.1:0-2309 GCA_050739335.1 Gammaproteobacteria bacterium
TCGCGACCACGATCCAGCTCGCGCTCTTGCCGCTCACGGGCCTGAAGAATCTCGGCTTCATCGCGATCAGCGCGATGACCGGCGCTTCCGGCTCCGGCGCCGCGCCGAGCGAGACCACGCACCACCCCGCACGCGCGCATGACTTCCGTGCGTACAAGGTGTTCAGCCATCAGCACGAAGCGGAGATCGCACGCTTGCTGGACGTCACCAGTACCACGAACTACAGCCTCGCGCTCGTGCCGCACTCCGCGCCCATGGTGCGCGGCATTTTCGTCACGGTGCAACTGCACCCGCCAGCCGAACTCGGGCTGACTGCTTCAGCGCTCACGAAAAGCTACGCGGGTTTCTATCGGGATGCACCATTCGTACGGCTGGTGGAAGACACCCCGCGTGTCGCCGCGGTGGTGGGCAGCAACTTCTGCGACATCTCCATGCACGAGAAAAACGGCAACGTGGTCGTCATGGCCGCACTCGACAACCTCATCAAGGGCATGTCAGGGCAGGCGATCCAGAACATGAACATCGCCCTCGGTGTCGATGAACGCACGGGATTGCGGGCCGCAGGAGTTTATCCCGCCTGAGCGCGCGGTTGCCTGCGGACGTTTTGCCGGTATGCTGGCTGCATGCAGACATCGCCCCGCCTCACCGTAGGCCCGCATAAGCCGCGTAGCGGCGTTGCGGGCAGCTCCATCGTTCCCAAAAGCGCAAAGCCTCGTGCAAGCTCTGGGCAGGCGCGGCGGCATCCCTGCACAGAAGGTTCGCAGTTCTTCGCGACCGCCGCCAAAGGCATCGAGCCAATCGTGGCCGATGAACTGCGCGCTTTGGGCGCGGCCAACGTAAAAGAAGCACGCGGTGGTGCCTCCTTCAGCGGCTCGCTCGCAACCGGTTACCGTGCGTGCTTGTGGCTGCGTACCGCGAATCGTGTACTGATGCCTCTGGCGCGCTTTCCTGCGCCGGATGCCGACCGTCTGTACACAGCGGTCAACCGCATGCCCTGGGAGAACGACCTCTCGCCCGACGGCACGCTGGCCGTGGACTTCACCGGCACAAACGCAAACATCGTGCATACGCAGTTCGGCGCGCAGCGCGTCAAGGACGCGATCGTGGATCGCTTCCGCGAGCGCTCGGGCCGGCGCCCCTCCGTGGACCTCGATCAGCCTGACCTGCGCATCAACGTGCATCTGCACCGCGACATCGCAACGGTCGGCGTTGACCTGACGGGGGACAGCCTGCACCAGCGCGGTTACCGCACGCGCGGGGTGGCGGCGCCCCTCAAGGAAACGCTTGCAGCCGCCCTGCTGCTGAAATGCGGCTGGCCGGAAATTGCCAAGCAAGGCGGCGTGTTCGTGGACCCGATGTGCGGCTCCGGCACGCTCGCGATCGAGGCCGCATTCATCGCGGGTGGTGTGGCGCCGGGGCTCCTGCGCACGCGTTGGGGTTTCAGTGGCTGGCGCAAACACGATGCGCAGCTCTGGGAACATCTGCTACAGCAAGCGCATCAACGGCGCGACGCAGGCCGCGGGGGGATCACGAAGATATTGGGCTTCGACCACGACGAAAACGCCATTGAGGCGACGCGCGTCAATGTGGAGCGCGCCGGGCTTGCTGATATCGTCCAGTTTGAACGTCGCGCTTTGGCCGAAAACGTTTTGTCCGCGAGCCTTAGCCCCGGTCTCGCGGTTACCAACCCGCCTTATGGCGAGCGACTGGGCGAAGCCGCACAGCTCGGCCCGCTCTATGCCGAACTCGGACAATGGCTCAGCAGCCAATGCACCGGCTGGCGCGCTGGCGTCATTACCGATAATCCGGATCTGGCCAAACAAATCGGCATCCGCGCCCGCAAAATCAATACCTTTTTCAACGGCGCACTCGAATGCAGATTGCTGCAATTCGACGTAAGGCCGGAGTGGTTCATGCACGCTGCACGTACGGCGCCATAAAGCAGTTGCTGGCGTTGAGGTCGCGCCAGTAGACTAGGGCGCCATTGATTTATTCGTCGTACCCGCGAAAGCGGGTACCCAGGTTCGGATAATTCTGGATTCCCGCTGGAGCCTTCCCCCGCACAGGTGGGGGCGGGAATGACGGAGACAGAGGTAATCAGAACTTCCGTACGGCCTTACTTCATCAACAGCCCAAGGAGAGAACACATGCCAAGCAAACCCCGCAAGAAGCCTCGTACTGCAAAAGCCCGGGCCAGCGCCAAATCACGCACCGGAAAACGCGCGCGCGTCAAACCGATTCCCGCCGGGTATCACAGCATCACGCCCTACCTGATCGTGAACGGCGGAACCGCTGCCATCGAGTTTTAC
>JBOIBB010000020.1:0-2729 GCA_050739335.1 Gammaproteobacteria bacterium
ATTTGCTCTTGAGCTTTTCTTTGCGCTCGACCTCTTCGCCCTCCGTCACTTCCTCGAACTTCGGATCAATCCGCGGTCGCTCGGAGTCCTTCAAAGCCAGTTTGGCCAACCGACCCTCGTAGTAAATGGGCACCGTGGCCCCGTCCGTCACGGCCCGCTGGATGTCGTAGATACTGATGTAATCGCCGAACACCGCGCGGGTGCTGGCATCGCTCTTTTCGATGGGGGTACCGGTGAACCCGATAAACGAAGCATTCGGCAGCGCATCGCGCATGTGCCGGGCAAAGCCATCCATGAAATCGTATTGGCTGCGGTGCGCCTCATCGGCGATCACCACAATGTTGCGCCGGTCGGAGAGCACGGGATGATCGCTGCCGCGTTCCGCCGGAAGAAACTTCTGGATCGTGGTGAAGACCACGCCGCCCGCGGACACTTTCAGTTTCTCGCGCAGGTCCGCGCGATCCGCCGCCTGCTCCGGCTCCCAACCCAGCAATTCATGGCAGCGGGCAAAGGTGCCAAAGAGCTGATCGTCCAGATCGTTGCGATCCGTGAGCACCACGATCGTTGGATTCGCCATGGCTGGGTGGCGGATGATCCGGCCGGCGTAGAACACCATGGTCAGGCTCTTGCCCGAGCCTTGGGTATGCCACACCACACCCACACGCCGGTCGCCAGGCTCGCCACCCGGTTGGCTTCCCGCCTCATACCGGCCCGGCACGTCGGCGATACGTGCGGCGCCCATTTGCGTGGCCCGCAGGGTTTCCTCAACGGCCATATTGACCGCGTGAAACTGGTGATAGCCCGCCATTTTCTTGACGAGCTTGCCGCCACCTTCGTCCTCGAAAACGATGAAATACCTCAGCAGGTCAAGGAAGCGGCGTTTGGCGAACACCCCTTCCAATATCACTTGCAGCTCGGGGATCGTTGCCGGTGCATCCGTGACGCCGCCAATGGTGCGCCAGGGTTTGAACCATTCCTTGCCGGCACCGACGACCCCGATGCGGGCCTGTACACCGTCGGAAACAATCAGCGCAGCATTGGTTGCAAACAGTATCGGGATCTGTGTCTGATAGGTCTGGAACTGTTGCCAGGCGCTCCAGATCGTAGCGTTCTCATCCGCGGGATTCTTCAGCTCGATCACCGTGAGCGGCAGGCCGTTGACAAACAGCACCACATCCGGCCGGCGCGTGTGCTGTCCCTCGGCCACGGTGAATTGATTCACTGCCAGCCAGTCGTTGTTGTTCGGCTGGTCAAAATCTATCGCCTTGGCCTGCGCGCCGGCAATCGAGCCGTCTTTCCTGCGATATTCCACCGTCACGCCGTCTACCAGCATGCGGTGCACGGCACGATTGCGCGCCAGCAGCGACAGCGCATCGGTGCGCGTCAGCTTGCGATAGGCATCTTCGAGCGCTTCGGATGCCAGATCGGGATTGAGGCGCATCAGCGCTTGACGCAAACGCTTTTCCAGCACTACCTCGCTATAACTCTCCCTCTCCCTTTGGGAAAGGGGCGGGGTGAGGGTATCGCCACTCGGCGATATGTCCGGGCCGTGCAACTTCGTGTAGCCCAATGCCTCCAGCCAATCGAGCGCGGCGTCTTCTACGACCGACTCGGTGAAATGGCTCATACTTTCTGTTCCACCAGCAGGTTCATGATCAGCCGAATCATCAAATCCTTGCTGGCCGGGGCGCTTTCGGCTATGAGCAGAGCGAGCGCTGTCAATGCTGTCGGGTTCAACGAGTGCGCAATGTCTTCCTGCTTCAGATAGAGCATGAACAGGAAGGAGCCGATGCGCTTGTTGCCGTCGGAGAACGGGTGATCCTTGATGACGAGATACAGCAGGTTGGCCGCCTTCTCTTCGCGCGAACGATACAGCCCTTCGCCGAACATCGTCTGCTCGATGCTGGCGAGAATCCCCTCCAGGGCTTCGCCACGCGGGTTGCCAAACAGCGCCGTCGCCTCCCGGCGTGCCATCAGTTCGCGCTTGAAATCGGTAATGGCGGCAGTGGCCTTGGCATAATCCAGTACGCCTTTTGATGGCCGCGCACCCGGCGGCGTCGTCAGCCGGTCTTCGTCATACTCCAGCAGCAGGCGCCAAGTGTCGGCGTAACTGCTGATCAGCTCCAGGACCGCCCGGCCGGTGTCATCCACCAGGGCTTGGTTCTGCAGCGTGCGGGCCAGTAGGTCGAGCGTCTGCCGGGCCTCCAGCAGACCGCGTTCGGCCAGCCGGGTCTGGTTGAACGTGTAGCCCTGCACCAAATGCTCGCGCAGCACGCGCGTGGCCCAGACGCGGAACTGGGTGCCACGCGGGGACTTCACCCGGTAACCGACGGAAATGACGACATCGAGGCTATACGCCGCCACCAGTTTGTCGGAAGAAGCAATGTGCAAATTTTGCACATTGCTTTCTTTCCCCAATTCACCCTCGCCAAACACGTTATTGACGTGTTTCGTAATAACCGACCGCTCCCGACCAAACAACTCAGCCATCTGCGCTTGGGTCAACCAGACGGTTTCCTGCTCCAGCCGCACGTCCACCCGCGCCGAGCCGTCCGGGGCTTCGTAGACGATGACCTCGCCGCGGAATGATTCCGTGTCAGTGACTGTGATGGGCTTACGGGCAGTCATTGCATACCCACCGTCCATCCGTAGTCGCACTGCTCCGTTTGGTGGTTAGGCAAAGGTGCGATGTCTGGGCCGTGTAGAACAAAATAATCGAGTGACTCCAG
>JBOIBB010000021.1:0-10513 GCA_050739335.1 Gammaproteobacteria bacterium
GGACATCACCTACTTCCACACGCTGTTCTGGCCGGCGATGCTGCACGGTGCGGGCTTCCGCACCCCGAGCGCCGTCTACGTGCACGGCTTCCTCACAGTCAACGGCCAAAAGATGTCGAAATCGCGCGGCACCTTCATCAAGGCCCGCACCTATCTGGACCATCTCAACCCGGAATACCTGCGGTATTACTTTGCCGCCAAGCTGGGCGCGGGTGTCGACGACATCGACTTGAATCTGGACGACTTTGCACAGCGTGTGAACGCGGACCTGGTCGGCAAATACGTGAATATCGCAAGTCGCGCTGCCACCCTGCTACAACAAAACTTTGGAGGGCGACTTGCCGATCCGAAACTGACCCAAACGTCAAAGCTTTTTGATCCTATGACTGACTTTAACATTGACCTCTTGGACATAGTACCCAGCGCGTACGATGCACGTGCATTCCACGCGGCAATCAATGTCATCATGAGAAACGCCGACCGCGTTAATGGAACATGGCAGAGTTCCGAACCATGGCGCCTTGCACGAGAAGCGAATCAACAATCGAGAGAAGATCTACATGATATTTGCAGCATGGCGATTCAGGCGTTTCGCATGCTTACTATTACTCTAAAGCCGGTACTCCCCAAACTTGCTGCGCAAGCCGAAGAATTCTTGAACGTACCCCCACTGAGCTGGAAAGATATCCTGACACCTCTTCCAGAAGGTCACCAAATTAATGTCTACAAGCACCTGCTGACGCGGATTGAACCCGCCAAGGTGAAGGCCATGATCGCAGCCTCGAAGGAGAATCTGGACAAGACCCCCGCGAAAGTCGCTACCAACATGGAACCGATTTTTCCAGAGATCAGCTATGCCGACTTCGCCAAGCTCGACCTGCGCATTGTGCGCATCGCCAAGGCCGAACACGTAGAAGGCGCCGACAAGCTGCTGCGCCTCACGCTGGACCTGGGCAACGAAACCCGCAACGTGTTCGCCGGTCTCAAGACCGCCTATGAACCCGAGCAACTGCAAGGCAAGCTCACGGTGATGGTCGCCAATTTGGCGCCGCGCAAGATGAAATTTGGTGTTTCGGAAGGCATGGTGCTGGCCGCCGGCCCCGGTGGCAAAGACTTGTGGATTCTGGAACCCAACGCCGGTGCGCTGCCGGGCATGCGCGTGAAATAAACATGGCGCGCGGCACCGTATCCCCTGAAACCGATATTGATGTTGAAGATCTGATTCTGGCGGCCGTTCCGGTCGCGCTTGATCACCAAGACGTCAACCGCTTTTTGGACTGGATGCGCTCCCATATCCGCGACTACGTTTCGCCCGCACTATTGGCGGAATCGGCTCCGGGTCTGGATCGCGCCTTCGCATACTCGTTCGGCCGTAGCCTCTGGAACTCCCTGCCCTTGCCCCGCAATCGCTACCGGCCAGAGCCGATGCCGGAACCCGGACGTAACGAGCCTTGTCCCTGCGGTTCGGGCGCCAAGTACAAGCACTGTTGCGCGCAAGCTCCACATATCGCGCTGCAGCCGGAAGAGATATGGCCGTTGATTCTCGATGCCATGACTGAAGCGCAGCGCGAAGCGGCACTGCGCAGCGGTGTACTGCCGCGCTCGGGCCTGGTAACGCTGGCGTCCAAATTGTATGAGGCAGGTGACCGGGTCCGCGTCGTCAAACTGCTGGAGCCGTTGTTCACTCCGACGCTCGCGGGCCACGATGACCTCATGGAGTTCGCCTTCGATACGCTCTGCGATACTTACAATGGGTTGGAGTATTCGCACAAGAAAGCACTGCTGGTTGATAACGTGCTGGCGCATACGCCCCGCTCCCCGTTGCGCGCCGCAGCCTGGCAGCGCCGTTCCCTGATGAGCCTGGACCAACACGATCTGCAAGGCGCGCGCGAAGCCTTTCTCCACGCCCAACAGGACGATCCCGAAGCGCCAGCAACCTGCGTCCTCGAAGTACAACTGTTGATCGCCGAACATCAATCCGAGAAGGCCAAGGAACGCGCCAATTTTTTCGTGCGCCAGTTGCGCCGCCGCGGCCTGCAAGACAACGACCCGGCACTGGAATTTTTGATCACGCTGGCTCGTGATCCGTTAGGCGCACTCAGCGAAATTTCACTCGAACAAGCCGGGGAAGCCGGACGCGGACTGCGCATATGGCTGAAAGCGCAAATCGCACGGCCCGTGCCGGAGTACCGCACCGTCAACGTGGAGGAACTCCCGACCACCGGTGCTCACTCACTGGTTGAACGCCTGGTAAAACAGGGTATCAATCGGGGCGAGGCCGAGAAGGCGGCGAAACAACTGGAATTGGACATGCCCGCGCCGCCCGAAGCCGCGGACTCTCCCACCCCGAGAGCGCAACCGACGCTGCACTGCCTGTCCCCTGTAGCTGAGTTAAGCAAGGTCGAAAACTCCTGGCACGAGGTATTCCCGCTCGCCAAACCGTTCTCGGTGCAAAGTGAACCCTTCGGCGACGCCGATGCTTGGGACCCGGAGTCGGAACGCCGATGGCTCGCCGTTCTGCAAAAGCATCCGGAAAGCTTCGACAGTCTCGACATCCTGGACGACCTGGCGACGGCGCTGATGCAACACCCCCAGGGTGGGACCCCGTGGTTTGAACAAGAGACGTTGTTGCCGCTGTTGCGCCGTTCGCAGGCGATCGTCGAAGAGGCCATCGCCCAAACCCAAAATGTCCAACTGGATTGGGGTTGGGCAGACAACCGCCCTCCGCTGCGCGCACTGGCACGGCTGGTTACGCTGCTGCGGGCTGCGCGACCCGCCGAAGCGCTCACCGTCGCCGAACGACTGCTAAGCCTCAATCCGAACGATAACCATGGTTATCGCGGAATGATCATCAACGAGTACCTGAAAAAGGGAGAAAACCTTAAAGCCGCCGACCTCACCGCACGCTTCCCCGACGACGCAACAGTGGAAGTGGCCTACGGCGAAGCGCTCGCACTATTCAGGCTGGGTAAGCCCGCGCCGGCAGAGCGGCGCCTGCGGGGAGCGCTGAAGCGTTCCACCAAAGTAATTGACTACCTGCTGCGCGACAAGGTGCGCAAACCAAAGTTGCAGCCCGGGCTCGTAACCTTCGGTGGCGACGATGAGGCTTGGTATTACCGCGAAGACATGCGCACTGTCTGGCTCGACACTCCGGGAGCCGCGGGCTGGCTGCGCACGCTGCGGGTCGCGCGGCACACAGCACCGCGCGGGCGGCGTAAAACTCCGCCGCGCGTAAAGTAAACTTAATGGTCCCCAGAACCGGGGTTCCACGGCGTCCGTTTATTCTGCTGCAAGACCTTCAGAGCAGACGGCGGCGCTTGCTCGCAAACACCCGGCCGCCGAGCCATCCCAGCCCAAGCACACTGATAGCTCCACTCCCCGCGCCCGCCTCTACCACCGCTTGCCTTCACGGTGATGCTCTCGGTCGCACAGCCGAGGTCGGCGTGCCCTCACGGTCTGACCAGCATTCACGGTTACGCTGCCATTGCTCACGATCGGAGGCAACATGCCCACCTGGGCCGTCGCGGTATTATTCGACGTCATCGGGCGACAAGACCAACCCGGTCCACTTACCCCAGGCCGTGTCCGCACTAGTAATGACGCTGCCGTCGGAAGGTTGCGGCGCAGTCCATTTGCCATACGCAAACACGAACAAATATTCTGTGCCGCCGCAATCGGTGAAGTCGGCAGGAAATTGTCTCCCGGGATTTGCCGCCACGAATTTCATTCCATCATTGGAAATTGATACTCCCGCGGAACTGAACTGGCCGCAGTGGCAATCGTTTCGGCACAGCACCACCGTCACTGATTTGAATCCTTTTGCCCGTTGCGAGCCTCTATCGGGTACCGGATCACTCTGGCCGTTCCGATGACTCCACGAGGCACCCGCCTCTATATATGTGGGTCATTCGAGTGGCATCGTTCCGGCCCTTTCCCCAACATTTCAAGGAGCCATCATGACCAGGAGCAAAGCCCTCAAATCCGCCCTCGCCTGTGCGCTCGCACTCGGCGTGGCCTCGACGGCCTCGGTCGCCATGGCAGCGCCGCAGATGCCTATGCAGATGACGCCGCAAATGATCAAGATGCAGCACGAAAAGACCATGAAGATGATGAAGAAGGATCGCTATATGCCCTGCTATGGCGTCAATGCCGCCTACAAGAACGACTGCAAGTCGCCGGGCCACTCCTGTGCCGGACAGGATTCCAAGGCGCGTGATCCGCAGGCTTTCGTCGCCATGCCCGCGGGGTTGTGCACGAAGATCGCTGGCGGCAGCCTGACCGAGGCCTGAGCCAGACGGTCGTGACGAACTCACCCGCCACGACTGCATCCCCGATGCCGGCTGCGGCCGGCATCGGCTTGCGCGCCCCGCATGTCGCCCGCGTGCTGCATGAGCGCCCGCACATTGCCTGGTTGGAGACCCACAGCGAGAACCTGTTTTCGGTGGGGGGCGGCCTGCACGCGGCGATGACCCAGATCCGCGCCAGCTACCCGCTCAGCCTGCACGGTGTAGGGCTGTCGCTTGGCTCGGCCGACCGGCTGGACCGGGCACATCTCAATCGGCTGGCATCGCTCGTGCAGGTCTACCAACCCGAATTGGTGTCCGAGCATCTGTGCTGGGGTGCGATCGGCGGACGCCACAGCAATGATCTGCTGCCGATGCCGTTTACCGAGGAAGCCCTGAGCCTGATGGTTGCGCGGATCTGTGAAGTGCAGGATGCGCTCAAGCGCGAGATTCTGGTGGAAAATATTTCTACCTACCTGCGCTTTCAGGACGGCGCCTACACCGAATGGGATTTCGTCGCGGAAGTCGTGCGACGCAGCGGCTGCGGCCTCCTGTGTGACGTGAACAACATCTACGTCAACAGCGTCAATCATGATTTCGACCCGCACGTGTATTTGCGCGCGCTGCCGCGCGAAGCGGTCAAGGAAATCCACTTGGCCGGTTTCACTCGCAAGGAAGGACTACCGGTACCGCTCCTGATTGATTCGCACAGCCGGCCGGTGGACGCGAAGGTATGGGACTTGTACACCGAAGCGATCGCGTTATTCGGTCCGACCCCGACGCTGATTGAGTGGGATCAGGACATTCCAGAACTCGAAGTGCTGCTGGCCGAGGCGGCCCGCGCCGAGGAGGTGCTCAATGCACGCCGCGCCCGCGCTGCCTGAGTTGCAACGGCGTTTCCTCGCCGCGCTCTACGACGAAAGCGAGCCCGGGCCGATCGAGGCGATCGCCGGCAACGGCCTGGAGCCCTCCGCGCGCTTGCGCATTTACCGGCGCAGTTGCAGCGAAACCCAGATGGGCACTCTGCGCACTACGTATCCCGCAATTCTGACCTTGGTCGGTGATAAATTTTTCGACCAGACTGCCCATGGCTACCGATCCCATTACCCGTCGGGCTCCGGCAACCTGCAGGGGTTCGGCGCCCAGTTTGCCGACTACCTGCAATCGCTGCCGGCCGCGCGCGAATTGCCTTATCTGCCCGATGCCGCGCGGCTTGAATGGCAGCGCCAACAGACCGCACTCGCAGCCGATGCTGAACCGATCCCGCCGGATGTATTCGCTCGAGTTCTGACAGATACCGACGCACCGGTGCGGCTCGGCCTGCATCCGAGCCTGCATTGGCTCGCGAGCCGTTATCCGGTGCTGACGATCTGGGGCTACGCGACGACACCGACGTCCGAGCGGCTGACGCTTCCGGAGCACGGAGAGAATGTAGTGTTGTGGCGCGACAAATCAGAAGTGGCTATGGCCGAGGTCAATGCCGCGAGTCTTGCCTGCATCGAGGCACTGGCGCGAGGCGACAGCCTCGACGATGCGCAGGCCGCAGCAGACAGAGTCGATACCAATTTCGACCTGCCGGCTTGCGTTGGCAGTCTGGCCGAACGTGGATTGATCACAACACTGAAACATTCCGCTCTGTAAAAAGAACCGAAATCGTGACGTTGATACAACGCCTGAACACCGCTTACACCCGTAGCACGGACTCGCTGGCTGCGTGGGTCGGCCCCCTTACGCTCTTGTGCATGCGCATCTGGGTCGCGCTTGCCTTCTGGCAGGCGGGGCTAGTCAAAATCGCCGATCCCGTGAGCACGCAGTATCTTTTCGAGAGCGTATACCACGTGCCGCTGCTGCCACCGGCCATCGCAGCCGTGCTCGGCACCTGGATTGAACTGATCGTGCCGTGGTTTATCGGTCTCGGCCTGCTTGGGCGCCCCTTCGCATTGTTCCTGTTCGTTTACAACATCATTGCATTCACGTCGTTCCCTGAACTATGGCCGCACGGTTTCTGGAACGGGTTGTTCAGCGCCAACGCGTTTGCCGATCACAAAATCTGGGGGTTGATGCTGCTCGCGGTGATCGCGTGGGGGCCGGGACGCTTCTCGCTCGATGCGCTGATCGGATTCGCGTGGCGGCGCTGGCGCGGCCCCGCTCCCCGCGTTATGCCGGCGTGAGACAAGCGTATGTCCACCGTGCACAAGCGCTAAGCTTGCACCAACCGATGGACAACAGACCCATGCCCGGCAATCGCGCCTTGATCGAAGCCGCATGCCAAGGCGATGAGGCCGCCCTGCTTTTGCTCTTGCAGGACAGCCAGCCGGATATGCGGCGCATTGCCGCCACTCAATGCGCCTCGGCTGCGGATGCCGATGACGCGGTGCAGGAATCGTTGTGGCTGGTGTATCGCCGGATCGGTACGTTACGCACCGCCGGCTCGTACGCGGCATGGCTGTTCTCGATCGTGCGGCGCGAGTGCCAGCGGCTCATGCGGCGCACACGCAACGAGACTCAACTACCGCCGGACGACGACAAAATCTACGCCTATTACACCACGCCCGGTTTGCGCATCGATCTGGCCAAGGCAATCCAGTCGCTGCCCGACAAGTATCGCGAGGCGATCGTGTTGCGCGATTTCGAAGAATATTCGATCACCGAGATTGCCACGTCGTTGCGCTTGACCCGTGCGGCGGTGAAAAGCCGTGTCCACCGCGGCCGCGAGATGATCCGCGAATATTTATCGGATTGATGAAGAGTCGGCCGTGAACCAGCCGCTGCTGCGCTACATCACGCAGAGCCTGCTGATTGCCGTGGTATGGCATTGCTGGTGATCGGACTCGCCACGGCTTCACGGCAGGCGCTTGCCGCAGCGCAGACGTCGCAATTCGATGTGACATTTTTTAACATCTACGTGCTGCCGGTGTTGGTGTCGCTGCCGCTCGCCAAATCCCTCACCTCGGCAGCCGGTGCGCTTCCGCGTGCCGTACTTGAACGGACCTGAACGAAGTTGGTGGTACTCCCGTGGAACCGAACTCGTAGTTCATGTAACCGGAGCCGGGGAATGCACGGTCATGACCGAAGCGAACACTCCGTCTCACCCGGGCAAACCGAGTGCAAGGAGCGTCGCGCAGAAAAGCGCACGCGTAAAATGGTTCTTTGCTGGTCCCTCCCTACCACAAACCATCTGCGGTTGGACATGACTGCCTGAGCGAGCTTCCTTGGGCACGCGTGGACTAAACTGCATGTGCAGCGGAGACTCACGTCGACACTGGCGGGCAGAACGCGGGAGAATTGCCCGGCAGCGATGTCTCGGCAATAGGTAACGCTTATTAAACGATGAAGACACCAACCGCTCTTGTTGATTCGATTGACGCAATATTGCCGCAAACGCAGTGTCGCCGTTGCGGCTACACGGACTGCCGTGCTTATGCCGAGGCCATTGCCTCGGGAAACGCCGACATCAATTGCTGCCCACCGGGCGGCGAGGAAACTATCGAAGCGCTTGCGGCACTCACCGGCCGTGCCGCAAAACCGTTGGCTGCGGACCTCACGGCATTCCAACCGGGGACCGTGGCTTTCATCGACGAATTGCTCTGCATCGGCTGCACCAAATGCATTCAGGCCTGCCCGGTGGACGCCATCGTGGGCGCGCCCAAGCAGATGCACACCGTTATCGAAGCCCTGTGCACCGGCTGCGGACTTTGCGTCGCGCCCTGCCCCGTGGATTGCATCTACATCCAGCCGCCGCGGGGCAGCACCGAGGGCATTGATGTACCCGCGGCGGGCCGAGCCCGAGCGGACTTCTTTCGCGCACGCTATGCCAGTCACAACGAACGCCTCACACATGAGCGTGCGGCGCGCGACGCCGGACTGGAGCGAGAAGCCGCTCATGCCCCGACGGCCGAAGAAACCGTTGGACGCCACCGCGAGGAGATTGCTGCAGCCATGACGCGCGTACGTGCACGGCGCGCCAAGCGTCAGGTAAATCACCAGAACCCATGAACCCCGCACAACGCGCCACAATTTTTGCACGCCTGAAGAAAGCCGATCCCCACCCACGGACGGAGCTTGCCTACTGCACGCCGTATGAGCTGCTGGTCGCGGTAGTGCTGTCCGCGCAGGCGACGGACGTTGGCGTCAACAAGGCTACCGCGAGGCTCTTTCCAGCCGCCCACACCCCCGCCGCAATGCTCGCGCTCGGCGAAGCGCGCTTGAAGGCCTATATACAGACCATTGGCCTCTACAACACCAAGGCCAAGAATATTCTGGCCGCCGCGAGGATCCTCGTCGAACAAAACGGCGGCGAGGTGCCACATGAACGTGCGGCGCTCGAAGCCCTGCCGGGTGTGGGCCGCAAAACGGCCAACGTGATCCTGAACGTTGCCTTTGGCGAACCGACCATCGCGGTCGACACCCACATCTTCCGCGTCGCCAACCGCACCGGCCTCGCGCGCGGCAAAACCGTACGCGAAGTGGAAGACAAGCTGCTCAAATACACGCCGGACAAATACAAGAAGGACGCACACCACTGGCTGATTCTGCATGGGCGCTACGTGTGCAAGGCTCGCATCCCGGAATGCTGGCGTTGCCTGATCCGCGATCTCTGTGAATATCCGCACAAGACCCCGGCGCCGCAGGAGCACCATCAGCGTCAACCCCGCCGACGCGAGCATTGATCCGTGGCTTTGTATTCAACCGGCCGCGCAGACAACCGCCGCATGTTTTTTGAGGTGTGGCGCAAGCAGCAGGCCGGCGAACTATTGTCGGCGCTTGAGACCATCATTGCCGACGTGATCCGAATGCATCCCGAATACCAGCACCTGCTTGCAGCCGATCCCGAAAAAACACTGGACCGCGACTGGCTCCCCGAGGGCGGTCAGACCAATCCTTTCCTGCACATGGGGCTGCACATCGCTATCCACGAACAGCTCTCCATAGACCGCCCGCCAGGGGTGCAGGCGGCCTACGCTGCCTTGGTGAAACGCTATGGCGACCGGCACCGCGCGGAGCACGTAATGCTCGAATGTTTGGCCGAAGCTCTGTGGCGCGGCCAGCGCGAAGGACGGCTGCCGGATGAAAAAGCCTACATCGCCTGCCTGAAAAACCACATCGTGAAATAACTCTGTCTCCGGCGCCGACCGGGTTCCCAGGCGCGGCCGGAATCAGGCTTCACCTCGGTCAGGGACAGTCATCGACCACAGGCCTCGATGTCTTCGGATGCGGCTGCGGCAGCAAACTACGGCCAGTGGACATACCCCGACACCACGGCTGAGCGTTTTCGACCTCCCGGTATTTCCCCTGCCAGCCGGGACCTATGCCACTTTCGCCGATGGCGCCTGGCAGGATATTATCCGAACCCCCAGATACCCCAACCATTGCGGCCGCGGAGGATTGACCGGCATGGCAGACGTGTTTGTCTCCTACGCCCGGGCCGACAAGGCGCGAGTCGCACCGATCGTGGCTGCGATCGAGGCCAAAGGCTGGTCGGTGTGGTGGGACCCCGAGATCAGCCCGGGGCAGGAATTCGACGACCAAATCGACGCCGAGATCGATGCCGCCAAGGCGGTACTGGTAGTTTGGACGCCCGCGTCCGTGGTATCGCGCTGGGTGCGCGGTGAAGCGCGCGAAGCCGCCGAGCGTGGGATTCTGGTGCCGGTGCGCTTCGACCAGGCGCGGCTGCCGATGGACGTGCGCGCGATTCACACCACCGATCTCGACGGCTGGGGTGAAGACCCGGCAAGCCCGCTGGTACACGATTGCCTGCACGCACTGGGCGCGATGATCGTACGCACGGATGCGAGCAAGGCCACGAAAGCAGGCGCCGCGCACGCGACAACGCCGGCCGCGCAAACCAAGCGCTTCTCCATTTGCGTACTGCCTTTCGCGAACATGAGCGGCGACCCGGAGCAGGAATATTTCAGCGATGGCATCACTGAGGACATCATTACCGACTTGAGCAAGGTGTCCGCGCTGGCAGTTACCTCCAGCAACACTGCCTTCAAGTACAAGGCCAAGCATGCTGACATCCCGAGCGTGGTTCGCGAACTCAAGGTTGCGTATGTGCTTGAGGGCAGCGTGCGCAAGGCTGGTGGGCGGATCCGCATCAACGCGCAGTTAATACACGGTGCCAGCGATAATCACGTCTGGGCTGAACGTTACGATCGCGACGCCAGTGACATCTTTGCGATCCAGGATGAGATTTCCCAAGCCATCGTCAAAGCGCTGAAGTTGAGCCT
>JBOIBB010000022.1:0-14684 GCA_050739335.1 Gammaproteobacteria bacterium
GATCGAAACTGGTTTGCACCCGCTCGCTTACCAAAGTATCGGCCAGCGAACCGAAATACGTTTGCGCACCGGTGGTCACCACCAGTGCAATGGCCGTGCCGCTGACCACGTTGGTACCCATGAAGCAGAGATTATTCAGCTCCAGCGCGTTGTTACCGCCATGCTCGATCACGGATGCGAATTTTTCCACCGGCAGCGATTCGCCGGTGAGCGCGGATTGGTTGATGAACAAATCCTTGGCCGAGAGCAGACGCACATCGGCGGGGATCATGTCGCCGGCCGAGAGTTGTACCAGATCGCCCGGCACCAGCTCATCGAGCGGCACCTGCTTGCGTACCGCCTTGTATTGCGGTTTGGGCCGGGTGGTAATTTCCGGTGGCTCTCCGGCCTCCTCGGATACGGTGTCTTCGGGCTCCTCCTGGCGCAACACCGTCGCGGTGGTCTTGACCATGGCATGCAGCCTTTCCGCCGCACGGTTGGAACGCGCTTCCTGGATCCAGGCAAGCCCGATGGCCACCACCACCATCAATGCGATGATGCCCGCTCCCGTCAGGTCACCGGTCACCAGCGACATGATGGACAATACGATCAGCAGCAGATTGAGCGGGTTGGCGATGCGCCTCGCGAGCTGCCGCAGCCAGTGCTGCTTTTGTTCACGTGCAACGGTATTGGCCCCGCACTGCTCCAGACGCTCCTCGGCATCCGGCGCTGTCAGTCCCTGAATGCTGGTATGGAATTCATCCAGCACTTCCTGGGCACTCTTGGCGCTCACTTCCACGAGGTGTGCGTGCACGCGCCCGGAGCGGTGCGCGACGCCACTCTTTGCAAAACGCGCCGGATTGAGCACCCGCGACAGGCCGACGCTTACACGCCGTTCCACCGAACCCCTCCACAAGACACGCCGGTGCGGTCGCGGCGGTCCTGTCCCATCCGGCGGGCAGGCGCCCACCGGCGCACGAATGCCAGGCGTGAATCGGTCCACAGCAACAGACACATCCCGAGCCTGCACTTGGGAGCCGTGCTGCGAGCTATTGCTGGATAATCAAGTGATCCGTACATAAGCTGCATGAATACCTGTGTGCCCGATGGCACACGCTCCACGCATTACGGATAGTCAGGCGGGAAAACCGTGGCCGTCAGGCGATACGTCGGTCTGGGTTACTACTGCTACTGCCCATTCGGGCACCTCCAAGAGACTCGGGCGGCGCGCATGCTAGACCCGGCATTCCGATGAGTCAACGGATTTAAGCGCAGCCTGGCAAAAAGTCCCGGGGTCGACAAACCCCGGCACCCGGAATGGAAATGCCGGCAGCAGGCCGGCATTTCCCAATCGCGACTGTCAATCGAAACTCACTTGGGAGTCGGCCCCTTGACGACTTCGACCAGGCCTTGCGGACGCAGCCACTGCTTGTAGGCGGCCTGCACTTCGGTGGCGGTCAAGTCCATGAAATGCCGAGCGGCCACCAGCGGTTCATCTAGGGGCAGGGAATTCACCGAGCGGCTGAGCCAGCCCCGGGCGATGCTGCCCACACTCGCCTCGCGCAACGGGATCCCGCGCAGCGCGAGGGCCTTGGCACGCTCAAGCTCGACCGCGGTCACCGGCGATTCCTGCATCTCGGTGAGGTCGCGGATCACAATGGCCCGCGCCTGCGCGACCTTATCGGGATCGCAGCCGTAGCTCACCGCAAACACGCCGCGCGTAGGCGTGAGGTCAAACGAGGAACTCACGGTGTAGACGAGCCCGGTCTTCTCACGCAGGTCGCGGTACAGGCGCGAAGCGTAGAACCCCTGCCCGAGCACCTCGTTGCCGAGCGCCAGGGCATAACGATCCGGGCTCTTCAGGGTCACGCCCAGCGTCTGTGCGAGCGTCACCGTATCCTGCACACTCGTCCTGTCCGGCACTACGGCGGTTGAGGGCGGGTTGGCCGGAATCGCCGCGAGCACGGTATCCGGCTTCGGACCACTGGCTTTCCAGCCACCGAAATACTTTCCCACTACGGACTTCGCAGCCGCCGGCGTAATCTTGCCGATCACGACGATGGTAGTGAGATCCGGGCGGAAGGCGCTCTGGTAATAAGCCTGCACGTCCGCGAGCGTCACGCCCATGATGGACTCGGGTGTGGCTACCCGCAGCGTGGGATCGTTCTCCGGCACCAAAGCCTGGGTCAAGGCGTGCTGGAACAGGAAGTCCGGGCTTTGCAGCAGGCCCATTTGCGCGCGCGCCATCTGCATGCGCACCACGTTAAAGGCACTCTCGGGCAGCGCCGGGTGCAGTTCGTTGTCGGCCAGCAACTGGACTGCACGCTCGAAATGCGCGGCCGGGACCTGCACCGAGAAACCGGTACCCGCCGATTCGCTGGCCGCGATATCATCAAGCGCCGCCTGGAACGCGAGCCGATTGAGGCTGGTGGTGCCGTATTCGAACAGCCCGTCAAGCACATCCGACACGCCTTCCTGACCCTTGGGCGTTTGCAGGTCCGGCGTGTTCCGGATGCGGCCGTAAACGCTCACCGTGTCGCTCACGTCGGTCGGCTGCACGATGAGGCGGATGCCGTTCGCGAGTGTGGTCTCGATCGGCTGCAGGTTGGATTTGGGTATCTCCAAACGCGCGAGCGCGTCGCTCGCCCACGTGGGGAGCGGCACTGCCTTTTCCGGTGCGGCATTGAACGACTCGGAGCCTCCAAAACCCTTGGACGCTACCGGCGCGCCGGAACTCTCGGGCGTCATCACCGCAGTGATCAGGTGCATGGAATCGAGGTATTCCCTGGCGGCGCGATTCACATCGGCGACTGTGACCGCCTCGAACCGAGCTCGCATGTCATCCGGCGACTCCAGGCCCTGGAAAGCCAGCGCCTGCGACCAGGCATTGGCGAGGCCGCTCACCGAATTCTTCTGGAATTCGAGCTGGGCGATTTCCTGGCGTTTGGCCGCCGCCACAAGATCCGCCGCCACGCCGTTTTTCAAGATACCCGCGAGCGCCGTCTGCATGTCCGTGCTGAGCTTGGTGGCATCTGCGCCGCGCGGGAAAATACCAATGGCGAGCCCCATGCCCGCCCGTTGAAAGGCCGCGGCTTCAAATCCCGCGAACAGCGCCTTGCCCTCGGGCACCAGCGCGTACAGGCTGCCACGCCTGCTCGCGAGCACGTCGCCGAGAATCTGGCTGGTCGCGTAATTCTTGGTCACAGCGCCCGGAAAACGGTAGGCCATCACGACCAGCCCGTACGGCAAATCCGTCGGCAAATGCAGCGCTGCGGTATTCACTGGCTGAAGCTTGAGTACGGGCCGCGGCGGCAACTTCTTGGCCGGAATGCCCGCGAACAGGGTTTTTACTTCCGCCATAACCTTGGGCGGATCCACGTTGCCGACGACTACGAAGATGGCGTTGTTCGGGACGTACCAGGTCGAGTGGAATTCCTTGAGCATCCTGGCTGTAGTCGCATTGAACGACGGGCGGGTACCGAGCGCATCGTGCGCGTACGGCGTGCCCTTGAAGAGGGCCGCGCGCATCTGGGAAACCATCTTGTATTGGGGGTTGGAGAGGTCGCGCGCGACTTCCTGTTCGATAGCGCCGCGCTCCTTGGTCCACTCCGCCTCACTCATGTCCACCCCGCGCATGCGCAGCGCGGCGATGTGCAGCGCCACATCCACATCTGCGGCCGGCACCGTGAAGTAATACTGGGTCACGGTATTGGTGGTGTCGGCATCAAAATCGCCACCCATGGCCGCGGTAATCTCGGCGAGCTGATCCCTGGAAAGCCCCGGACCACCCCGGAACATCATGTGCTCAACGGCGTGTGCGGTGCCGGGGAAACCCGCTGGCGTCTCGTTGGAGCCCACCAGGTAATTCATCTCGGTGGTCACCACCGGCGCCAGAGCGTTGCGCACAATCACCACTCGCAAACCATTCTTGAGCGTCGCTTGTAATACGTCTTGAGTTGGCGACGCCCGGGCACTGATGGCCAGGCCCGCACTGACCAGCGCGGCGAGCAACAGAACCGTGGATCTACGTAACATGTGAGCTACCCCCTGCTGAAACCGAGATTGCAGCCGGGTTGTTCCCGCGGACTGGAACTACGTCTGCGCGCGCGGGCCCGGTTGCTGGTTGAAAACGGTATGACGTAGTGAGTATAGCGCCGCCAGCCCGACCGGCCAATAACGTTTACTACGCAGACCGCGCGGGGCATCGCGTTGTACCGCCCGGCCTCTTAAAACCATATAGCGCCGACGATGTAGCTGAGCACTCGTTTTGAACTACATCATGCCGGTGACCGTTGCATCCCCGAGCCACGGCAAGGTGGAAGCTATGCACGCGGGTATCATCGCGGCACCGCGGTGTCGCAAGCACGAGAACCTGAACCATCCGCACGCAATCCAGGTGCTGACCGCGACGATGAGATATCCGGCACTTAAGCCTTTAACAACGACGACAGATCCGCAGTGGCGCCCAACCCGTCTGGAAAAACCTTGCCGAGTACGCCATCAGGCAATTGCAGATGGCGAGTCAGCACGGTTCCGATGACTTGCCGAAAATCCGTGGTGATAGCGAGATCGCGGTTCTGATACAACTGCGCGTCGGCCAAGCCCGGCCAGTCGCCATACACCTTGCCGCCGTTTGCCTTGCCGCCCAAAAGCCACATGACGTTGCCGTGGCCGTGGTCGGTGCCGGCATTGCCGTTCTCGCGAAAGGTGCGTCCGAACTCAGACATGATAAGAACGACCGTGTCGTTGTAAGCCTTGCCCAGGCCCCGCGCGAGAGCCGCGAGGCCATCGCCCAGCGCTTGCAAATGGCCGGCAAGCTGGCCCTTGGCGGAACCCTCGCCCACATGCGTATCCCATCCGCCCACCGCCAGAAACGCGAGCCGGATGCTGTCATCACCGGCCATGAGGTGCGCAAGTCTTTGCGTGTCGTGCGCGAAGCCGACGACCGGCGGTGCGCCGTTGTAGGAATCATTCATGTCCTTTTGCAAATCGCTCATGAGCCGGCTGCGCGCTTCGCGCCCTTCGCTGAATGCTTGATCCAGGACGGTATTGCCTTGATACAACGCGGCAAAAGCGTCGGCGACCCGCGGCCGGTCCAGCGGCATGGGATGGTCCGCGCTGCGGCCGAGCGGCAGGTTCGAGACTGAGTTGGGACCGGACAAAATCCGCGGCAGCGCCGCGCCAAGGCTCAAGGCTTCCGTGGGTGCATGCGGAGCGGGCAAAACGCCCAGCAGGCGATTCATCCAGCCGTCCGCCGTGTGGCTGTCGCCCGGCGTGCCGGTTTCCATGTACGCCTGGGCTTCGAAGTGAGAACGATTGGGATCCGGCGACCCCGACGCCTGCACGAACGCCAAGCTCTTGTTTTGCCACAGCGGCAACACTGACGACAGCGCGGGATGCAGACCGAAGTAACCATCCAGATTGCTGACACCGCCATCCCTGCCAGCTTTGGGAATGGCAATGGTGGGGCGAGCTTCGTAATAGCGGTCGTCCGCGTACGGCACCACCACGTTCAGGCCGTCCACGGCGCCGCGCAGGAAAATCACGATCAAACGGCGATTGCCGCCTACCGCATCCGACAGGCGCGCAGCCCAACCGCGGGTGCCGACCGCCAACAAGGTCGCCCCCGAAGCAATTAAGGCGCTGCTCAAAAATTTGCGGCGGTTCATGTCCATGATGGTCTCCCGTCTCCCACTCCTCACTAGCGGTACTGAAACTGCGGGCTGCCGAGAATCAGGCCGGCGCGCAGCGCCTCCGGTTGCGAATCAATGGTCGTGATTTGTTGCGGCGTGAACAGACCGGAGAGCGTGTCGAACAATTGTCGTGCCCGTTGCGCGGCTGGCACCTGATCCATGGTGTCCGGATCAAGCCGCACGTTACCGTGGCCCAGGGCGGTCGCAAAACTCAAGCGCATCATCATGGCGTCCGGATTGAGCCAAACGCTCCCGGTATTCTTGTAACCGTCCGGAGTGAGATAACCATACAGCGGCATGCCGAGCTGGTTCATCATTCCCAACAGCGGTTTGACATTGGTGACCGGCTCACCCGTGGCGCGCACCATGGAGATCACGTACTCATAAGGCGTCTTGAATTTGTTGCCGGTGTATTGCGCCGACTGGAACTCCGGGCTGTTGAACAGCGTATCCAGCACCGCGGCGATGTCGCTGTGAGTCTGCATCCACGTCTGCGCCAGCCGGTCTACGAGTGCCGGCGGCGGATTGTCGTCGACGAAATACTGCGCCAGCTCATAGCTCAGGTGATGCGCGGTGGCAGGGCTGGCCGCGAGCATATCCAGCGCCTGTTCTACTTCCTGCTCGCCGCCGCCGCGAATACGCTTACCAAGAAACACCTGGTCGCTGAAATCATGGCGCAGCGGATCGAAGCAGAATGCGCCGGGGTCTGCAAACCGTCCACGCGGCGGGCACAGTCCCCAACCGGTGAGAATGTGCGCAAGCGTGGTGACATCCGTCTGGGTGTAACCGCCGTTTACGCCGAGTGTGTGCAGTTCCATCACCTCACGGCCATAGTTTTCGTTGATGCCCTGGAAACGGCCCTTGGCGTGCCTGGTACCCGGTTGCGCGTCCAGCCAGTTGTCCAGATAGAACAGCATCGCAGGACTTTTAGCCGTGGCGAACAACAGGTCGCGGAAATGACCCAGCGCATAACGACGAATCGCATCGCGCTCGTAACTGCCGATCCACAGGCGGTCCAGACCTTTGCCACGGAACACGTTGAAGTGGTTGAACCAGAAATTCACCATCACTTCCTGCAACTGGCGCGGACTTTCGACGGCGCGCAGCACGCGTGCCTGCATGGCCTGCTGGACAATGATGTTGGCGCGCTGATTGAGTTGCTTGCGTTCCTGCGGCGCGAGCTTGCGGCCGCGCGGGAGCTGCGGCGGGCCATACTCTTCGAACAACTGCGTGGGCGTGAGCGCGAGGGTGTTGAGGGACGCGAGTTGCTGCTGTAAACCAGCCGGCAGCGGGATGGAATCGGGGTGCAGTTGCTGCCGGATATACTGATCTACCCCCATGGCCGCGACGCGCTGTACGTCGCCGGGTGCGGGGCCAAACGCGAGGCGGTTGAGCACATGCAGCGCCTGGGCATCGGTTGCAGCGAGCGCACTCGCGGGAAGTAGCAAAAAAACCGCCGGTATCAAGCGCAGCCAATGAATCCGCATACCTGCTCCCGAGCTGCTGGCGTAACACTGCGATCCGGCCAGCGGCCAAATCGCCAGTGTTTCCCCCTCAACGGATGGACTGGAATGCGGTTGACGGAAACGGGATTAAATACAGGCCCGACCAATTGCTTGGGGCGCGCCACATGGCGCGTCTAAGCCCTTGGCGTGTAACCAAGATTGGGCGCCAGCCAGCGCTCAGCGGTGTCCAGGTCCATGGCCTTGCGCTTGGCGTAATCGCTCACCTGGTCACGGTTGATCTTGCCGACCGCAAAATAGCGCGACTCGGGATGCGAGAAGTAAAAGCCGCTGACGGCCGCGCCCGGCCACATGGCGTAATGCTCGGTGATCTTGATACCGGTGCGGCGTTCAGCATCCAGGATTTGCCAAATGCCGCCCTTTTCCGTGTGCTCGGGACAAGCCGGGTAGCCCGGCGCCGGGCGGATCCCCATGTACTGCTCATTGATAATGGCATCGTTATCAAGTTGCTCGTCGGCGGCATAGCCCCAGAATTCCCGGCGCACGCGCGTGTGCAGAAGTTCCGCGAAGGCTTCGGCGAGGCGGTCGGCCAGCGATTCAAGCAAGATAGCGCTGTAATCGTCGTTCTCGCTGCGGAAAGCCTGGATGCGTTCCGCCGCACCCAGGCCCGCGGTCACCGCGAAGGCACCGAAATAATCCTCGAGGCTCGTGCTCTGCGGCGCCATGAAGTCCTGCAGACAATTGTTTGGCTTGCCGGGCGGCTTCTGTTGCTGTTGGCGCAGAAAATGAAACGTGATGAGTTGCTCGTCGCGATTGGGGTTTTGAAACACAGCGACGTCGTCGCCGTTGACGGCATTGGCCGGGAACAGTCCGTATACCGCGCTCGCACGCAGCCACTTCCCGGCAATCGCACGATCGAGCATTTGATTGGCCTCTGCGAAGAGCTTGCGTGCTGCATCGCCCTTTTCGCTGTCCTCGAGAATGCGCGGATAGCTCATCTTCAACTGCCAGACGTGGAAGAACGGCGTCCAGTCGATGTAGCGACGGATGTCCTCCAGGGGGTAGCCGGTGAACGCCTCGACCCCAAGTTGTCGCGGCCTGGGCGGCACATACCCACGCCACTCGATCGGCGCGCGGTTGGCGCGTGCCTCTTCCAGCGTCAGCCACTTGGTGTGATCCTCGCGGTGCGCGTATTGCGTGCGCACTTCGGTGTACTCGGCCTTGACCGCATCCACAAACGCCTGACGGCCCGTACCGAGCAGGCTCGTGGCCACGCCCACGGCGCGTGACGCATCTTTCACATAGGTTACGCAGCCGCTGTAATTGGGCGCGATCTTGACCGCGGTGTGCGCACGCGAAGTGGTAGCGCCGCCGATCAACAGCGGAATGCTGAAGCCTTCGCGCTGCATCTCCTTGGCGACATGCGCCATCTCTTCAAGCGAGGGCGTGATCAGGCCGGAGACGCCGATCATGTCGGCCTTCTGCTCACGTGCGGTCTCGAGGATTTTCTGCGCCGGCACCATCACGCCCAGATCCACGACCTCGTAGTTGTTGCACTGCAAGACCACGCCCACGATGTTCTTGCCGATGTCGTGCACGTCGCCCTTGACGGTCGCCATGACAATCTTGCCCTTGGCGCGCGCACGGCCGTCCTTCTCGGCCTCTATATAAGGGATGAGGTGGGCCACCGCCTTCTTCATAACGCGCGCGGATTTGACCACCTGCGGCAAGAACATTTTCCCGCTGCCGAAGAGATCGCCTACCACATTCATGCCGTCCATAAGCGGACCTTCGATGACATCGAGCGGGCGCTTCGCCTGTAGCCGAGCCTCCTCAGTATCGGCTTCGATGTAATCGGTCATACCTTGCACCAGCGCGTACGCCAAGCGCTCGTTGACGGGCAGGCCGCGCCACGCCAGATCTGCGGTTTTCTTCTGTCCGCCGCCCTGCAAATTCTGCGCGAACTCCACCAGCCGTTCCGCGGCATCCATGCGCCGGTTGAGCAACACGTCCTCGACATGTTCCAGCAGGTCCGGCGGTATGTCTTGGTAAACCGCCAACTGACCGGCATTCACGATACCCATATCGAGGCCCGCATGGATGGCGTGATACAGGAAGGCCGAATGCATGGCCTCACGGACTGCCTGATTGCCGCGGAACGAGAATGATACGTTGCTGACCCCGCCGCTCGTGAGCGCCAGCGGCAACTTCTGTTTGATCTGCTTGACCGCGGCGAAATAGTCCACCGCGTAGTTGGCGTGCGCCTCGATGCCGGTACCGACCGGAAAAATGTTGGCGTCAAAAATGATGTCTTCGGCAGGAAAACCGACTTTCTCCACCAGCAACTTGTAGGCGCGTTGGCAAATCATCACGCGCCGCTCAAGCGTATCGCCTTGGCCCGTCTCGTCGAACGCCATGACCACCACGGCCGCGCCGTAGCGGCGTGCAAGCCGTGCCTGCTCAAGGAACGGCCCTTCGCCTTCCTGGAGGCTGATGGAATTGATGATGCACTTGCCTTGCAGGCACTGGAGCCCGGTCTCAATGATTTCCCAGCGCGAAGAATCAATCATCACCGGCACCTTGCAGATGTCCGGTTCCGATGCCGCGTGCAGCAAGAAACGACGCATCGCATTCACGCCGTCCAGCAGCCCTTCGTCCATGTTGACGTCAATGACCTGGGCACCGTTTTGCACCTGCTCACGGGCAATATCCAGCGCGGTTTCGTAATCGCCGCCCACGATCAGCTTCTTGAACTTCGCGGAACCGGTGACATTGGTGCGCTCGCCGACGTTCACAAACAGGCTGTCCGGACCGATGCTGACAGGCTCCAAACCGCTCAGCCGGCAGCGCGGCTCGATGACGGGCAGCTCGCGCGGCGCGTGCCGCGCAATGGCTTCGGCCAAGGCACGGATGTGGTCCGGCGTCGTGCCGCAGCAACCACCAACGATGTTCACCAGGCCACTCACCGCCCACTCATCAATTAACGTGGCCATATGCGCGGGGGTCTCGTCATAGCCACCGAAAGCATTCGGCAGGCCGGCATTCGGATGCGCGCTCACGTAGCAAGCGGCGATGCGTGACAACTCCTCGACGTAGGGCCGCAACTGCTCGGCGCCGAGCGCGCAGTTCAAGCCGATGCCGAAAGGCTTGACGTGGCGCACCGAATTCCAGAACGCTTCAGGAGTTTGACCCGACAGCGTGCGGCCGGAAAGATCGGTAATGGTCGCAGAGATCATCAAGGGCACGTGGGTCCCGGTTTTCTCGAACTGCTCTTCAATCGCGAACAATGCCGCCTTGCAATTGAGTGTGTCGAACACGGTTTCCACCATCAGCACATCCGCGCCGCCATCGAGCAGGCCGCGTACGGCTTCTGCATAAGTTGTGCGCAATTCGTCGAAACTCACGTTGCGAAAGCCCGGATCGTTCACATCCGGAGATATCGAGGCGGTACGGCTCGTGGGTCCGAGCACCCCGACTACAAAGCGCGGCTTCCCAGGAGTCGCGCGAGTCTGCTTTTCGGCGAGTCCGTGCGCGAGACGTGCGGCTTCACGGTTGAGTTCGTACACGAACACCTGTGTGCCGTAATCGGCCTGTGAGATGGCCGTCGAATTGAAAGTATTGGTTTCGATGAGGTCTGCGCCGGCATCGAGGTAGGCCTGATGGATCTCCTTGACCACCTGCGGCCGGGTCAGTACCAGCAGATCATTGTCGCCCTTAAGGTCACGTGGATGAGCCTTGAAGCGCTCACCGCGGAATTCCTGTTCCGAAAGCCCATAGCTCTGGATCATCGTGCCCATAGCGCCGTCCAGGAGCAGGATGCGTTTTGCAAGCAGTGATTCAAGCTGTGGCTGGCAGGACATCGATCAACCTCCGGAGGCAACGCAGGCCGCGTTCGATACTGGGCGGATGCCCAGCAGTTGACAAATGGCGCGGGTGAGATCGGGACGATTCAAAGTATAGAAATGAAACTCGTGCACCCCCTCGGCTTGCAGCCGCCGGCACTGCTCGCCGGCCACGTGCGCCGCCACGAGCTTGCGGATCTCGGGATCGCCGTCCAGCCCCTCGAAATGGCGTGCCAGCGAAAGCGGCACGTTGGTGCCGCAGCGTCCGGCGATCTTCTGCGCCTGACTGAAATTGGTGACCGGTAGAATGCCCGGTACCAGTGGCATGCGGACGCCGGCCTTGACTGCCGCTTCGCGGAATCTCAGAAATACCTCGGCATCGAAGAAAAACTGGGTGATGCCGCGGGCCGCGCCCGCATCCTGCTTGCGCTTGAGATTCACCATATCCGCTTGCGGTGACAGAGCTTCCGGGTGCACCTCCGGGTAGGCCGCGACGCTGATCTCGAAATCGGCGACCTTTTTCAGGCCAGCGACCAGTTCGGCCGCGCAGGAGTAACCCTGCGGGTGCGCCAAGAACCTGCCCTGGCCCTCGGGCGGGTCACCGCGCAAGGCCACGATGTGGCGGATGCCGGACTGCCAATAGCGGCGCGCCACGGCATCGACTTCGCTGCGGCTTGCGCCCACGCAGGTCAGGTGCGCGGCCGTGCGCAGTCCGAGGCGCTGTTCAATGGCCACCACGGTTTCGTGGGTACGCTCGCGAGTGGAACCTCCTGCACCATAGGTGACGGACACAAAGCGCGGCGCGAGCGGCGCGAGGCGTTCGAGCGCCTGCCAAAGCTTCAATTGCAACTCGGGAGTGCTGGGCGGAAAGAACTCGAACGATACCGCCGGCGGAATCGGAAAGGCGCGGCGGTCCCAGGTAGTGGAAAGCGGATTCATTCTGTGTTTGCACCCATAAAAAAACCTGCTCAGCTCAAGCCAAGCAGGTCCGTTTCAGGCCCGCTTTAGCCGCATTTATATAGCGCCCGCAAGCTGAGTATCAAATACGGCGCTGGTGGAGATTATTGGCAATCCAGGGTACATCTGTCAACTCGCACCTGGATGAATTCAGAAGCGCAGCCCCGATCCCGGCCCTCTCGGCTAGTTCCGTGGCCGGCGGTTTAACCGCCTCCGCAGTACGCCCAATACTCAAGCGTCCGTTGCGGGCGGCCGGCGCAGGTTGCGCAGGTGCCGCCAAACGTACCAAGCGAATGCCAACAGCACGAGCGCCAGGATTATCTTGTCGAAGCGGTGGAACCATGCCCCGAGAGTATCCCAGTGCTCGCCGAGGTGAAGGCCCACCCAGGCCAACAGCCAGGACCAGATAAAAGAGCCAATGAACGTGTAGACGACAAACTTCACGAGCGGCATGCGCGCCACGCCGGCGGGGAATGCGATGAAGGTACGCACCACCGGCAGCAGCCGGCCGATGAGAATGGTGATGTCGCCGCGACGCTTGAACCAGCGATCGGCAAGATCAAGGTCATGGCGCGACACCAATATATAACGGCCGTATTTCTCGACCAGCGGGCGGCCGCCCACGGCGCCGACCCAGTAGGCCACGAGTGAACCAAGTACGCAGCCCACCCCGCCGGCGAGCGCCACCAGCCACAGGTTCAATTCACCGCGAAACACCAAGAATCCGGCGAACGGCAGGATCATCTCCGAAGGCAGCGGAATACAAGCGCTCTCGATGGCCATAAGCAATATCACCCCGCCATAGCCGAGCCTCGCAATCGTCGTAATGATGAGTCCGGCGAGCAGCGCAAAAAGCTTGGCGACCACCGGTCCCTCAGAGTTTGGAAGGAGGCGTAGTGGGCGGCGCGGGCGGCGGACGCATCGGCCGGATCTCGGCAAAGCGCAGGCGCAGTCCCAGCTCCACGGTGCGATCCGGCGGAATCTGGTAGAAATCCGTGGCGCGGATCGCGTTACGCGACATGAACGAGAACAGCTTCTCGCGCCACGCCATCATGGTCGGCATGTTGCGGCTGGGTACCAGGGTCTCGCGGCCGATGTAATAGGTGACGGTTTCGGGATCAATGCTGAGACCGAACTCCCGCGAACGGCGCAGCGCCTGTGGGACATTGGGAATCTGCATGAAACCATAGTGCGCCAGCACCCTCCAGAAACCCTGCTCGAGTTTCTCGACTTCGAGCCGCCGCTGCGGGTGCACAAACGGCACGTCTTCGGTGAGTACCGTGAGCAGCACCACCTGCTCGTGCAGCACCTGGTTGTGTTCCAGATGATGCTGCAACATCGGCGGAGTGCCGAGGTTGGGCGCGGTCATGAAGATCGCGGTTCCCGGCACCCGCACCGGTTGCGCAAGGCGGATGTGATTCAGAAAGGCATCGAGCGGCTGGGTGCTAGCGCGCAGCCGGTCGATGAGATTCTGCCGGCCCGTGGCCCAGGTGGACATGATGGTGAATCCCACCAAGCCGACCAGCAACGGCAGCCAGCCGCCATCCCAGATCTTGAAGATATTGGCAAGGAAATACACGAAATCCACCACCAGGAAACACAAAATGATCGGGGCGACAATTACGATGTTCCAATGCCAGCGTTCCCGCATTGCGAGGTACAGCAACACCGTGGTGATCAGCATGGTGGAACTGACGGCCACACCGTAGGCGGCTGCCAGATTTTCGGAACTCTTGAACCCTAATACGATGAGAATCGTGGAGATCGCCAGAATCCAGTTGAGTGAAGGAATATAAATCTGCCCTTCCCTGTCGGCCGAGGTCCGCACGATGGTGAGACGCGGGCTCTGGCCGAAGTGAATAGCCTGGCCCATGAGCGAGAACGCACCGGAGATGACGGCCTGTGATGCAATCACGGTGGCTGCGGTCGCGAGCACCACCATGGGGTACAGAAACCAGGACGGCGACAGATTGTAGAACGGCTGGGTCACGCTTACGCCGGGGTGCGCGAGAATCGCGGCACCTTGGCCGAAATAATTCAACAGCAGCGCCGGCATCACATAGATGAACCATACAAAGCGGATCGGCGCCTGACCGAAATGCCCGACGTCGGCGTATAAGGCCTCGGCGCCGGTGACACACAGGAACACCGCACCCAGCACCACGATGTCGGCAAAACCGTGATGGAAAACAAAATGCAGCGCATAACTGGGGTTGACCGCCACCAGCACTGCCGGATAATTCAGAATAGCGACCAGGCCAAGCACCGCCACCACAAAAAACCACAACAACATGATCGGACCAAAAATGAACCCAACCCTGCGGGTGCCCTTCTTCTGAAATATAAACAGCAGCAGCAATACCACAACGGTGATCGAGATAATTACCGTACGGCTTAATGTGGGCGCAGCGACCTGCAAACCTTCAACCGCACTCAGCACTGAAATCGCCGGCGTGATCATACCGTCGCCATAAAGCAACGTCGCACCAAAAACGCCGAGAGCGATGAGTACCCGCGAGCGGTATTTTCGCGGCGTGCGCCACGGATCCAGCAGCGACAGCAGCGCCAAGATGCCGCCTTCGCCGCGGTTGTCGGCGTGCATCACGAACATCTGGTACTTGATGCAGACGATGATGATGAGCGTCCAGAACACCAGCGAGATGACGCCGAGTACATTCTCCGGCGTCATGGCAAGACCGTAAGAGCCGGAGAAAGCGCTGGAAAGCGTATACAGCGGGCTGGTGCCGAGG
>JBOIBB010000023.1:0-3031 GCA_050739335.1 Gammaproteobacteria bacterium
TCGTCGTGAAGCAGCTCGCGGAGCAGAATGAACTCAGCCGCGCGCATGGCCGGCTCACGATTGCGGTACTGCTTTTTCAGGATATCGCGGTGATTCCGTTCCTGATTCTGGTGCCCGGGCTGGCGCACGGTATTGGATCGGAACTCGCGCGCGAACTGCTGCTCGCGTTTGCCAAGGGTGCGGGCGCGGTGATCGTGATCCTGGCGTTCGGCCGCTGGTTGTTGCGCCCGCTGTTTCACCACATCGCCAACACGCGATCGGCGGAACTTTTCACACTCGCCGTGCTGCTCTTTACGCTCGCGAGCGCCTGGGGCACGTCGGCACTGGGTCTGTCTTTGGCGCTCGGCGCCTTCATGGCCGGCATGACGCTCGCCGAAACCGAGTACCGGCATCAGGTGGCGGCCGACATTCGTCCGTTCCGCGACATCCTGCTCGGCTTGTTCTTTGTGACCGTGGGCATGCTGATCAACCCGCACACCATCGCGCGCCACTGGTGGCTCCTGATCGTGAGCGTGATCTTGTTGATGGTCTTCAAGACGCTGCTGATCGCGGGCCTGACGCGGTTGCTTGGCAATGACCGGATCACGTCCTTGCGTACCGGGTTGGTGCTCAATCAAGGCGGCGAATTCGGTTTTGCGCTGCTCGCGCTCGGACTCGCACAGGCGGCGATCCGCGCACCCGTGGCCGAATTCGCGCTCGCCGTCGTTGTGATCAGCATGCTCGTGAGCCCGGTGCTGATTGGCTTCAACGGTGCGCTCGCCGAGCGCGTGTTCGCGCGTACACGCAACGTACAGGATCGACGCCTGGCGCACGACATCCGCCACGAGTCACCTGGGATGCGCGAGCACGTGTTGATCGTGGGCTACGGGCGCGTCGGCCAGAACGTCGCGCGTTTCCTCGAGCCCGAGGGTTTCGGCTTCGTGGCACTCGATCTCGATCCGGTGCGGGTGCGGCAGGCGCGTGAGGCCGGCGATCCGGTGTATTTCGGCGACGCCACCAACCCCGCGGTGCTCAAGGCGGCAGGGATCGAACGTGCCCGGGCGATGGTGATTTGCTACTCGAACACCCCGGTGGAACTGCGGGTGCTGGCGCAGGTGAAAAAGCTGCGGCCGGAGTTGCCGGTGCTGGTGCGTACCCGCGACGACGCGGAACTCGATGAGCTCATGCAGGCAGGTGCCACGGAGGTGATACCGGAAACCCTGGAATCCAGCCTCATGGTGGCGACGCACCTGCTGCAACTGCTGGGCGTGCCGGTGAAGCGCATCCTGCGGGTGGTTCGCTACGTGCGTGCGGATCGTTACAGCTTGATGCGCAGTGTGTTCCATGGCGAGGAAACGCCGCCGCTGGACGGTAGTCCTGCGTTTCGCGAGGAACTTTATACGGTCACCCTCGTGCCCGGAGCCTACGCGATCGACAAGAGTCTCGGCGATCTCAACCTCAAGTCCCACCGGGTCGTGGTGACGGCGTTGCGACGCGACGGCGTATTCGGCCGCCAACCGGCGTCGGACACCATCTTGAAACCCGACGATGTGCTGGTACTTTGGGGTACGCCTGAGGACTTGGAGCTGGGAGAGGCGATTCTGTTACGCGGAGCGCATACCAAGCTGTCCGCCGCGAAGGACGCGGTATGATTTGCGGCAAACGCGTGCGCGACGACGGGTTTTGATGCCGGCCGGGGTTACGTGTGTGCGGATCGTTGCGCGGTTTAAATGAGGTGATGCCATGCCTTCTTTCGATGCGGTTTCCAAAGTCGATACAGCGGAACTCACCAATGCCGTGGACCAGGTGAGCCGCGAGATCGGCACGCGTTACGACTTCAAGGGCACCAGCGCCAGGATCGAACGCCAGGATGACTTGGTTACCCTGTACGCCGACAGCGAATTTCAGTTGAAGCAGGTGCAGGACATTCTCTATCAGCGAGCGGCGAAGCGCGGCATCGACGTGGTGAGCTTCGATCCGCAAAAGATCGAAGTCATCAGTGGCGACAAGGCCAAGCAGCTTATCAACGTCAAGCAGGGTATCGACAACGAACTCGGCCGGAAGATCGTGCGCCTCGTCAAGGACAGTGGCCTGAAACTGCAGGCCAGTATTCAGGGCGACGAGATACGCGTCACCGGCAAGAAAAGGGACGACTTGCAGTCCGCCATCGCGCTGTTGCGCGGAGCCAAGCTCGACCAGCCTTTGCAGTTCGTGAATTTCCGCGATTGAGCCGTCCTATTCCGGGGCAGTGCGCCCAATGCGGTGGCTTCTGCTGTTGTAGGAGCGGCCGTCTCGACCGCGATTCCAGGCTGTTCAGGAGTGTGGCGCGCTGTCGCGGAACGCGCTGCGTGTCATGAGCTTGGAGTAATGCCGTACGAGACTCGGATAGCGGGCGTGCCAATCAATCTCGGGCAGGCGGAAGGCGAGCCAGCCGAGGGCGCAACCGACGGCGATATCGGCCAGTGTAAAGCGCGCGCCCGCGCACCATTCACGGTTGTCAAGATCACGCGCCATGACGGCGAGCCCGGCATCGACTTTCTGGCGCTGGCGGGCCAGCCATTTTTCACTGCGTGCCTGCGGTTCACGTTGCGTGTGTTCGAGACGTATCAGTATACCGGCGTCGAGCACGCCATCCGCCAACGCTTCCCAGCGCAACACTTCGATGTGTTCATGGCCGTCTGCCGGGATCAGCGTGTGCGCGGGCGGCAGTGAGTCCAAGTACTCGCAGATCACCCGTGAATCGTAGAGTGCCTGGCCGTTGTCGAGGATCAGGCAGGGCACCTTGCCGAGCGGATTGCTCTGCTGAATGGTGGACTCTGCCGACCACACATCCTCGACCAGCATCGGGCACTCGATGGCCTTTTCGGCAATCAGTACCCGTACCTTGCGCACGTAGGGGCTGGAATGCGATCCGATAAGTTGCATGTAATGCCCGTGGAATCAGGAGAGGCGTATTTTACGGCTTGCTTCCCGCAGGTGCAGCGGAGGTGAGTCGCAGATCCACTTCGCCGATATTCACGCGCAGCCGCATGTTGTCGGGGCCGCTGCCGTC
>JBOIBB010000024.1:0-51414 GCA_050739335.1 Gammaproteobacteria bacterium
TGATCCGGTTAACAAATTGAGTGGTCGCGCCGAACCGTGTGCAGATCGGGCGTCCGCGCAAGTGTCGAGCGGCACTCGTGCGTTCTGATAAATCATCATTCAGGTTTTCGGTTCGCCAGCCTTGATCCGTACACCGATGGCGACCATCGCCAGGTAATGAAAACGACGGACTTCACAGCACGGTTGCACGGCCCACATCTCGGGCTTGAACATCGTGACTAGGCTGGACTTTTGGCGCTGCCGCCTCGGCTAAGAGCGGTGCAATGCTGGGTTCTGTCCCAGGCATGTTCGATTGGAAGGCGGAGGCGAAGGGTTGGCGCGCATCCCCGCGAAAGCCGCATGATTAACCGCGGTCGGTCCTTTGTTTCCTGATCCGTTGACGATGGTGCCAGCGACTCCGAATCGAAATCTGCCATGCAACACTGAGCGCGATGTAGCCAACGAGCGCTGCTGCGAGTCCAATGATTACGCAGCCGAGCAGCAGCGGTTGCCAAATGCGTCCGGCCTCCTGCAGCAGCCAGCCAAAGGAAAAATGATGGTGGCGGAAGGGCAGGGCGTGGACGCCGAGGATACGCGAGCCGAGTTTGTAGCTGCCGTAGTAGATCGCACCCATGGTGAAGGGGTTGTTGAACCACACGGTGATGAAGGCCAGAGGCAGGTTCAGCCGCCACCATAGTGAGCCCAAGATCGCGTATAGCGTATGTCCTGGGACCGGCATGCAACAAATGAAAAGCCCCATGGCTAGCGCCCCTTGGGTGCTGCGGCGGTTCGCGCGCCACAACGACGGCTCGTAGATCAGTTCCTTGAACGGGCGCAGGTACCACTTGCCGCTGAGTCTGCGCCGCAGTGTCTGCGGGTCCGGCATCCAGCGGCTGAGGAAACTGCGCGGCATAGGCCCTCGGGATTGAAAATCTGGCTGTATGGTTTGCCATCGCCGTGGATTGGGCTTATAAACCGGAGCAGGGTGGCGCGTTGCAGATCGGGCTCCGGTGCCGACGGGCCATTATTCCATGCCTCGGGGCAAGGATGAAATCATGGCAATCGCAGGGATCGCGATGTTGGCCGGGGTACTGGCGGTGCTGGCGCTGCCGGTTTTGCCAAGCGGGCATCTTTGGCTTGCCGCTCCCTTGCTGGTCGCAGCACCGTTTGCATGGTGGCAGCCCACGCGTTTCATGTGGTTCGCCGCCGCCGGGTTTGTGTGGTGCGGCTTTTGTGCGCAGCAGCAGCTAACGCATCGGCTTGCACCGGCTCTGGAAGGTGGCACGCTTGCCCTCGATGGCTGGGTAGCCTCGATCCCCCAAGTACATCCCGAGTACACGAGCTTTGAATTTGCAGTCGAGACTCTCGCTGGCAAGCCGCCCGGCGCAGGAGTTCCACGCCGAGTGCGCCTCACTTGGACCGATGCTGTACTGATGCCGCAGCCGGGCGAGCATTGGCACCTCGCGGTGCGGCTCAAGCAGCCGCGCGGCAGTAGGAGCCCGGGCGCTTTCGATTACGAGGGTTGGCTGTTCCGCCACGCCATCGGTGCTACCGGTTACGCGCTCGTTGGGCAGTCGCAGAGGATCGCTGGCGGTGCGCGCTTCCCACTGCTGCAGGCGCGTTCCGAGATCATGCGACGAATTCAAAGAGCCTTGCCCGAGAACCGCTACGCCGGTATCTCTGTGGCACTCGCGGTTGGCGATCGCGGTGGCATTGGCCGGGAGCAATGGGACGTATTCCGCAAAACTGGCACTGCGCATCTTGTGGCGATTTCCGGCCTGCACATAGGCTTGGCCGCAGGTCTGGTGTTTTGGCTGGTAGGTTTGGCGTGGCGGCGGAGCGCGTGGTTGTGCGCGCGGGTGCCGGTACCGATTGTTGGCGCCGCGCTGGCGCTGTTGGCTGCTGGCGGCTACGCAGCACTCGCGGGATTTTCGGTGCCCACTCTGCGCGCACTTATCCAACTGGCCGCGATTGCTGGCGCCACCCTGTTGCGCCGGCACGCACGCGTCTGGGACATGCTGGGTCTCGCGCTCCTTGGTGTCCTGCTGCTCGATCCGCTGTCCGCGGGTGAGCCGGGGTTCTGGTTGTCGTTTGGCGCGGTCGCGGTGATTTTCTACGTATTCAGCGGGCGCGTGCATCTCGGCCGCGGGCGTGTCATGCAATTGCTGCGCACACAATGGGCTGTGGGGATCGGACTGTTGCCGATGTTGGTATGGTTCTTTCAGCGCGCCACGTTGGTGTCGCCCCTCGCCAATATTGTGGCCGTCCCGCTTTACAGTTTGTTGGTAGTGCCGCTGGTATTGGTGGGTGTGGTGTTTCTTGGAGTGTGGCCATGGCTCGGCGCGCTGCTCCTCAAGGCCGGAACTGCACTCATTGGGTTGGCATGGCCGCTGCTGTCGCGTCTTGCAGAGTTGCCCGCGGCCAGTCTGCCCACACCGGCACCAAGCTGGTGGGCGCTCGGCGTTGCGGTGCTTGGTGCGTTCTGGTTGATGGTTCCGCGCGCCGTGCCGGCGCGCTGGCTGGGGCTTGTCTTGTGGCTGCCGTTGTTCTTTGTGCGTCCCTTAGCGATTCCACCGGGCGGTTTCAATTTCGCCCTGCTCGACGTGGGGCAGGGGCTTTCCACGGTGGTGCGCACTGCCAGCCACACGCTTATATACGACACCGGCCCGGGGTTTTCGGAATCCGATACTGGGCAGAGGGTGGTGATGCCCTGGCTGCAGAGCCGCGGACTGGGTGCGCCTGATTTGATCATTGTGAGCCACGGTGACAACGACCATGCGGGTGGCTTGCGCAGCCTGCACGAACGCTGGCCGCAGGTGCTGGTATTGAGTGGTGAACCAGAGCGCGTGATTGGAACGCAGCGTTGCGCGCGGGGGCAGCATTGGGAGTGGGATGGCGTGAGTTTCGAAATACTGGCGCCGGATCTGGATGGCGACGTTACCGGCAATAACGCATCCTGCGTATTGCAGATTAACGGCGCGGGCGGCAACCTGCTGCTGGTCGGCGATTTAATGCGCGCCGGCGAGCAGCGCCTGCTGGCGCTCGATGCTGCACGCCTCGGCAGCGATGTGCTGGTGGTACCGCACCACGGTAGCCTCTCATCGTCGAGCCGAGAATTCATCGAGGCCGTGGCGCCTCGCTACGCGTTGTTCCCGGTCGGTTACCGCAATCGTTGGAGTTTTCCGAAAGCTGCAACTGTGGATGCGTACCGCAATTCCGGCGCAAGGCTGTTGGATACGGTCACGTCCGGAACCGTGGAGATGCGCATCTGGCCAGACCACGAGCCCACGGTCATCAGCCGCTGGCGGCAGGATCATGCGCGATTCTGGACGGCGCGCTGACGCAAGGAAGGTGGGTTGCATAACGGACATGTACTCTTGGCTGATCCTGCGCGGAGAATTGGCGCACGTCTTGCAGGCGTATGGCGCGAGCGTGTTGCCGACAAAATCATTCGGAAGTGACGCATAAAATCTAGCCGAAGAAGCTCCGGATGAATGCCATTCGCCAGTCCGGAGCGACCACTCCCGCGGAGGTAAAGCCTCCATCTTCATTGGGTGGTGGTAGTGGGGGCGCGTTTAGCTGGCTGAGTCGTGATCCGCTTGCGCCGCTTGGCCTGATACGCAGACCGAAGCAATGAGGGCAAATCATCCGCAGCGTGGGTCCGAGCCCTCAGGGTAGCGAAGGGAACGGCTCGCGCGCCTTGGCCTACAAACGCTGCGTGCCTGCGGAAATCCAGTATCATGCTTGGGTGTAAAGCGCGGACACAGGTTGCATGTTCGAGATTGCGAAGTCGGGCGGTTGGCTCATGGCGCCGCTGATTCTGTGTTCCGTAGCCGTGGTGGCCATCGTGGCCGAGCGCCTCTGGACACTGCAGACGCGGCGCGTGGCGCCGCAACATCTGGCGGCGCAGGTCTGGAACTGGCTCAAGAACGGCGAACTCGACGACGAACGTCTTCAAGCGCTGCGTGCGGGCTCGCCGCTTGGGCAGATCCTCGCTGCCGGCATCGAGCAGCGCCGCGCACCGCGCGAGGTCATGAACGAGGCCATCGAAGACACCGGCCGGCACGTGGTGCATGAGCTCGATCGTTATCTGATTACGCTCGGCACCATCGCGACCATTGCGCCGTTGCTTGGCCTGCTCGGCACCGTGCTCGGCATCATTCACGTGTTCGCCGCGATTTCCTCCGCCGGGCTGGGTAATCCCTCGGTGCTCGCCGGCGGCATTTCGCAGGCTTTGATTGCCACAGTAACCGGCCTGACAGTTGCGATTCCCGCCTACATCCTCTACCGCTACCTGCGCGGCAAGGTGGATGACCTCGTGGATCGCATGGAACAGGAAACCATGCGCCTTATGACCGCAGTGCGTGGTGCGCAGACGGGGCTCGACACCGAAGCCGAGGTGGAACCCGCAGCCGCACGGGCACCCAAGCCGCGCAAGGCGCGCGCATGAAACTGCGCCACAAACAGTGGGACGATCCGGAACTCAACATCATCAACTTTGTGGATGTAATGTTGATGCTGCTGGTGTTCTTCATGATGACTACACATTTCATTCAGAACACCGGCCTCACGGTGAAACTCCCGACCGCGAGCGTAGCGCCGGTGGCGAACGCGCCTACCGGAATAACCGTGACCGTGGATTCCGAAGGCCGCTACTACGTGGATCAGAAAGCCGTGGCCGGTACCAGTCCGGAAGCACTGCGTGTCGCTATTCTGGCCGCGGCCGGGGCGCGTCATGACCTGCCGATCATCTTGCGCGCCGATGCGCGCTCCAGTCACCAGTCGGTGGTCACGGTGATGAATGTAGCCGGTGAGTTGGGATTTACGCAACTGCAGATCCTCACCGTGCAGCCGCCGGCGGACCACTGACGTGCACTGGTGGCGGCTCGATCCCGGCGTCGTCGAGATCTACCGCCGCCTGCTGCGATACGTGATCCCGTTCTGGAAGATCTTTGCGCTAGCGATTCTTGGTCTGGTGGTCTATGCGATCAGCCAGTCGGTGTTTGCGGCGTTGATCAAACCGCTGCTCGACAAGAGCTTCGTGCAGCACAACGCCCAGAGCATTCGTTACATTCCGCTAGTGGTCATCGGGCTCTTCGTACTGCGCGGTCTGGCCGGGTTCCTGTCCACTTACTGCATGGCCTGGGTCGGGCGCAACGTCATCAAGCGCCTGCGCCGCGAGTCCTTCGGCAAGCTGCTCGAGCTGCCCACGCAATATTACGACACCAGCTCTTCCGGGATGCTGGTCTCCAAGCTCACCTACAATATCGAGCAGGTGGCCGAAGCCACCACCAATGCTGTCACCGTGGCAATCCGCGACGGGCTGACGATTCTGGTCCTGTTGGGCTGGATGTTCTATCTGAGTTGGGTGCTGTCGCTCTTCGTGCTGGTCGTGGGGCCCGCCATTGCCTTGCTGGTACGTCTGGTGAGCGACCGTTTCCGCCGCTACAGCAGCCGCATCCAGGATTCCATGGGTGATGTAACCCGCCTGTCGGAGGAAGTGATTGCCGGGCACCGCGTGGTCAAACTCTTCGGCGGTATCGATTACGAGGGAAGGCGCTTCGAGAAGGTGAACGAGCACAACCGTGTGCTCAACATGAAGCTCGCCCTGGTCAACGCCGGCTCGAGCCCGGTGATCCAGTTGATCGCCGGCATCGGCATGGCGCTGGTAATTTACCTAGCCACACTGCCCACGGTGTTGCCAGCGATCTCGGTCGGCACTTTTGGTTCTTTTCTAGGAGCGCTTCTGCTGCTGATGGCGCCGCTCAAGCATCTGACCGATATCAACGCGCCCGTGCAAAAGGGTATCGCAGCGGGGCAGAGCATCTTCGAACTCCTCGATCAAGGTAACGAACCCGCGGGCGGCACGACGACGCTCGCCCGCGCCCGCGGCGAACTCGAGTTCCGCGCGGTGAGCTTTAGCTATGATCTGCGGAAGGGCCGGGTGTTGAATTCTGTGTCTTTCAGGATTGCTGCGACCCGCACCCTGGCATTGGTCGGCCGTTCCGGCAGCGGCAAGTCCACGCTCGCGAGCCTGGTGCCGCGCTTCTACGACGTCGGCGAGGGTGCCGTCCTGCTGGACGGGCGTGACATCCGCGACTACCGGCTTGCGGATCTGCGCGAGCAGATTGCGCTCGTGAACCAGGATGTGGTGCTGTTCAACGACTCGATTCGCAACAACATCGCCTACGGCAGCCTGACGGAACGCAGCGATGCCGAGATTTCCGCTGCAGTCGAAGCCGCGTATGCCATGGAGTTCATCCGCCAGTTGCCCCAGGGCTTCGATACGCTCGTGGGCGATCGCGGCGTGCTCTTGTCCGGCGGGCAACGGCAACGCATCGCAATTGCACGTGCGCTGCTCAAGAACGCACCGCTACTGATACTCGATGAGGCTACCTCGGCGCTCGACAGCGAGTCCGAGCGCCACATCCAGCTCGCACTCGAACGCTTGATGCACGCGCGCACCACCTTGGTAATCGCACACCGGCTCTCGACAGTGGAGCAGGCTGACTGCATCATCGTCCTTGATCAAGGACGGGTCATCGAGAGCGGGCGGCACGCGGAACTGCTGGCGCGCAACGGCCACTACGCCGCGCTTTATCACCTGCAGTTTCGCGAGACTGCGGTAGCCTGAAATCCGGTCTCGCGTGAATTCGCGTCGTTTCCAGAATTGGCTACTGCAGCGCTGGTACGGTACGCGCCCGGTTCCCTGGTTGATTCCGTTTACCGGGTTGTTCGTACTGCTCGCGGCGCTGCGCCGCGCGGCCTACCGGCTTGGGCTGCTGCGGCGCATCAAGCTTCCGGTGCCGGTCATTGTTGTCGGCAACATCGCGGTGGGGGGCACCGGCAAGACGCCGTTTGTGATCTGGCTTGCGGGTGCCCTGCAGGCGCGCGGCTATTCCCCGGGAATTGTTACGCGTGGCTACGGAGGGGCGGTGCAGCACTGGCCGCTCCGGGTCAGTGCCGCAAGTGATCCCGCCATGGTCGGTGACGAGGCTGTGCTGCTCGCACGGCGCACCGGCTTGCCGGTGGCCGCGAGCCCCGATCGCGTCGCGGCCGCACGCCTGTTGCTGCATGCGGCCGGCGTGGACCTCATCGTGAGCGATGACGGCTTGCAGCATTACCGCCTGGGCCGCGACTTGGAGATCATCATGCTCGATGGCGCGCGCGGACTGGGCAACGGCTGGTGCCTGCCAGCGGGACCGCTGCGTGAACCGGCCGCGCGCCTCGCGCACATTGAGTTGCTGGTCGCGAAGCAAGGTCCGGTCACTGCGCGCAGCCTGCCGAGCACCGCGCTTGCCATGCAGTTGGCCCCCGAAGGCGTGGTGAATCTCGCGAGCGGCGCGCGCGTGCCGCTCGGCAAGTTTGCCGGGCAGCGGGTGCACGCGGTGGCGGGCATCGGCAATCCGCAACAGTTCTTCGCGATGCTGCGTACCCACGGTTTGCAGCTCGTGGAGCACGCCTGGCCTGACCATGCGCGGTTCGTGCCTGCAGATTTCGCCTTCGCCGAGCACCTGCCCGTGTTGATGACGGAGAAAGACGCCATAAAATGTGGGCAGTTCAAGCAAACGAATCTCTGGTATGTAGTGGCGAGTGCCGAGTTTAGCGCGGCGGATACGCGTACCATCTTGGAGCGCGTCAGTGTCTGCATGCCGGCCGCCGGTAGTGCGGCCGGAACCGGGAAACCGGGCTGATTGGAGGAGAGGACCGATGGATGCCAAGTTGCTCGAAATTCTGGTGTGCCCGATCTGCAAGGGCCCGCTTGTGTACCGCAAGACCGAGCAGGAACTCGTATGCAAGCCGGATCGCTTGGCCTATCCCATCCGCGACGGCATACCCGTGATGCTGGAAGAAGAAGCGCGCGAGCTCGGCGCTGACGAGAAAATCTGAATGCGATTCACCGTGGTCATCCCCGCACGCATGAGTTCAACGCGCCTGCCGGGCAAACCGCTCGCGGAGCTTCTGGGCAAGCCACTGGTGTTGCACGTCGCCGAGCGTGCGCGCGAAAGCGGCGCCGAGAGGCTGCTCGTGGCGACCGACGATGAGCGCGTGCGCGCAGCCTGCTCTGCGGCCGGTGTGCCTGCCGAGATCACCGCCGCCACGCTGGTATCGGGTACAGACCGCATTGCTGAGATCGCAATGCGCTTCGATTGGAATGAAGACATGATCGTGGTGAATCTGCAGGGCGACGAACCGCTCATGCCGGCGGCCGCGATCCGCCAGGTGGCCGCGCTGCTCGAGAGCCGGGAAGGCGCCGACTTGGCGACGCTGGCCGCGCCCATCCACGCACTTGACGAGTTTCTCAATCCCAATGTTGTGAAGTTGGTCATGAACCAGCAGGGCGAAGCCTTGTATTTCAGCCGTGCGCCGATCCCCTGGAACCGGGAAAGCGCGACGGCCGGGCTTGGTTCGCAGCAACGCTGGCAAGGCGCCTTGCGCCACCTCGGCCTCTACGCCTATCGGGTGGGTGCCCTGCGCCGGCTTGCGGCTGCGCCGCCCTGCGAACTTGAACAACTTGAAAAACTCGAGCAACTGCGTGCGCTCTGGTTGGGCATGCGTATCGCCGTAGACGTTGCCCGCGAGGCGCCGGGACCCGGGGTGGACACGCCCCAGGATCTGGCGCGCGTCGCCGACCTGTTGCGAAGCCGAGTAGCGTGACTGCGGGCGCCGGGGATCCACACCGCAAAATCGGTGTGCTGTTTGTCTGCATGGGCAACATTTGCCGCTCGCCGATCGCCGAAGGGGTATTCCGCAGTCTGTATCGTGCACGCGCACCGCAGCTCGAGTTGCATATCGATTCAGCCGGTACGCATGACTATCACGTCGGGCAGCCGCCCGATGCGCGCGCGATTGCTGCGGCCCGCCGCCGCGGTATCGACATCAGCCGCCACCGCGGACGCCAGGTGTCACGCGACGACTTCGCCGATTTTGAATACATTCTGGCGATGGACCGGGACAACCTCGCGGGTCTGCGCGCGATCGTGCCGCGCGATTCGCATGCCGAGCTCGACTTGTTGCTCCGCTATGCGCAGCGTCAGCCCCTCGACGAAGTGCCGGATCCCTACTTCGGTGGCGCTCAAGATTTTGAACAGGTGCTCGATCTGATCGAGCGGGGCGCCGCAGGGCTACTACAAAAGATTATTGAACGCTACACGGAAGCGTCGCCCGCGACGCGTTGAACGTACACCGGCGCGGCCGTGCCGTGTAAAGCGCTGCTGCGGGTGGGGGTTCAGTCTCCGCTATGACCGTCGTCGCTGGCGGTCGCCGGCGCTTCGCCTTGGTCGCGTGCGTGATAGAGCGGGAGCGTGGGCTCGGTAGGCCTGTCCGGTTCGTGGTGTGACGTCGGCTGTTCGGCGGCAGAAACTGATACCGGTGCAGGGTTGCTCATCGCCGGAGGCGTTAGCGGCAACGGCGCCGCAACCGCCGCGGGTGCGGCGACCGAGGCGGATTGTGAAGCCCGAGGTGCGGATTCGACAGCCGGGTTGTGATCGGGGGAGGGGCTGACCGCGCGCGTCGTGGTATCACGGTTGCCCTCATAGCGATGCCGCCGGCGCCCACCGCGGCGTCCGCGGCGCGTGTTGCGTGTGCGGTTGCCTTGCGAAGCGCCGTACTCATCTTGGCGGGGAGCTGGCGCCGGGGTCGGTGCGCTCGTGGAGGGCACGGACGTTGCGGCGGCCGGTGTAGTGGTACCGGCGCTGTCCTGGCGTGGCGCAGGCACCGCTACCGGTGCCCGGCTGCGATCCGGTGGGTAGGGCTGAGTGCGGTCCTGGCTCTGCGGGCGCGCCTGCGGCTCGCGTCGTTGTCCAGCGTTCTGGTTGCGGTTGGAGTCCGGACGGCGGCCGCCACGCGGCGCGCGCCGTCCGTATTCGTGATCACGTTGCCGGTCATGGCCGTGCGCCGAGTGGCGCGGCTCGGTGTGATGTATCGGAGGTTCGGCGGGGCGGGCGGGAGCGGGTGTCGCGCTGCCGCCGGCAAGTGCGCGCCAGAGGCGTGCGAAAATCCCGGGTGAACGCGGCACCTCTGCGTGCACGAGTGGTGCGCGCGTCGCGGGTGTGATGCCTTTCACGGCCGGTTCTGGAGGCGGTTCGCGTTTGGCCGCCAGTCCCGGCGGTACGGGCGGCGCGGGTTCGGTGACGAGCTTGTAACTTGTGGTGTTGCCCGTCGGAGGAACTTCGTCGTCGCGCAAGCGCTGGATGTCGAAGCGCGGCGAATCGAGGTGCGGGTTCGGGACCAACACGATGCTGAGGTGACAGCGCTGTTCGATCTCGGAGATGATCACGCGCTTCTCGTTCAACAGGAAGGTCGCGATGTTCAGCGGCAGTTGCGCTACTACGCGCGCCGTGCGCTCCTTCATGGCTTCTTCTTCCAGCAAGCGCAACACCGAGAGTGATAGCGATTCGACACCGCGGATGTGACCCTCGCCATTACAACGCGGGCAGATTACCTGGGTGGATTCGCCCAGCGACGGACGCAGGCGCTGGCGCGACATCTCGAGCAGTCCGAAGCGCGAGAGCTTGCCGACCTGAATGCGCGCGCGATCCATTTTGAGCGCATCACGCAGGCGGTCTTCGACCTCGCGCTGGTTCTTGGTCGGACCCATGTCGATGAAATCGATCACGATCAGGCCGCCGAGGTCGCGCAGGCGCAACTGGCGGGCGACTTCGTCGGCCGCTTCGAGATTGGTACGCAGTGCGGTTTCCTCGATGTCGCCACCCTTGGTGGCGCGCGCCGAGTTCACGTCGATGGCCACCAGCGCTTCCGCATGATCGATGACTACGGCACCTCCGGAAGGCAGGTGTACTTCGCGCCCGAACGCCGCCTCGATCTGGCTTTCAATCTGATAGCGCGTGAATAATGGTACGCGATCTTCGTAGTGCTTGAGTTTAGCGAGGCTCTGCGGCATCACCTGTTCCATAAACTGCCGCGCTTCTTCGTACATCCTGTCGTCGTCGATCAGCACTTCGCTGATGTCGGTGCGTAGGTAGTCGCGCAGCGCGCGGATGATGACGTTGCTTTCCTGGTAAATCAGGAACGATGCGGGCCGCGTGGTAGACGCCTTGGATATCGCGTCCCAGATCTGCACCAGATAGTCCAGATCCCACTGCAGTTCCTCGACACTGCGACCCACGCCGGCGGTACGGATGATCATGCCCATGCTGTCCGGCAGCTTGAGCGCGGTCAGCGCTTCCCGCAGTTCGTCGCGGTCATCGCCCTCGACGCGGCGCGAGACTCCACCGGCATGCGGGTTGTTGGGCATCAGCACTAGAAAGCGTCCGGCCAGGCTGATGAAGGTGGTGAGTGCCGCACCCTTGTTGCCGCGCTCCTCCTTATCGACCTGTACCACGAGCTCTTGGTCTTCGTGCAGCAGTTCGCGGATGTTGAGGTGGCCCGAGAGGTCGGCACCGGGCTTGAAATAAGTGCGGGAGATTTCCTTGAGTGGCAGAAAGCCGTGACGTTCGGCGCCGTAGTCGACAAAACACGCTTCGAGGCTCGGCTCGATGCGGGTGATACGTCCCTTGTAGATATTGGCTTTTTTCTGTCCCCGGGACGGGACGTCGATGTCGAGATCGTAGAGCTTCTGGCCGTCTACCATGGCCACCCGCAACTCTTCCGGCTGAGTTGCATTCACCAGCATTCGCTTCATGGGAATCTCGCAGACGCTCAACCACGGTCTGCGCTTGGTCAATCAGGCCGGACGGCCTCAGGCGTCTTGGCGCACAGTCTTCAGCTTGCGGTCAGGCGCCACGTGTCGCGGCGGCCATAACGAAACCCTGCCTGAGTTGCATATCGGCGCATCTTGACCACGCACGGGCATGGGAGCGCTAGTTCTGGCGGCGGTTGGCCAAGTGTTTCAGGCCCGCAGCGCCGCGTTTACAACACACGGGATTGTCCTATCCAAACAGACAATCCCACCTTAAAGTCGTTACCAGCCCTTGGAGGGCATCAACACCGCAGCTTTCACAACGTTTGCAGCGTGAGTGCGGCGCCGTAGGCTACTATAACAGCGCCCCTCAGGGGCTTTCAATCGTTCGAAGACTTTTATTTTCAGGAGTTTATGTGGGAAACCACGTGCCCGTCGTCACGCATCGGTGCGTCGACAGCGAGCAGGCGCACCAGCGGCTCGACAATTTCCTGCTGCGCGAGCTCAAGGGCGTACCCAGGGGACATGTCTACCGGCTGTTGCGCACCGGGCAGGTGCGGGTCAACGGCAAGCGCGTCAAAGCCGAGTACCGCCTGCAGACGGGCGACGATCTGCGGTTGCCGCCAGTACGCCAGGCGGATCGGGAATTGCCCCGTGCACCGGGTAGCCGGCAGCTCGAGCGCCTGCGGGCGGCGATCCTGCACGAGGATGCCGAGCTGCTGATCATCAACAAGCCCGCAGGTATGCCGGTGCACGGTGGCAGCGGCGTGAGTTTCGGTGTGATCGAGATGCTGCGTCGGCTGCGCCCGGAGGAGCATGCGCTCGACCTCGTGCACCGCCTCGACCGCGACACCAGCGGTTGTTTGGTCGTGGCCCGCAAACGTAGTGCCTTGCGGGCCTTGCACGCTGCAATTCGTGCAGGCGAGGTCGAGAAGCACTATTGCGCGTTGCTCGCGGGTGTCTGGCGCGGCGGCCCGCGCGAGGTCACCCTCGCGTTGCAAAAAAATGTCCTGCAAAGCGGCGAGCGTCGCGTGCGCGTGGCAACCGGGGGCAAGCCTTCGCAAACCCTGTTCAGCCCGCTGCAGCACTACGCCGATGCGAGTCTGATGGACGTGTTGATTCGTAGCGGTCGCACCCACCAGATCCGCGTGCATGCTGCTGCACTGCACCACCCGGTGCTGGGTGATGACAAGTACGGCGACCGCGATGCCAATCGCCGGCTGCGGGCCCACGGATTGACACGCATGTTTTTGCACGCGGCCCGCATTGCATTCGTGCACCCCGCCACCGGCAAGCGCCTCGAAGTAAGCGCGCCGCTCGAGGAAGCGCTCGAGGTAGTGCTGGGGCGCCTGCCGCGCTAGGGCAGGGCGAGGCCGGCAGCGCGCAACAGGCGGCTGAGCGCAATCAGCGGCAGGCCCACGAGCGCTGTCGGATCTTCGGTTTCGATGCGCTCGCAAAGGCTGATGCCAAGGGCTTCGCTCTTGAAACTACCGGCGCATTGGTAGGGTTCGTCAGCGCGCAGATAGCGTTCGATCTCGGCACCGGTGAGCGTGCGGAAGGTGACGCGCGTGGTGTCGAGATGTGTGTGCGGGAGTGGGTTGGCAGCAACCAGCACGCAGAGCCCAGTGTAAAAATCTACACGGCGTCCGGACACGTGCACGAGCTGCGCAACCGCATGGGTGTGATCACCGGGCTTGCCGAGAAGCGTACCGTCAAGTACGGCCACTTGGTCCGAGCCAATGACCACAGTCTGAGGATGGCGGTGCGCTACGGCTTGCGCCTTGGCGAGTGCGAGTCGCAGCGCGAGCTGGTCGGGTGCTTCGCGGGGTCCTGGGGTTTCATCGACTTCGGGTGGCACGCAGGCAAAGGGCAGGCCAAGGCGTCCAAGCAGGGCGCGTCGAAAGGGGGAGGTTGAAGCCAGCATGATTTGCATGGTGGTTTTTGTGTCCGTGCTCCAGCGCCAGCGAGGCATGTGAGTTCAGCAAAAACAACGGCTTGTAGCGCTTTCACTTTGACACATCCAAGACCTGAAAGTATCATACTGCGCCCGTATCGTATGCGCGGTCAGGCTATTTGGACTTGAAGCGGATCGGTGCGGCGCCTGTCACCGTCAAAGGTAGTTTGCATACGGCTTCCCTGCCGCGTTTATGGACGCTTGCGCGGCTGCAAGGTGCAGCTAACGTTCGGTTGCAGGTGACGAAGTCGGACGGAGAGTGGCGCCTCGATGCGTAGGTACAGGCTAGTTTTGAATTGACCTGTCAGCATTGCCTCGGGTCATTGACCTATCCCGTGCGTGTGCAAGTGAGATTGGTCTGGGTAGCACGTGGTAGCGGTGCAGGGAGTCTGCCCGAAGGTTATGATGCCTTGGTTTCGGCCACGGGGAATGCAACCTGAGTCCTGCTGGGGTTTCGGAACCAAGCGCGCCCGCCGGCCAACACGCGGCGGCCGGACCGTTTGCAGTATTGGCGGCGCTCAAGCGCCATTGAGATCATCAACGAACACGGCCGAGCCGGCAGGAGTTCAACATGGCAGTCCAGAAAAGTCGCGTACCCCCTTCGCGTCGCGGCCAGCGCCGCTCTCATGATGCGCTGCGCGGACCGACGTTGAGCGTCGACAAGACTACCGGCGAGACCCATCGCCGTCACCACATTGGTGCCAACGGCCAATACCGTGGCAAAACGATTCTGAATATTCCTCAGGAAGACTGAAACTCCGCAGCCTCGGTGCCGCCAGCACTGCTGGTCGCCGCCTGTGGAACCCGTGCCAAGGAACCGGTGGGTGAGTAACCCATACGTGGTCGCCTGGTTGTCACGGGCGCAAAGGTCTTCGTCAGCCACATGAACAACACGAAAGTCACGATCGCGCTCGACGCCATGGGAGGTGATCGCGGACTGTCGATGGTGGTACCGGCGGCGGTGAGCATGCTCGTCGGGCACCCGTTTTTGCACATTATTCTCGTGGGCGATGTCGGTGCTCTGAATGCCGCCGTCGCTGGCGAAGTCGAAACCTTCGGGGTGCGTCTGCGGGTGCAGCCCGCTTCGCAGATCGTGGAGATGAGCGACCTGCCTTCGCAGGCTCTGCGTCACAAGAAGGATTCCTCGATGCGCGTCGCCATTGACCTGGTCAAGGCCGGGGAGGCGGACGCCTGTGTGAGCGCCGGTAATACCGGCGCGCTCATGGCAACTGCACGCTTCGTCCTGAAAACGTTGCCGGGTATCGACCGGCCTGCCATCTGTGCGCTGATGCCTGCCTCCGGCGGGCAGACGCACATGCTTGATCTTGGCGCTAACGCGGACTGTACTCCTGAGCAGCTCTTCCAGTTCGGTATCATGGGCTCGGCGCTGGCGAGTTCGGTGTATCACATTGACGCGCCGCGGGTTGGGCTGCTCAATATCGGCGAAGAGGAGATCAAGGGTGTCGAAAAGGTGCGCGAGGCCGGCAAGCTGCTGGCTGCAGGTCCGCTGAATTACATCGGTTTTGTCGAAGGCAACGACATTTTTTCGGGTCGCGTGGATGTGGTGGTGACCGACGGTTTTGTCGGCAACGTGGCACTCAAGACCATCGAGGGGCTGGCCAAAATGATCAGCGGCTACATACGCCAAGAGTTCCACCGCTCCGCCTTCACTCGCCTGCTCGCACTTGCCTCGATGCCAGTGTTGCGGGCGCTCAAGAAACGGCTCGATCCGCGTAACTACAACGGCGCGAGCCTGCTCGGCCTGCGCGGGGTCGTGATCAAGAGTCATGGAAGCTCCGACAGTGTGGCCTTCGCCAGCGCTATCCGCGTCGCCATCCTGGAAGTCCAGAACCAGGTTCCGCAGCGCATTAGCAAGCTGCTCACCACGAAACTCGCAGCCTCCGGAGATCCGGCCTCATGAAGCCCATCTATGCACGTATCGCCGGCACCGGCAGCAGCTTGCCGGACAAGGTCCTGACCAACCAGGATCTGGAGAAGATGGTGGCCACGAGCGACGAATGGATTCGCGCGCGTACCGGCATCGAACGCCGCCACATCGCCGCCGAAAACGAGACCAACCTGGATTTTTGCGAGCGTGCCGCGCGCCAGGCCATGCAGGCGGCGGGCCTGGGACCGCAGGACCTCGACCTCGTAATCGTCGGCACCACCACACCGGACCAGATATTTCCCAATATGGGCTGCCTCCTGCAGCAGCGCATGGGTATCCGCGAATGCACGGCTTTCAGCCTGGAAGCCGCGTGCACGGGCTTCATTTACGCACTCGACATCGGCGAAAAATTCATCCGTGCTGGCAGCGTGCGGCACGCACTGATCGTGGGCGGCGAAACCCTTTCGCGCATGACCGACTGGACCGATCGCAGCACCTGTGTGCTGTTCGGCGATGGTGCCGGCGCCGTGGTGTTGGAGGCGAGTGACTCGCCCGGCATCCTTTCCACGCACCTGCACGCCGACGGCCAATACGCCGACCTGTTGTATTTCCCTTCCGGGGTGTCCAAGAAGCCCGAGAATTTTCGTGCGCGACGCGATTACATCCAGATGAAAGGCAGCGAGGTTTTCAAAGTGGCGGTGCGCAAGCTGGGTGACGTGGTGACGGAGGCGCTTGCAGCCAATCATCTGCCGGCCGAGAAACTCGACTGGCTGGTGCCGCATCAGGCCAATCTGCGCATCATCGAAGCCACGGCACGGCGGCTCAAGCTGCCGATGGCGCGTGTGGTGCTCACTGTGCAGGAGCACGGCAACACCTCGACTGCTTCGGTGCCGCTCGCGCTCGATGTCGCGGTGCGCGACGGCCGCATACGCCGTGGGCAGACGATCCTGCTCGAGGCCTTCGGTGCCGGATTCACTTGGGGTGCGGCGTTGATTCGCTATTGAGCGCGCCGTTGGCCACGAAATTCTGAACGATCCAACGGAGAGAGTCCTATGAGTTGCAAGACCAGGATATCCGGGGTGTGCGGCGCCGCGTTGGTAGTACTGCTCTTGGTTGGCTTGAATGCGACCGCTGCCGATACCGCGCCGATCAGCGCCGAATTGTTTGCGGGCCTGCACTGGCGCAACATCGGGCCGTTTCACGCCGGACGCACCGTGGCGGGCGCGGGCGTGGCCGGCGAACCCTACGTTTTTTATATCGGGGCCGTGGATGGGGGAGTATGGAAGACCACGAACGCGGGGTGGACCTGGAAGCCCATTTTTGACCATGAACCGGTGGCCTCGATCGGAGCGATTGCCGTAGCGCCTTCCGACCCGAACATTATTTACGTGGGCACCGGTGAAGCCGACCCGCGTTCCGAGATGTCTTACGGCGACGGTATGTACAAGTCCACCGATGCCGGCAAGACCTGGACGCATATCGGGCTCGACAAGAGCATGGAGATCGGCACGATCATCGTGGATCCGCACAATCCCGAGCGCTTGTTCGCGGCGGCACTCGGCAATATCTACGCCGCCAACCCCGAGCGCGGTATTTACCGCTCGACGGATGGTGGGCAAACTTGGCAGAAGGTGCTGTACAAAAACGCGAACGTCGGCGGTATGAGCCTGGCTTTTGATCCCGACAATTCGCAGATCGTTTATGCAAGTCTTTGGGCGACGCGACGTCCGCCGTGGAGTGTGTACCCGCCATCCATCGGGCCGGGTTCGGGCATCTATAAATCCATCGACGGCGGCACGACTTGGAAGCAATTGACCGATGGCCTGCCGACCGAGGGCGTTGGCAAGATCGGCATTGCGGTGGCGCCGACCGATCCGAATCGTGTCTATGCGATCATCGGTACCAAGACCCAAGACGGGGGCGGCGGGTTATATCGCTCGGATAATGCCGGAGCGACCTGGACACTAGCGGATAGCGACCCGCGCATTTGGGGACGGCAGTGGTATTTCGGCCGCGTCACGGTGGATCCCAAGAATGAAAACACCCTGTATGTGATGAACGTGACCATTTACCGGTCCACCGACGGCGGCGTGAGTTTCGATGCCTGGAAGGGCAACTCGGGTGGCAACGATTTCAAGGAGCTGTGGATCAACCCCACCGACACGAACCTCATGCTGTCGACCAGCGATATGTTGGGTGGCGTCGTTACCCTGGATGGCGGCAAGATCTGGAGCACCTGGAACAATCAGCCGACCGGACAGTACTACGGTGTTTATGCCGACAACCAGTCGCCCTTCTGGGCGGGCGGTGCCATGCAGGACAGCGGCGGGCATTCGGTCGCCAGCGATGTGTCGAGCGGGCGGATTACCTACAGTGACGTGGCACACACTTGCACCGGTGGCGAAAGCGATCAAGTCGCGGCTGACCCCTTGAGCGTCGCGGAACTCTACGGCTCCGGCTTCGGAGGTCCCACCAAGTGCGACATGCTGACCGGTACCAGCGAAAGCATCTCGCCGCTCTTGGCCTATCCGGACACGGTCTTCCGGCACGACTGGACCATACCGGTGGCCTTTTCGATGGCCAACAAACACGCGTTCTACTACGCAAACCAGTCCTTGTTCCAGACGACGGACGGCGGACAGACCTGGCAAAAGATCAGCCCGGACTTGAGCCGTGAACATCCCGGCATCCCGTCGAATCTCGATCCCACTGCGGCTGCGGATACTACTTACAACCAAAAGACGTTTGGCCCGCGCTGGGGCGTGATCTACACCATCGCGCCGTCGCCTCTCGCGGCGGGCACCATTTGGGTGGGTACCGACGACGGTCTGATCTGGGTAACCCACGACGACGGCAAGCACTGGAACAATGTCACACCTAAGTCGGTAACGGCGTGGAGCAAAGTAATCATGATCGGTGCGTCGCACTTCGACGCGAACACGGCGTATGCCGCGATTGATCGGCATCGTTTGAATGACTTTGCGCCCCACGTATCACGCACTACGGATGGCGGCAAAACTTGGCAGGACGTGGATAGCGGTCTCCCGTCCAAGGGTTTCGTGGAGGCCATCAAACAGGATCCGGAACGCCAAGGTATGCTCTGGGCGGGCACACAGTTTGGCGTTTACGTTTCCTTTGACCAAGGCGATCACTGGCAGTCGTTGAGCCTCAACATGCCGCCGGTTGAAATCCGTGACTTTGCGTTCAAGAACAATTCGGTGGCGATTGCCACATTTGGCCGGGGACTGTGGGTATTGGATGACTTGAGTCCGCTGCGCCAAGTGGATGCGGCCATTGCCGACTCGCCCGCTTATTTGTTCAAGCCGGAACCTGCAACGTTGCCCAAGGGTGGAGGAGGTTTTGGTGGTCAAACCAACTTGGTCGCGGCGGCCGACATGGATGTCCTCGACATCTGGTCGGGCGAACCGCGGATGAAGGGCGCGATCGTTGATTATTATCTGAAGTCCGACGCTGACGGTCCGGTCACGCTCGATGTGCTCGATTCGAGCGGCCAGGTCATCAGCCACTATTCGAGCGCGACCGTATATCCGGAGCCCGACCCCAAGTCGCTGACCGTGCCCTTGGTTTGGGTGACCCGGCCCGCGCCCCTGTTGGCCGCGGCGGGCATGCATCGCTTCGCCTGGGATTTGCGTGTGGTAACGCCACGCAACCCGGCAGCGACTGGAGTGGAAGCGTTCTTTGGCGGCGGCGGTCACGAAGCCTTGCCGGGCCAGTACACCGTGCGACTGACCGTCGATGGACAAAGCTACAGTCAGCCTTTGACGGTCGAGCCGCCGGCGATTTCTCGGGCGCCACGGATCGTGCGGTACAACGCCGAAAACAAACAGGCACAGGTGCAACTGCTCGGCCGCATTCAGAGCTTGCAAGGCGAGGTGAGTGAGGCGGAGCGCGATGCAGGAAAGTTGCGTGCACAATTGGCGACGCTGGGGGCGCATGCTACCGGGCCGTTGGCGAACTCAATCAGATCGATGGATGAGAAAGCTCGCCGCCTTCAAGGCTTTGCCGCACCGCCCGCACCAAACACCTCCGGTGAGGGCGCGGCTACTCCGGCTACCGATAGCCTCATGGGTTTGGGTTCCACGCTGCGTGGGTTGGGCTTCGCCTTGCAACAGGGGGGCACGAGTCCGCCGAAGCCAGCCATCGTGACGGGCTTCGACAAGACCCGCGCAACCGCACAAAGAACTCTCACTGCTTGGCGGCAGTTGAAGATGCGGAATGTCGAGCAGCTCAATGTGCAACTGCGCAAGGCCGATCTACCCGCGATCCGGTCCTGACCTTCAAGGCGAGCACGCATAGCACGAGGCCGTGCCGGAAATCTTCCGGCGCGGCTTGGTGCTGTCTGTGTCTGTCGGCTACCGGCGCGGGGTCTCGACCTTGCCGGTGAAGCGCGGGGTCTGAGGGCGCGCCTGGCTATCTACGAACGCCGCTACATCCCAGGCCTGCTGATTGCTCAGCAGGCCAGCCGCGCCGTAGGGCATGTTGGTCCCGATGAAGGCGGCGGCTGTGCTGATCCGCGCCATGCCCGCGCCCCGGTTGAAAGACCGCGGGCCCCAGAGCGGCGGGAATACCTGGGTGTCGCCCGACTTGCGGCCCGCGCCGTTTGCCGCGTGACACATGGCGCAATCCTGTGCGTAAATTACCGCGCCGCGTTTGATGCTATAGGGCTTGAGCGGCGCCGGAAGCGGAGGATAGCCCGCCCCTTTGGGTTCGATGCCCACCGGCAATCCGGTTGCGAGCCAGCGGAAATAGGTCACCAGTGCCACCATCGTGTCACTGTCGGCGGCCGGCGGCTTGCCGTTCATGCTGAAACGAAAGCAATCTTGGATGCGCTCGATGAGCGTGTTGACCTTGCGGTTCTCGCTACGGTACTTCGGGTACGAGACGTACGCCGCCCACATGGGCGCCGATCCGGCACGGCCGCGGTCGAGATGACAACTGGAGCAATTCAGCGCAGCGCCGACATACGGCTTTGAGTAGCGTTGTGTGTTCACAAAGATCAAGCGCCCGCGCCAGATGGTGTCGCCCTGCGGGCCCAAGGGAATTGCTGACTCGGGAGGCGGCCGGAAGTGGTCGGGAGCCTGTGGCTCGAATAGGTATCCAGACTCGTGCGCTGGCCGCTGTGCCGTGAGCCCTGTGCCCGGGGCAATCCCGGCGATGTAAGCGCTGATCAACTCGAGGTCTGGAGCGCTCAAGCCACGGCTCACGTGCCACATGATCGCGCCGGCAACCGCGGATGGCGGCCGTATTCCGTCGCGGAAACTTCGCAGGAGCTTGCGCATCGCTCTGGCCGACTGGCCGGCGAGCGGCGGAATCGTGGGCGCGACACCCAATAGGTTCGGCGCATAGCAATCGGTGCAGGCCGGGACGCCGTGATTCCAATCACCTTCCGTGAGGAGTCCCCGAGCCCGGACTTGCTCGGCAGCCGACAAGATCGTGGCGACAGGTGTACCACCGTGCGCTGCCGACAAGGCGACGCTTGCGGCGAGCATGAACCATGTCCACCGGACGGTGATGCGGGTCATGGCCTCTGCCCGCGTACTTCAGAGTTGCATGAGCGCGTAACCCTCGTGCTGCAGGATCACGATGGTGGAGAGTCCGGAAAGCGCGACTTTTACGCGCGGGTCAATCGAGCTGTAGTCTTCGTTCCAGCCGGCCACAGCTTGACCGCAGACCGCGATTTGCACACCCGCCGCTTCGAGTTCGCTGATTACCTTGAGATTGGGGTTGTCGATGTGAAACTGTTTGCGGTACTGCGCATTGTCGAGCACGGCCGGCACCGCGCCGCGTACGATTACCACGAATTGGAGGTGCTGCGGAGGCACTCCGGCCGAGTCGAACACGTTGACGGCCATAGCCACGTGTTCGAAGCCGCTGTTGATCTGTGAGGGATCCTTGGCGTTATGGTCGATGACGAAGAGCGCCTTGTAGGTTGCGGTCTTGTCGGGCTGGAACGCGGCGCTGGGCAAGGGATGCATGCCGCCCGCGTCCTTGATCACCGGGTTTTGCCAGAAACCTGCGGGGTGCGTGGCGAATGCGCCGGGAGCGGCTAAAACTCCGATTAAAGCGGCGCATAATAATGTCTGTCTGAGCATGCTGGCTTCTCCAGTGTGGCGGGACCTATGAGGCAGCGGCTGCCGGGATGTCCGGCGGCGTGGGCCAGATCATAATGCGTGCCACTGGCGGGCGCAGCCCCCCAGCTGGTTCGTCACCCGGAGTGCAAGGCATGAAGATATGGCGAGTGCGCGCGTGGTTGCCGGGGATGCTGGGCCTGCTCTGCACAGCGAGCGCCGCTTGGGCCGGTCTGCCGCGCGACGGGACCGCGCCGCCAGCCCTTGAGATCCACAGTACGCGGGTGCAATACGCCGAGATCGATGGACGTGCCGTATACGGCTATCTCAGTACTCCCGCGGATGGGCAAAAGGCTGCGGCGGGGGTCTTGCTTATTCACGCCTGGTGGGGACTCGACCGGCACATGCGCGCCGAGACTAAGCGGCTTGCGCGCCTTGGATATGCGGCGCTTGCCGTAGATCTATTCCGTGGCCAAGTCACCCGCGAACGGCCGGTGGCGGCGCGGCTCGCCGATATTGCGGACTCCGATGCGGGCGACCGGCTTGCCAACCTCGAGCAGGCCGTGAACTACCTCAGCAAGCGGCGGCAGGCCACCCGCATCGGCGTCGTCGGCTGGTCGATGGGCGGGCGCTGGGCACTCAAGCTCGCGAGCGATCTGCCGCAGGCGATCGACGCACTGGCGATTTTCTATGCACCGCCCTACACCGAACCCTCGCAACTCGCCCCGCTGCGCATGCCGGTGTTGGCATTTTTTGGCGGCCGCGATCCGTTTGTGCCCGAACAGGTGGTCGCCAAATTCCAGTGGGCCGCGGGGCTCGCGAGCACCCGCGCGGACATTCATGTTTATCCGGATGCCCAAGCGGATTTCGACAACCCCGAATCCACGGCCTACAACCAAGCGGATGCGCGTGATGCCGAGCGTCAGTTGGATGAATTTCTTGCCGAGCATTTGCAGCACTGAACCGGTTTGCGCGGACAGGCGATATGGCGCCGCGTGGGGCTGCGTGTCGGATGCGGGGCGCGGTTAGATGCCAAGTAGTGCGGGCTCCGACCTGCCGGCGTTTAAGGTGCGGCGTGACAACGGCGCCGTCAAGCTTGAACTCAGCGGCCAGTGGACGCTGCAAGGTCTCGCACGCCGTGCGCATGCGCTCACGCGCGCTCTCAAGCCCTACGCGCGTGACCCGGAAGTGTATTGGGATCTGACCGGAATCGAGTCGATGGACAGCGTCGGGGCATTCGTGCTTTGGCAGATCGGTGACTGGCAACAGCCTCCACATCTCGAGTTGCAGCCTGCGCAGGCGGCTCTGTTCCGGCGTTGGGCCGAACGGCGGGTCGACGATGCGCAAGCGGTGCGGCCACGCATGCACACGCTCGCGGATGGGCTTGCCGAAGCCACGCTCACCACCAGCGCGCATGTCGTTGCTTTTGTCGGGCTCATCGGGCAGTTCACCCTCGACCTGGGGTTCCTGCTCGCCCATCCGGCGCGCATTCCCTGGAAGGAAATCTCCGCGACCGTCTACAACTCCGGGGTGCGTGCCGTCGGGGTGATGACCATCATCGGCCTGCTGATCGGGGTGGTGTTCAGCTATATGGGCGGCTTGTCGCTGCAAACCTATGGGGCACAAGGCTTCATCGTCACGATTCTTGGCCTGAGCGTAGTGCGTCACCTGAGCCCGGTGTTTGCTGGACTGCTCGTGGCCGGACGTTCGGGCTCGGCGATGACCGCAGAACTTGGTTTGATGCGAGTTACCCAGGAGCTGGATGCGCTGGCCGCCATGGGAACTTCGTACAGCCTGCGTCTGGTGTTGCCCAAAATCGTTGCGCTCACATTCACGCTGCCGCTGCTCGCCGTCTGGACTGACGTGGTGGCGCTCGCGGGTGGTGGCTGGGCCGCGCACAGTGCGTTTGGTGTGAGCTATGCGCATTTCATCGACAGCCTGCCGAAGGTGGTCACACCCTTGAGTTTCTGGCTGAGCATGGGCAAGAGCGCGGTGTTTGGTGGGGTGATTGCGTTGATTGCTTGTGGCTATGGACTGCGGGTGAAGCCCAACACCGAGAGCCTCAGCGCCGAGACCACGGCCGCGGTGGTAAGCAGCATCACCGTGGTGATCGTGCTCGACGGCATTTTTGCCGTGCTATTCCAGCACGCAGGCTTGCAATGAACGCCGAGTGCGTGGTGCGGCTCGAACACGTCGGCACACGCTTCGGTAGCGAGCGGGTGCACGAGGATATTTCGCTGTGCGTGCCGCGCGGGCGGATTTTCGGGCTGGTGGGCGGCTCGGGAAGCGGCAAGACCACACTGCTGCGGGAAATGGTCGGACTGTTGCGGCCGAGCACGGGCCGCGTGTGGCTGTTCGGCGAGGAGCTTGTGCGCCTCGGCAGCGGCGAACTTGCACGCCTGCACCGGCGCTGTGGCGTACTGTTTCAGAGCGGTGCGCTGTTCAGTGCGCTCAATGTGTTCGACAACATCGCGTTTCCGCTGCGCGAAGCGCGTATGCTGGACGAGGATCTGATTCGCCAGCTGGTATACATGAAGCTTGCCATGGTGGATTTGGACCCGGAAGTCGCGGCGCGCTTACCGGCCGAGCTCTCGGGCGGCATGGTGAAACGCGTGGCTCTGGCGCGAGCGCTGGCACTCGAACCGGAACTGCTGTTTCTCGACGAGCCCGCGACCGGGCTCGATCCGATTACTACACGGGATTTTGTCGAGCTGTTGTCGGAGCTGCACCTTGAATTGGGCTTCAGCGTGGTGATGGTGACGCACGATTTGAAGGTGATGCGCGACTTGTGCGACCTGATCGCGGTGCTCGATACCGGGCGCCTGGTCGGCTCAGGCACGCTCGCGGAGTTGTTGCAGTCGCCGGAGCCGTACGTGCGCCGCTTTTTGCATGGCGTAAGCCCGCGCGCGCTTACGGTAGTGGAATCCGGAGTGCGGCCGTGAACAACCGCGCGTACGCGCTCGCGACCGGAATTTTCGTGTTACTGCTTGGTACTGCGGTAATTGTCGCCGCAGTTTGGCTCGGCGGCACGCGCCGCGCGAGCGAACCCTATGTCGTGGTGACCACCGGCAGTGTCGCGGGGCTGGTGCCTCACTCCACGATATTTTTTCGTGGTATCACTGCGGGGCACGTAACCAGCATCCGCTTTGATCCCGCCGATCCGCGCAAGATTTTGATTGGTATCGATGTCGATCGGGGTACGCCGGTGACGCGCGACACCTACGCCGTCCTCGGCCTGCAGGGTCTGACCGGCGCCTCGCAGCTCGACCTCGAAACGACGGGCAGCAGTACCGAACTCTTGCCGACTTCGGCGCGCGCGCCGGCAGAGATTGCGCTGCGGCCTTCGTTGCTCGGCAAGTTGAGTGACGCCGCACCTGAGCTCATGCAGCAACTGCAACAGATCGCCAGCGCGCTCAATGCCTTGCTGGATGCCGGCAACCGCGCGCATGTGGCCAAGTTGATTGCGCAGGCGGATCAGGCAAGCGCGGGGCTCGTGAAGCTCGAGGCGGATCTGGATGCGGAAGCACGGCGCCTGCCGCCGCTCACGGCGCATCTGCAGACAACGCTCGGGCAGGTGGATGCACTGGCGGCAAGCCTTGGCCGGCTCAGCAGCGAAACGGCCGAACTTGCGCGTACCGGACGCGACGCCGGGCACACCTTGAATGCCCAGACTTTGCCGCGGCTGGATGTGGCACTGCAGCAGATTTCTGCGGCGGCTGCGGAGCTGCGCCGCCTGTCTGCGAGTCTGCGCGCGAATCCCCAACAACTGCTCTCGGGGCGCGAGCGCCCCGCGCCCGGTCCCGGCGAGCCTGGTTACAAGGGTGGATCAGAATGAAGATCGCGATCGCGCTTGGCTTCGGTGTGTGTCTGGTGCTCGGAGGCTGCAGTCTGTTCCCCAAGCCGGCACCGCCGCCTGCGCGGCATGACTTCGGCGTGCCACCGATGCGCGCGCCGGTGACGGTGGAGTTCACGGTACTCACGAACGTGACGGCGCCGCCCTGGCTCGACGACACTGAGATTCATTATCGTCTGGACTATGTGGATGCGACGCAGGTGCGCGCCTATGCCGATAACCGCTGGGTCGCGCCCCCCGCGGTGCTGCTCGAGTCGCGTCTGCTGGCGTCGTTCGGCGATACCGACACGCGCGTGCCGGGGCCCGCCTACCGTCTGAGTGTGCGGCTCCTCGACTTCGAGCAGGAATTCAGCGCGCCGCAGGCCGCGGGCACGCGGCTACGTGTGCTCGCCGAGTTGCGGGATGCCGGCAACGGCGCGACGGTGGCGCGCCATGTGTTCAGTGTGAGTCAGAGCGGTGCGCCCGACGCGCAGGGTGCGGTACAAGGCGCGGCTGGGGCCATGCAGACCCTGGTCGGTGATCTGCAGCGTTGGGTGCAGGCCCATGTTGCATCCGCTAATGCGAGATCTGCTGCCGCCTGAACGACAAAAGCGCCCGGCTGAGCCTGGCGCTTTTGTGTGACGCCTTAATAGGTCGGCACCGTTCAGGTGCCGACGTTATCCACGCGCTTCAGGCAGGAGAGAATCTGCTGGCCCATATCGACCATGCCGTCGACCGAGGTGGAAGGCTTCTGCACGTTCGGGCAGTTGGCCTTTTTGGCGAACGGCAGGAAAGCCTGTGAAGCCACGAGATCACGTGCCCGGTCTAGCCAGGTTTCAGCGGTGGCCAACGCGGCCTCGTAGGCTTTGTCGGCGTCCTTTACCTGGTCCGGTGAGCTTTTGACTTCGGCGTTGTAGGCGTTGGCCTTGGCTATGAAGGCCGTCTGGCGCGTCTTGAGCTGGTCCGGCTCCGTGTTCACTGAATTGATGTCATCGTTGATTTTGGCTCTCAGCGCCGTGCACTGTTTGTATTCGTCCGGGGTGAGGTGCTGGTCCTTTTTGTCGCATTGCTTCTTGTATTGCGCACTTTCCTCGTTGACCGAGGCCACCTTGTCCTGGTACGCCTTGATGGCGGCCTGCAGTGACTTTTGTTCCTGTTGGATCTCCTGGCCTTGGGCATCGAGCGCGTGGTTTTTCTGCACGGCCGCGGCGAGTGCGGATTTCTTTACGCCCAAGTCTCCCAGGGTCGCCTGGCCTTCCTTGATGAGCGAGGGCACCGATTGTGCCGCCCAAGCTTCGGTGAAGGCGCCCGCCAAGCCAAAGACGAGTGAAATCGTGACGATCCGGACAATGGTCTTCATGCGAACCTCTCAGCAATGTGGCCAAACATGTCAATTGTATGGGCTGCGCCCATGCTTACCAAGCATACCCGTAGCCGGGTTGCGTGTGGAGATCCGGCCGTTTCGGGCTCTCCCTGCAACCCGCAATTTGCGGGCTCGCATAGTATAAAACGCAGCGAGCCCTCATAGGTTGTCAAGCGATCCCCCTGATTGCGGCTCCGTGCTTACGCCGTGGCCGTCGCACGCTGCCAGGCGCCCCAACTGCATGCCGACCCGCACGTCCGCTCCGGGCTGTACCACGGAATCCCAGATGACCTGCCCGTGCGCGAACAGCAGAATCACCGTGGAGCCCATGTTGAAGCGCCCGAGCTCCACGCCTTTCACCAGCGTTATCTGCTGGTTCCGATAGTCCCGAAGCTGCGCGAGCCGCTGGCGACGCGCCACGCCCTCGCTCGCCCACACGGTCTTGATGCTCCCGACATTGAGTGCGCCAACGAGCACCAGCGCGAGCGGGCCGGTGGGCGTATCGAACACGGTGACGAGGCGCTCATTGCGCGCAAAGAGGCGCGGCACGCTCGCGACCGCGGCCGGATTGACACTGAACCGGCGGCCGGGGATATGCCGCGTATACAGCAGGCGCCCGTCCACCGGCATGTGCACTCGATGGTAATCGCGGGGCGAAAGATAAAGCGTTACGAAGCTGCCGGCCTCGAAGCGCTCCGCGAGTGCGACGTCGCCCAGAAGTTCGCCCGTGGTGAAGCCACGTCCCTTGGCTTGAAAAATCACATGCTGTTCGATGCCTCCACACTGACTAACGCGGCCATCGGCAGGACTCACGATTTCCTCGGGTGCCGCGGCAATCGGCCGAGCGCCCGGGCGCAAGGCGCGTGTGAAGAAATCATTGAAACAGCCGTAGCTCTCCGGGTCGGATATCAGGGCGTCACTCAGATCCACATTGAAGCGGCGCATGAAGCTGCGGATGAGCCAGTTCTTGACGCGCCGCGCGCGCACGCGCGATACGCGCCCGGCCAGGCGCGAGAGCGCATGCTGCGGTATCACGTATTGCCATGCGGATTTCAGCCAATCGGCAATGCGTACGCCGGTTACGGCCATGGCGCGACCGGCTTCAGTGTCCTGGCGGTCGGCGGCGCACCGGCGCCATGATAGTGAGCGACGAGCCGTCCGAAAAGCTCAGCAGCAGCGTGACCAAGTCACCCTCGTAGAGCCGATGCACCGGCTTGGTGATGCGCAGTTGCTGGCCGCCGGGCGCGAGCGTGACGCTTTGGCCTGCTGGGAGACGGAGTGGCGTCGATGCCGGCGGCGGCCCCGCCTGTCGGGACTCGGGCGTCTGCACCACGTTGACCGACCCGAAATCCGGACTCGTGATGCGGGTGAGGGTGAGCAACTGATCGGTGTGGTTGGTGAGCGTTAGGAATCCTGCCATGAACTCGACGCCCGCGGGTGCCGCACGCACCCACACGCCGCTGGCACTGACTGAAGGTCCGGCCGCGAGGCTCAAGCCTGGAACCACAAGCAGGGTGGCGAGCAGTACCGTGCAAAGATAGGCTCTCATGGACGGACTCCGTAACGTGCGCCAATAGTACGGTATTGCCGGGCTACTACGTGACCGACAACGCAAGGCTGCCGAAGGGTGGCGGCATCCGCATGTACGCGGGCCTATCGCTTATGATACGCGCTCGCAGTTGTGGAGCCGGGCGTGGACAGTTTCGAGGAGATCAGTAGCGATTTGCACAGCCTCGCGGATTTTGTACGCTGGGGCGCGAGCGAATTCGCGCGAGCTCAATTGACGTTCGGGCATGGTACGGACAATGCCGTCGACGAAGCGCTCAATCTGGTGTTGCACGGGTTGGGCCTGGATCATGATTGTCCGGAGTGGATTCTGAACGCGCGGCTGACTGCGGGTGAGAAGCGCACGGTTTATGAACTGCTGCGGACGCGGGTCGTGACGCGCAAGCCGTATGCTTATATAACCCACCGTGCGCGCTTTGCCGGATTGGACTTCTACGTGGACGAGCGCGTGCTGGTACCGCGCTCGCCGCTTGCCGAACTGATTGAACGTGGCTTCGAGCCCTGGGTGAGCCCCGAACGCGTGACCCGGGTGCTCGACTTGTGCACTGGCAGCGGCTGCATCGCGGTGGCCTGCGCCGAGGCATTTCCGGCGGCACAGGTGGACGCTGCTGATATTTCGGGAGAGGCCCTCGAGGTAGCACGCATCAATGTCGAGCGTTACCAGTTGGCCAAACGGGTACGGCTCCTGCGCGCTGATGTCTTCGAGGGTCTCGGGCAGGCGCGCTACGACATCGTTGTGAGTAACCCTCCTTATGTGGATGCCGAGGACATGGGGACGCTCCCGGATGAGCATCGGCACGAACCCGCGCTGGGACTTGCCGGTGGTAGTGACGGCCTGGCGGTAGTGCGCCGGATCCTGGCCGGCGCGGCCGACCACCTCGCGAGCGGCGGCATCCTGGTGGTCGAGGTGGGCAACAGCCGCCGAGCGCTCGAGCGTGATTTCCCGGAGGTGCCGTTCGTGTGGCTCGAGTTCGAGCGGAGCCAGGCCGAAGTGTTTTTGCTGAATGCCACGCAAGTGCACGCGCTGCGCTCACCGGCACAGGAGGTGCGGCATGTCGGGTAATACCTTCGGTAGAACTTTTACCGTGACCAGCTTCGGCGAAAGTCACGGCCCGGCGCTGGGGTGCATCGTGGACGGTTGCCCACCGGGGCTGGAGCTGAGCGAGGCCGACTTGCAGCACGATGTCGAGCGGCGCCGTAGCGGCACCTCGCTCTACACCTCCCAGCGCCACGAGCCTGATCAGGTTGAGATCCTGTCCGGAGTGTTCGAAGGACACACCACGGGCACCTCCATTGGTTTGCTGGTGAGAAATACCAATCAGAAGCCCCAGGATTACGAGGCCATCAAGGACATGTTCCGGCCGGGGCACGCCGATTACAGTTACTGGATGAAATACGGCCGTCGCGACTGGCGCGGCGGAGGCCGGGCCTCGGCACGCGAGACCGTGATGCGTGTGGCGGCGGGCGCAATTGCACGCAAGTATCTGCATGGGCATTACGGCGTGGTGATTCGCGGGTGGCTCGCGCAGCTCGGGCCGCTGGTGCTCGAGGCAAAAGACCTGGACGCAGTCAATTCCAATCCGTTTTTTTGTGCCGACCCGGCGCGCGTTCCGGAACTCGAGGCCTGCATCAATGCGCTGCGCAAGGCAGGTGATTCGGCCGGTGCCCGCGTGACGGTAGTTGCGCACGGCGCGCCGCCCGGCTGGGGTGAACCGGTCTTCGACAAACTCGATGCCGCTATCGCCGCCGCGATGATGGGCGTCAACGCCGTCAAGGGCGTGGAAATTGGCGCGGGCTTCGCTGCCGTGACTCAGAAGGGTAGCGAGCACCGCGATCAGATGACGCCGGAAGGTTTTTTGTCCAACAACGCGGGCGGTATTCTCGGCGGCATTTCCACCGGGCAGGACATTGTAGTGAGCCTCGCGCTTAAGCCGACTTCGAGCATCAGGCTGGCGGCACGTACCGTAGACACCGCCGGCGAGGCCACCGAAATCAGTGTGCACGGTCGGCACGATCCCTGCGTGGGAATCCGTGCGACGCCGATTGCCGAAGCCATGCTGGCTCTGGTGCTGATGGATCACGCGTTACGCCAGCGTGCGCAGAATGCCGATGTGCATGTACCGCTTGCGCCACTTGCGGGTGTGCGTTCCAAGTCTGATTAACCGGGAGCGTAAAATCAGCCAGTTCGTGTGCGGCCAGGGAGTAAGTAGTGAAGACCTTTGATGTGGTGGTGTTGGGTGCAACCGGTGCCGTGGGCACCAGCATGCTCGAGATCCTCGCGGAGCGCGAGTTCCCGGTGGGCCGGGTGCATGCGCTCGCCAGCGCACGCTCGGCCGGCAAACGTGTGGAGTTCGCCGGGCGCGAGCTCAAGGTCGAAGATGCCGCCAAATTCGATTTTTCTGAGGTGCAGCTCGGACTGTTTTCCGCCGGCTCGGCGGCTTCGGAGAAATACGTGCCACCCGCGACCGCGGGCGGCTGCGTGGTGATCGACAATACCTCGCGCTTTCGCTATGACGACGACGTGCCGCTCGTAGTATCCGAGGTCAATCCCGGGGATATTGCCCAGTACAAGACGCGCGGCATTATCGCCAACCCGAACTGCTCGACCATGCAGATGGTCGTGGCCCTGAAACCGATTCACGCCGCGGTCGGTGTCGAGCGCATCAACGTCGCGACCTACCAGGCGGTGTCGGGCGCGGGCGCACGCGGAATCGAGGAACTGGCACGGCAGACTGCACGGCTATTGAATGCGCAACCGCTGGAGCCGAGCGGCAAGTTCCCGAAGCAGATTGCCTTCAATGTGTTGCCGCACATCGATGAATTCCAGGAGAACGGTTATACCCGCGAAGAGATGAAAATGTTGTGGGAGACCCGCAAGATACTCGGTGACGACTCGATCCGGGTGAACGCCACCGCGGTGCGGGTGCCGGTGTTTTACGGGCACTCCGAGGCCGTGCACATCGAGACCCGCGACAAGATTACAGCCGCCGAGGCGCGCGAGCTGCTGCGTGCCGCGCCGGGCGTAGAGGTTTTGGATGAGCGTCGCGCGGGGGGGTATCCGACTCCGGCCACCGAGGCCGCCCACCACGATGCGGTATTCGTGGGACGTATCCGGGAGGACATGTCGCACCCCCGCGGGCTCGACCTTTGGGTGGTCGGCGACAACATCCGCAAGGGAGCGGCGCTGAACGCTGTCCAAGTGGCGGAATTATTGGTAAAAAGCTATTTATAAGCTATAGTTCGGACGCTTTTGTAAAGACTTTCTGAGCTGGTTTGGGCGCCATAACGGGTTTTGCCAGCGCGTGTGTGCGCGGCAGGGCGACTGGAATTGGGGAGAGACCATGAGCAAAAAGCTGGCGTTCGTTTTGGCCTTGGCGCTGGCGCTGTTGCCGTTGACGTCGAATGCGCTTGGTCTGGGCGAGATCAAGCTGCAATCGGCACTCAATCAACCTCTGAATGCGGAAATCCCCGTAGTGGGCGCCGCCGCCGATGAAATCGGCAGCCTGCATGTAAAACTCGCGAGCCCTGGACAATTCCAGCAAGCCGGGATTCCAATGTCGCCGGTCTTGGACCAGCTCAAATTCGCGGTGGTGCAGGGCGCGAATGGTACGGCGAGCGTGCGCATTACCACCGCCCAGCCTTTTCGTGAACCGTTTCTCGATGTGCTGGTCGATGCGACTTGGGACAACGGCGAACTGATTCGCGAGTACACGGTATTTCTGAATCCGCCGGGCTTCGAGCCGGCGACCAAGCCCGCCACGGCACTGGCCGCCGCGCCTTCCTCTGTCTCAAGCGCAACGGCGTTGACAGCGCCACCAGTCGCCGCTTCCGCAACGTCGGCGGCTAAACTTGTGATTCCGCTTGCGGCCCCGGTTTTGCCGTCGAGCGCTCCAGTCGCGCCGGCAGTGGCTGTGCCGTCAATTGCCGGCAGCGCTTCTGGCGGGACCTACGGTCCCATTCAGCGCGGTGAGACGCTCACCGAAATCGCCCTCAAGGTGCGGCCGCAGGGCGTGACCCTCAACCAGATGATGATTGCGATTTACCGCGCGAATCCTCGCGTGTTCATGCACAACATCAATCTGATGAAGGCCGGCCCGGTGCTGCGCATTCCCTCGGCCGCCGACATCCAGGCGGTGAACATCACCGATGCCAACTCCGAAGTGCGCACCCAGATAGCCGCGTGGCGCAGTCAACGTGGGTTGGCGGCGGCGCCGGCGGCACCCGCCGTGGCGGGAAAGCCGGCCCTCACTCTAGTGGCGCCATCCGCCGCAGAAAAGAATGCCGCGAGTAAGGTGTCGGGAAGTGGCGCGGGTGGCACGGGAGTGTCCGGGGCAGCCGGCGCTGGCACTGCGCAGGGCACTGCTGCTGCGGTAACTGCGGGCAAAGCTCCTATCAAGTTCCCGAGTTCCGGACTCGCAGCCGTCGAGTCGCAGGCAGCCCAGTCGAAGGCTCCGGGTGTGACCACCAGGGTGACACCGCTCACCACCGAGAAATCGGAGGTTGCCAAGCCGCTGCCGAAGAAGAAATTCGCGCCGCCGGTTCAACCGCAGCCGACGGAATCCGGCGGGATATTCAGTCCGCCAACGCTGTACATCATTATCGCGGTCATCATCCTGCTGCTGTTGATAGCTTTCCAGATCATTCGCAAGCGGCGTGCCAGCCACGGGCCGATGGGTGGCGGCCCGACTGGCGGCAAGCGCAAGGCAGGCAAGCGCGCGGCGCCCGCTGCCGAAACTTGGGATCAGCCGGATACCGGAGGCGTGGATGCGGCTCCCGCAGCGGCTGAGGCGCATGCGCCAGCGGCGGCCACCGCCGCCGCGGCGGCGCACGTAACAGCCACCGCGGGCACCACGAGTGAGCCCCAGGATCCGATTGCCGAAGCGGATTTCCACATGGCCTACGGCTTGTACGACCAAGCCGCCGAAGTGCTCAACAAGGGCCTGTCTCAGGATCCTGGCCGGCGCGACTTGCGGATGAAGCTTCTTGAAGTGTATTTCACGGCCGGCAATCGCGAGAAGTTTCTCGAAACCACGCGCAGCCTGCGCCATGAGATGGGTGAGGCGCCCGACAAGGATTGGGAAAAGGTCGCCATCATGGGCCACCAGATTGCCGCGGATGATGCCCTGTTTTCGGGCAAGGGCACGAGCGAGAAAATTCCCGCCGTGAGTGTCGATATTCCGCTCGAAAGCACCGTCGTCGGTGGCGAAGTCGAAGTGCCGGCCGTCGATCCGCTGGCGGGGGCTTTTGACCACGTGCAGCCGCCGACGGCTCCGGCGGCGCCTACGCCCAAGGAAGATACTCACGTCATAGACTTTGAATTACCGGACATCGAGCCGACGTTGCCCACACAACCGACGGGCACCAAGACCGTGACGGTTGGTGCCAAGCCCGAGAAGGCCGAAGCGACGGTGAGCGCCGATTTCGGTACGGATTCACAAGTCGAGTTCGACAAAGCACTCAAGGAATTGTCCGATTTCGTGAACACCAATGTCCCGGTGCAGGAAGACGCGGCGGCGCCTGCGAGCGGTGCTGCGGTTGAAGCACTTTCACTGGCAGCCGATACCGACGTACTCGGCACCCTTACAGGTACCGGAACAGGAACACGCACCGGCACGGGCACCGGTTCAGCGACCGGAATGGCTACGGCAACCGGCACGCGCAGTTCGACCAGCACAGGCGGCGAAACCACCAGCTTGAACGAGATCGGCACCAAGCTCGATCTGGCACGTGCCTACATTGATATGGGCGACACCGAAGGTGCCAAGAACATTCTGCGCGAGGTCCTCGAGGAGGGCGACCGGGAGCAGACCGAAGAAGCACAGAAGCTGATGCAGAAGCTTCCCTGACCAAAAATGGTGTGCTGGACTGGAGGGGCGACGCGGTACCACTTGCGAGGCCGCGGCACCCATAGTCTGCGGTATTGAGTTCCCGGGTGACGGTGATCACGGATGCGCCTCGCGCTTGGCGTCGAATATGACGGTACGGCTTTCATGGGCTGGCAGCGGCAGTCGCATCCCGGGCGTACCGTACAGGCCTGCCTCGAAGCGGCCGTCACGCGCGTCGCCGACCACCCGATCGAAGTGACTTGTGCCGGACGGACCGATGCCGGTGTGCACGCCACCGGTCAGGTGGTGCATTTCGATACGCAGGCGCAGCGGCCGCTGTATGGCTGGTTGCTGGGACTGAACTCGAATCTGCCCGCGGACATCGCGGTGCGCTGGGTGCAACCGGTGAGTGACGAGTTCCACGCACGCTTCCGGGCGCGGGCGCGTGAGTATCGTTACACGATCTTGAATCGCCTGACGCGTCCCGCACTCGCGCGGCTGCAAGTCACCTGGCTGCATCACTCGCTGAACGTGACGCCGATGCAGGAGGCTGCGCAGGCGCTGGTCGGGGAACACGATTTCTCGGCGTTCCGTGCCGCCGAGTGCCAGGCCCGCTCGCCGGTGCGCACTCTGTACCGGCTGGAGGTCACGCGCTCGGGCGAGTACGTCGTGATTGAAGCGGTGGCTAACGGTTTTTTGCAACACATGGTGCGCAATATTGCGGGCGTATTGATCGCAGTCGGCACAGGACGGCAGGCGAGCGCGTGGGTGCCTGCGGTACTGGCCGGCCGCGAACGTGCACGCGCCGGTGTCACGGCGCCGGCGCAGGGCCTGTGTTTCGTGGCGGTGAGCTACGCGCTTGCCTTCGGCATTCCGGTGCCCGCGGATGCGGACTTTGCTGGTGTACCGGCGAGCGAGTGACGGGCTTGCAGCATGCAGTCAACCGCACGCGTACGGATCAAGATCTGCGGTCTCACGCGGCGCGAGGATGTGTGCAGCGTGGCGCATGCGGGTGCCGACGCCATCGGACTGGTGTTTTATCCACGCAGCCCGCGCTTTCTCAGTGTGACGCAGGCGCAGACACTGGCCGCGGCTGCACCGGCGTTCCTTACGGTGACGGGACTCTTTCTGGATGCCCGGGCCGAAGAAGTGCAGCGTACACTTGCGGCGGTGCGTCTCGATCTGCTGCAGTTTCACGGCGACGAGCCGCCGGAATTTTGCCGCGCGTTCGGCCGGCCCTACATCAAGGCGATTGCCATGGGAGCGCGGCCAGACCTTGAGGAGTGTGCGCGGCGCTATCATGACGCTGCGGGTTTGATGCTCGACAGCCACTCTGCGGGCGGGGCCGGGGGCACCGGTGCGACTTTTGATTGGCGGGGAGTGATAGCGCCGGCTGGAATGCCCTTGATACTCGCGGGCGGCCTGACCGCCGCCAACGTTGCCGAAGCGATCCGCTGTGTATGGCCCTATGCCGTCGATGTTTCGAGCGGCGTGGAGACCGCGCCGGGCATCAAGGACCGCGCCAAGATCATGGGATTCGTTCACGAGGTGAACCGTGCCGCAAGTGCTTGAAGTGGCTCCGCCACCGTCGCTCCGCGAGCAACCCGACGCGGGCGGTCACTTCGGTCCCTATGGCGGATGCTTTGTCGCCGAAACGCTCATGGGCCCGGTCGAGGAGTTGCGCCAGGCCTACCTGAAATACCGCGCCGACCAGGGTTTTCAGTCCGAGCTGCAGCGTGACTTGCGCGACTTTGTCGGACGGCCGTCACCGCTTTATCCGGCCCTGCGCCTCGGCCGCGAGGCGGGCGGGGCGCGCATTTATCTCAAGCGCGAGGATTTGAATCATACCGGCGCACACAAGATCAACAACGCACTCGGCCAAGCGCTACTCGCAAAGCGCATGGGCAAGACCCGGTTGATCGCCGAGACCGGCGCGGGCCAGCATGGCGTCGCCACGGCCACCGTGGCGGCACGCTTTGGATTCGAGTGCGTGGTGTACATGGGTGCCGAGGATATGCTCCGCCAGGCAAGCAATGTCTACCGCATGAAACTGCTGGGCGCTAAGGTCGTACCGGTGACCTCGGGTTCGCGCACACTCAAGGATGCACTCAACGAGGCCATGCGCGACTGGGTGGCGAATGTCGACAATACTTTCTACGTGATTGGCACCGTGGCCGGTCCGCATCCCTATCCCATGATGGTGCGGGATTTTCACGTGTGTATCGGCCTTGAGGCGCGCCGCCAGATTCTCGCGGCCGAGGGCCGCTTGCCGGATGCGCTGGTCGCCTGCGTGGGCGGCGGCTCGAATGCCATCGGCCTGTTTCACGCATTCCTGGATGATGCCAACGTGGCGATGTACGGCGTGGAAGCTGCGGGCGAGGGTTTGGCGAGCGGGCGGCACGCGGCGTCGCTGAACGCCGGGCGCCCGGGTGTACTGCACGGCAACCGTACTTATCTGCTCGAGGATGCCGCGGGACAAATCCGCCCGACGCACTCGGTATCGGCCGGGCTCGACTATCCCGGGGTCGGGCCGGAACACGCCTGGCTGAAAGACATCGGCCGGGTGCATTACGGGACGGTGACGGACGATGAGGCGCTCGCCGCATTTCATGTGCTTACCCACCGCGAAGGCATCATGCCGGCGCTCGAGTCGGCGCACGCGGTGGCGTATGCGTTGCAGCTCGCAGGGCGCATGCGTGCGGATCAATTGCTGGTGGTAAATCTTTCCGGCCGGGGTGACAAGGACGTGCACACGGTGGCCGAGCGTGCGGGGATCGAGTTGTGAGCCGGCTGGGCGTGCGCTTTGCCGAGCTCAAGCGCGCCGGGCGTGCGGCGCTTGTGCCGTACATTACCGCGGGCGATCCCGACAAAACCGCGAGCGTGCCGCTCATGCAGGCGCTGGTCGCGGCCGGTGCCGACCTGCTCGAACTCGGCGTGCCGTTTTCCGATCCGACCGCGGATGGCCCGGTCATCCAACGCGCTTGCGAGCGTGCGCTCGCGCAGGGCACCACGCTTGCCGATGTGCTGGCGATGGTGCGTGAATTTCGCGCGGGCGATGCACAAACTCCGGTGGTCTTGATGGGATATCTCAACCCGGTGGAAGCCTTCGGGCTAGCCGCGCTCGCCAAGGCGGCGGCCGCAGCCGGCGTCGACGGCGTGCTCACTGTCGACATGCCGCCCGAGGAATCCGAGCCGCTGGCCGGCCTGCTGCGGACACAAGGTGTAGATCCGGTGTTTCTGCTCGCGCCCACTACCGTCGATGCACGCCTGAAGCGTATCTGCGAAGCCGCCGCAGGCTTCGTTTATTATGTTTCCCTCAAGGGCGTCACCGGAGCCGGCAACCTCGACCTGGCCGACGTGCGTCAGCGGCTCGACGCGGTGCGCCGCCGCACGCGCTTGCCGGTGGGCGTGGGCTTCGGGGTGCGGGATGCGCGGACCGCGGCCGAGCTTGCGCGCTTTGCCGACGCCGTGGTGGTCGGAAGTGCCATCATCCAGCGCATCGCCGGGGAGACCAGCGCCGCGGCGCGTAAGCGTGCAGCCGGAGAGTTCGTGCAGGGACTGCGTGTGGCCATGGATGCGGCGCGCGCTTGATTCGACGGCCGGGTGTATCTCACTTGCTGGAGTTGCACATGAACTGGTTCAAGAAACTTGTTCCTTCGCCAGCGCACAGTGAAAATCCCCGGCCGGTGCACCGCGGCATCCCCGAGGGCCTGTGGAGCAAGTGCACTGCCTGCAACTCGGTACTCTATCGCGCCGAGCTCGAGCGCAACCTGTTCGTGTGCCCAAAGTGTGGCCACCACATGCGCCTTACCGCGCGTCAGCGGCTTGCATTGTTCCTCGATCCGGGTTCCGGCGAGGAAATCGGTGCCGCGGTCGAGCCGGTCGACATCCTGCGCTTTCGCGACACCAAGCGTTACAAGGACCGCCTCGCGGCCGCTCAAAAGGCCACCAATGAGAAGGATGCATTGGTGGCCATGCGCGGCCGGTTGAAGGATATGCCGGTCGTGGCCTGCGCCTTCGAGTTCAAGTTCATGGGCGGCTCGATGGGCTCCGTCGTGGGCGAGCGCTTCGTGCGTGCGACCAACGCCGCCCTCGAAGCACGTGTGCCGCTGGTGTGCTTCACGGCGAGCGGCGGAGCGCGCATGCAAGAGGCCCTGATCTCGCTCATGCAGATGGCAAAAACCAGCGCGGCGCTCGCGCGCCTCTCGCAGGAAGGCGTTCCGTTCATCTCGGTGATGACCGATCCGACCACTGGCGGCGTGTCGGCCTCGCTCGCCATGCTGGGCGACGTGAACGTGGCCGAACCCAAAGCCCTGATCGGCTTTGCCGGGCCACGGGTCATCGCGCAAACCGTGCATGAAACCCTGCCCGAAGGTTTCCAGCGCAGCGAGTTTTTGCTGGAACACGGCGCGCTCGACCTGATCATCGATCGGCGTGAAATGCGCGATCGGCTGGCCTCGCTGCTCGCGATGCTGACGCGCCAACCCTTACCTAAAGAGATCAAGGAACACAGCGAGACGGCCGTAGAGACTGCCGAGCCCGGGGTTTCTTGATAGCAGTTATTCCCGCACCGCCTTTCATCTTCAACAAGATATTGAGTGACTCCAGCACCAACATGCAGCCCAGTTATCTGTGTTATGTGCACGCGCGGGGTTGTCATGGTTGTCCGAGATGCCGATGGCACGATATTTGCGTTTACCCTGTGATCGAGCTTCGCGTACCACATCGTTAGAGCTGCAGAAGTATGCCGCTTACCCCGCCGCGGTTTAGCACGCTCGCCGACTGGCTGCGCTGGCAGGAGCAACTGCACCCGAGCCGTATCGATCTTGGCCTCGAGCGCGTGCAGCGTGTGCTCGTTGCCATGCAGTTACGCACGCCGCCGTTCAAGGTGTTGACTGTGGGGGGCACCAACGGCAAGGGTTCCTGTGTGGCGTTGCTGGATGCCATATTGCGTGCCCAGGGCTATCGGGTGGGCGCCTACACCTCGCCCCATATCCTGCGCTACAACGAGCGCGTGAGCGTGAACGGTATCGAGGCGAGCGATGCGGAACTGTGTGCGGCCTTCGCGCGCGTGGACGCGGCGCGGAGGGACATCCGTCTCACGTTTTTTGAATTCGGCACGCTGGCCGCGCTGGATATTTTCCGTACGCGCGGCATCGAAGTGGCGGCACTCGAGGTCGGCATGGGCGGGCGGCTCGACGCCGTGAACGCGGTGGACCCGCTCGGTGCTCTCGTAGTGTCGGTGGCGCTGGATCACATGGAGTGGCTCGGCCCGGATCGCGACAGTATCGGTTACGAAAAGGCCGGCATCTACCGGGATGCGCGCCCGGCCATCTGTGGCGACCGTGATCCGCCGGCGCGGCTGGTGGCGAGCGCGCAGACACGCGGTGCCGTGCTCGAAGTGCTCGGGCGGGATTTCGACTGGCAGCCGACGGCTACCGGCTGGACTTGGCGACGCGGCCGTGAGCTCATCGCCGCGTTGCCGGCGCCGGCTTTGCCGGGTCGCATCCAGTACGATAACGCCGCCAGCGTGATTGCACTCCTGCGAGCGGTACACGCGGAGCTGGCAGTGGACGAGTCCGCCATTCGGCGCGGTTTGCAGCAAGCACACATCGTCGCCCGGTTCGAGCGGCTCCCGGGCGCCATCGAGGTGATCTACGACATTGCGCACAATGCGGCGGCCGCGCGGGTGCTGGCCGAGGAACTCGCGGCTGCTCCCGTGGCCGGACGGACACTCGCGGTGTGCGGCATGTTTCGCGACAAGGATCCGGGGGGCGTCGCGCGCGCACTCGCGGCGTGCATTGACCGCTGGTTTCTTGGCGGCCTGGAAGGGCCGCGCGGACAACGCGCGGCCGAGCTTGGCGCGAAACTGCGCACGGCAATGCCCGAGACCGCGACCGGCGAGTACGCCACGGTGGCGGATGCCTGGCGTGCCGCGCAGGCCGTGGCGCATCCGGGTGACCGGATTGTCGTGTTCGGATCGTTTTACACCGTGGCTGCCGTGTTGCGCGTGCGCGGGGAATCGGGTACCAATTAGACGCGCAGGCGTTGCGCAGAGAGGAGAGCAGAAAAATGCAGGTCGGACTCAAGGAGCGCCTGATCGGCGCAGCCGTACTGGTCGTGATTGCGGCGATCGTGATTCCCTGGGTGCTCAAGGGCAATTCCACTCCGGGCGGTACCACGGTGAGCAAGCCTTTGACGCTGCCGCCCGCGAGTACCGCGGCGCCGGTCCCGACTGTTCGCTTGCCGTTGAATACCACCGGGGCACCTGCGTCGCCCGTGGTGTCCGGCGCAACTGCGAGCGCGGCGGCCATGCCGGCGGCGGTTCCTCCGGTGGCGCAGGCGCCAGTGACTCCAAAGCCGCGCGCCTCGGCACCTGAGGCTGCACACTCGCCCTCGGCAAATGCGCCGCTAACGGCAGTGCGCACCGGCAAGTGGGTGGTGCAGGTCGGGAGCTATGACAACGAACACAGTGCACGCTCGGTTGAAACAAAGCTCGCGGCGCACGGTTACCATGCCTACGTGAGCCGTTACCGCGCCAAGGGACGCACCTATTACCGGGTGCGCGTGGGACCGTACGCAACGCGTACCACGGCAACGCATGAACTCGCAGGCGTGAACCGTGCCGCAGGCACCAAGGCCCTGGTGATGCCGAATTCCTGAAGGCTCGCGGCTTGGGCGTAGCAGGCGCGCGGTGTCTGGTAAAATGGCGATCTTGATCCGACAGCGGCACGCCAAGCGGCCGGGCGCGCATGACTTGGGTTGACTACATCATTATTCTGATTATTGTCGTTTCCGCGCTGATCAGCTTGTTGCGCGGCTTTCTGCGCGAAATCGTCTCGCTGATCACTTGGGTTGTGGGTTTCTGGGTGGCGCTGCGCTTTGCGCACCAGCTGGGCGCGGCCTTCAGCGTCATCCGCAACCCGTCGGTGCGTCTCATGGTAGCCTTCGTGGTGCTGTTCGTGCTCATCCTGATCGTGGGTGCGCTGATCAACGTCATCCTTGGCAAGGTCGTGAAGAAGATCGGTGCGGCGAGTTCCGACCGGGTCCTAGGGCTGTTGTTCGGCCTGTTGCGAGGCGTGGTGGTGGTGGCGGTGCTGGTGATTCTCGCGCGCTTTACCAGTTTCCCGGAGCAGCCCGCGTGGCGGCAGGCGCGGCTTGTGCCCTACGCGCAAGGCGTAACGGGCTGGATGCGCCGGGTGCTGCCCGAGCGGGTTTCCGAGGAAATGATGCACGGCCTGCACGCCGCGGCGGACCCGCGGCGCGCCCAATAGCGAGGTGTGACATGTGCGGCATTGTCGGCGTAGTCGGGGTCGGTGAGGTCAATCAGGTCATCTATGATGCCCTGCTGGTTTTGCAGCATCGCGGCCAGGATGCCGCCGGCATCATGACCTGTGACGGCGGCCGTCTGTATCTGCGCAAGAGCAGCGGTCTGGTGCGCGATGTATTCCATCAGCGCCACATGCTCAGGCTGCGCGGCCACATGGGTGTGGGGCACGTGCGCTATCCGACCGCCGGGAATTCCGGCTCCTCCGAGGCCCAGCCGTTCTATACCAACGCGCCCTATGGCATCGCCCTGGGGCACAACGGCAATCTCATCAACGCACCGGCGCTGCGCGACATGCTGTATCGCGAGGACCGCCGGCGCGTGGACACCGATTCGGATTCCGAGGTTCTGCTCAACGTGTTTGCCCACGAGTTGCAGCGTGTCGGCGGCCTGGAGGTGGACGAGCGCGACATCTTCCAGGCGGTCAGGGCGGTACACCGCCGCTGCCGTGGCGCCTATGCCACGGTCGCCATGATTGCCGGTTACGGCATCGTCGGCTTCCGTGATCCCTTCGGCATCCGTCCGCTGGTGTTCGGGCGGCGCGTCACCGAGCACGGCGTTGAATACATGATCGCCTCCGAGAGCGTGGCGCTCGATGTTTGCGGCTTCGCGCTCGTGCGCGACGTCGCGCCGGGCGAGGCTGTGGTCATCGACGCCCACGGCAATCTGCACGCCGAGCAGTGCGCCGAGCATCCGCAACACTCGCCCTGCATCTTCGAATACGTGTACTTCGCACGCCCGGATTCCATCATGGACGACATCTCCGTGTACAAGGCGCGCATGCGTATGGGCGACAAGCTCGCGGAGAAAATCCAGCGCGAGTGGCCACAGCAGGACATCGATGTGGTCATCCCGATTCCCGACACCAGCCGCACCAGCGCGCTGCAACTTGCGAACGGCTTGGGGGTGAAATTCCGCGAAGGCTTCATCAAGAACCGTTATATCGGCCGCACCTTCATCATGCCGGGCCAGCAACTGCGCAGCCGCTCGGTGCGTCAGAAGCTGAACGCCATCGATCTCGAATTCAGCGGCAAGAACGTGCTCTTGGTGGACGACTCCATCGTGCGCGGAACTACTTCGCAGCAGATCATCGAGATGGCGCGCACCGCCGGGGCCCACAAAGTGTACTTTGCTTCGGCTGCGCCGCCGGTACGTTTCCCGAACGTCTACGGCATCGATATGCCGGCCGCCGCGGAATTGGTGGCCCATGACCGCCGCGAGGAGCAGGTGGCCGAACTGATCGGCGCCGACAAGCTGATTTACCAGAGGCTCGACGATCTCGAGGAGGCGGTGCGGCGCGGCAATCCCAAGGTTCAGCGCTTCGACAGCTCGGTGTTCTCGGGCGAGTACGTCACCGGCGACGTGACCGGCGCGTACCTCGCGGACCTCGCACGTGGGCGGGCGGAGGGCGTACGCGCGCAGCCCGCAGCGCGGCGCAACAGCCGCCACGCCATCGAAATGTACAACGTGACCTGAGCCGAGCGGCGTCGCAGGCTCCGACGTGCAACCCGATCCGCGCCAGTGGCTATTGCAGTTGTTTCAGCACGGTCTCGTGGCGGTGAACGGGCGAGCCTGCGTGCACGCCTATCTCGCGGGGCGGCATTTCGACGGCCCGCTGTACCTCGTGGCGCTTGGCAAGGCGGCCGATGCCATGACCGCTGGCGCGCTGGATGCGATCGGCAACCAATTATCCTCAGGGCTCGTGGTAACCCGCTACGGTCACCAGGACTCGGCCGCCTACCGCGATCCGCGTATCGTGTTGCTGGAAGCCGGGCATCCGCTGCCTGACGAGGAGAGCCTGTCGGCGGGGCGCGCGCTCCAGCTGTTTTTGCACGAAGCCCCAGACAATGCCTGCTTTCTGTTTCTAATTTCAGGCGGCGCCTCGAGCCTTGCCGAGGTGCCGGCGGCTGGGGTGACACTCGCCAACTTGCGCAGTCTCGGGCGCTGGCTGCTCGCGAGCGGCCTGCCGATTGCGGCCGTTAATCGCGTGCGCTCTGCCTACTCCCTGATTAAAGGCGGGCGGCTGCTGCAGAACCTTGCCGGGCGCGAGGCCGAAGTGCTGCTCATCTCCGATGTGCCGGGCGATGTGCCGGAACACATCGGCTCGGGTCCGCTGCTGCCGCCGCTGCCGGGACCGTTCCCGGAATTGCCGGAGCAGTTCCACAGTCTGCACCGGCAGCCCGAAGCGCAGGGCTTCGACGTGAGCCGCGTGCACGTACACCTGCTGGCTACCAATCAGCAGGCACGCCGGCTGGTGCACGATGCCGCCTGCGCGGGAAGCGACCCCGTGCATCTGCACGCGGATTTGCCGGCCAGCCGCGCCATCGAATGCGGCCAGGAGATCGCCAGATATCTGTGCGGCGCGGCTCCCGGCGTACACATCTGGGGCGGCGAAACCGTGGTGTGTCTGCCGGAACACCCCGGACGCGGCGGACGTAATCAGCACCTTGCGCTTGCGGCCGCTTGCAAGCTCGTTGGCCGCAACGACATCTGGCTGCTGGCGGCGGGCACCGACGGTACCGACGGCAATTCCTCGGACGCCGGTGCGGTTGTCGATGGCGGCAGCGTGGCCCGTGGCGAGCAGGCGGGCTTTGACGCGGCCGAATGCCAGGAGCGTGCTGACGCCGGCAGTTTTCTCGAAGCGAGTGGCGACTTGGTGTACACCGGCCCCACCGGCACCAACGTGATGGACCTGGTGATCGCCTACAAGTCGGCAGGCCGCGCGGTTTGAGCCTATCTGCCTTCGGTGAATTGCTCACCTGTGCGACGCCGTCGGCCTGGGTGGCCAGTGCTGCCGCGCATCTCGAGTTGTTGTTGCTGGATCACGCGAATTGCGAGAAGAAGGCCGCGGCCACGGCTTTCCGCCTCATGTTCCGCTACGGCGACCGCCACCCCGGCCTGCAGGCGCCGCTCTCGCGCCTCGCGCGTGAAGAGCTGCGCCACTTCGAACAGGTGCTGCGCCTGCTCGCACAGCGCGGCATCGCGATGCGTCCGCTCACCGCCTCGCGGTATGCCGCGGGCCTGCAGCGCACGGCGCGGGCGCACGATCCGGCCCGGCTCACGGATTTACTGCTGATCGGCGCCTTGATCGAGGCGCGCTCCTGCGAGCGCTTCACGGCGCTTGCCCCGGCGCTTGACCGCGAGCTCGCCGAGTTTTACCGCGCGCTCGCCGCCGCGGAGGCCCGGCATTGTTCCCTGTACCTGAAGCTTGCGCAGCAGCACGCGCCGGAGAACCTTGCGCCGCGCATCGCGTACTTTGCCGCCACAGAGAGCGCGCTCATCGAAGGCACAGACACCGAGTTCCGCTTCCACAGTGGCGTGCCGCAACCCCAGAGCTGATACGGGCACGCGACTCTAGTGTGCGCCTCAGCCGTCGCTACGTGCCACGCGCCGGTCGTGCAACTCGAAGCCGTGGGCATCGACACTCAGTACACTCGACTGGGCGTACCAATCGCCCAACACGATGCGCGTGTGCTCGCGGCCGTCCGCGGTAAATCGGTGCACCGCCGGGCGGTGCGTATGTCCATGGATCAGCCGCGTTACGCTGTGTGCGCGCATCACCCGTTCCACTTCGCCCTGGTTCACGTCCATCAGGTAATCGGCCTTCTCGGCATTACGGTTTTGGCTGGCGTTGCGCGCGCGCCGCGCAAAGTCTCGCCGTTCTGCAAGCGGGCGTGCCAGAAAGGCCTGCTGCCAGGTCGGGTCGCGCATCGTGCGGCGGAACGCCTGGTATTCGGTGTCCTCGGTGCAGAGCGTGTCACCGTGCATGAGGAGCGTGGCCGTGCCGTAGAGTTCTACGACACTTGGATCCGGCAGCAGCCGGCAACCGGTCGCTACCGCGAAGCGCTCGCCGATCAGGAAATCGCGATTGCCGTGCATGAAAAATACCGGTATGCCGGCGGCGCTAAGCGCATGCACACCGGCGAGCACGCGGGCATGGTGCGCATCGGGATCGTCGTCGCCAATCCAGACTTCGAAAAAATCCCCGAGGATGTACAGAGCTTCGGCACCGTGCGCCTCGGTGGCGAGGAACTCGAGGAACTGCGCGGTAATCTGCGGCCGCGAAGGGTCGAGGTGCAGGTCTGAAATAAATAACGTTGTCATGACGTCAGTCGAGTGGTCTCTGTAGCAGCACTGTTTTCAGGATTAGGACTTGCTGGAGCCGTGCACGCGCGCGGTCGAGTTGCACCACGAAGCTCCCGAGCTTGGTCTCGATGGCCACATCCGTGTAAGAGTTCGTGAGCGCGGCGGACGCGGGTGTTTGCACCGGCATCTCGCTGCAGCCCGGGAACACGAGCGGCGAGCAGGCGTTTCGGCATCGGAGAACTCCGTGGCGTGGCGTTATGATAGGGGCGGGTCCGCAAAAATCACAATCGGGCAAGGAGCGCAGTTCGGGCCTGTTAGAATGCCGCGCCATGGACGTGCGTACCCGTTTTGCGCCGAGCCCAACCGGTCAACTGCATGTCGGCAATGCACGTACCGCCTTGTTTTGCGCACTGCTCGCCGAACAGGCATCTGGAGCGTTTCTGCTGCGTATCGAGGACACGGACCGGCAACGCTCCTGCGCCGAGTTCGAAGCCGGGCTCATGGCGGATCTCACTTGGCTCGGCTTGCGCTGGCAGGAAGGCCCGGACGTCGGCGGACCGCGGGGGCCCTACCGGCAGTCCGAACGTGACACGATTTACCGCGCGCAGCTCGACAAGTTGACCGCCGCCGGCCGGACATATCCCTGCTTTTGCACTCCGCTCGCGCTCGCGGCGGCCCGTCAAGCGCAACTCGCGGCGGGACAGCCGCCGCGCTACGCAGGCACCTGTGCGCAGTTGAGTCCACACGAGGTTGAGGCGCGCTTGGCGCAGGGTCGCAAACCGGCCGTGCGCTTTCGCGTGCCCGAAGGCGGCACCACGGTGTTCGATGACTTGGTGCGCGGACGGCAGAGCTTCGCGCACCGGGATATCGGCGATTTTGTGATTCAGCGTGCCGATGGCAGCCCGGCGTTCTTTTTCAGCAATGCAGTGGACGATGCGCTCATGGACATCAGCCACGTATTGCGCGGCGAAGATCATCTGGCCAACACGCCGCGCCAGATTTTGCTCCTGCAGGCGCTGGATCTGCCGGTACCGCGCTACGGACACCTGCCGCTCATCGTCGGCGCGGGCGGCGCGCCGCTCGCGAAACGCGAAGGCGGCGGCAGCCTCGTTGATTTGCGCGCCGCGGGCATATTGCCGCTGGCGCTCTTGAATTACCTGGCGCGCCTCGGGCACCGCTATGCGGACAACGGGCTCAAGTCGTTCGCGGAGCTCGCGCGCGCGTTCGCCATCGAGCACATTGGTCATGCGCCGGCGCATTACGATCCGGCGCAACTCGAACACTGGCAGCGCCTCGCGGTGCGTGCCGCGCCAGCGCCAGAGTTGTGGGCGTGGCTCGTGATGGCTGCGCCGGAGTTGACGGAGTCTGTGCCGCAAGATCAGCGTGCAGCGTTTCTTGAACTCACGCGGGAAAACTTTTCTCACCCGGCCCAGGCCCGCACTTGGGCGGGCATCCTGTTTGGCGCGGCGCTGGCGCCTGACGAGACGGCACGTGCAGCGGCGAGCGCCGCGGGCCGCAACTTTTTCGAGCAGGCACTGGAATGCTTTCTCTCTCGCCCACGTGATTTTCGCGAATTTTCCCGCGCCGTGGGTGCGCAGACCGGGCTTTCAGGCCGGCCGCTGTTCGCGCCGTTGCGCGCCGCGCTGACCGGCGTGCTGCACGGACCGGAGATGGACCGCCTGTGGCGCTTCATGGCCCCGGCACTCATCGAAGCGCGCCTGCGCACCGCACTCGCGACCTTCAGCGGCTGAGTTCCGTGAGCCTGCAAATATACAATTCTGCGACGCGCCGCAAGCAAGCCTTGCGGCCCCTGCGCGCCGGCGAAGTCCGCATGTACGTATGCGGACTCACGGTGTACGACTACATGCACCTCGGGCACGCGCGCATGCTGGTGGTATTCGATACCGTGGTGCGCTGGCTGCGCGCGAGCGGCTACCGCGTGACCTACGTGCGCAACATCACTGATATCGACGACAAGATCATCAAGCGTGCGGCCGAGAACAACGAGAGCATCGACGCGCTGACCACGCGTTTTATCACCGTCACGCATGATGACGAAGCAGCGCTCGGCGTGCTGCGGCCGGACCTCGAGCCGCGCGCTACGCAATCCATCACCGGCATCGTGCGCATGGTGCGAGCCCTGGTCGACAAGGGCTTCGCGTATCAGGGCCCGAACGGTGACGTGTATTACTCGGTGAGCCGTTTCCAAGGCTACGGCCAGCTCTCCGGCAAGCGGCTCGAAGATTTGCGCTCCGGTGCACGCGTCGACATTGACAAAGCCAAGCGCGATCCGCTGGATTTCGTGCTGTGGAAATCCGTGAAGCCCAGCGAACCATCGTGGGACTCACCCTGGGGCCCGGGGCGCCCGGGCTGGCACATCGAGTGCTCGGCCATGTCCACCCAGGCGCTCGGTAATCACTTCGACATCCATGGCGGAGGGCTGGACCTGCAGTTTCCGCACCATGAGAACGAAATTGCCCAGTCCGAAGCGGCGACCGGCGAGAAGTTCGTGAACCTGTGGATGCACAACGGCTTCGTGCAGGTGGATGAAGAGAAGATGTCGAAGTCGCTCGGCAATTTCTTCACCGTGCGAGAGATACTGAAGAAGTACAAGCCTGAAGTGGTGCGCTATTTCATTCTTAACAGCCATTACCGCAGCCCGCTGAATTACACCGACCAGTCGCTGGATGCAGCGGCCGCCGGCCTGGCGCGTCTGTATACCGCGTTGCGGGGCGTGAGCGCCGGGCCAGCACCGCGAGAGAGCGAATTTCGGGGGCGCTTTGCGCAGGCCATGGACGACGATTTCAATACGCCGGTCGCGATCAGCGTGCTCTTCGATCTAGCGCGTGAAATCAACCGGCGGCGCGAAACTGGAACGGATGCTGCAGATCTGGTGGGCCTGTCAGTCGAACTCAGTAGAGTTTTGGGCCTGCTTCAGAGCGACCCAGAAGAACATTTTAAGGTTAGTCTTGCGGCTAAAATTGAAATTAGATCGGGTATGTCCGCTACATTGGTCGTGCGACGTGGCGCCCAGTGTGAAGAAGAGAAGCGAATCGAAGAGCTGATTGCTAAGCGCAATGAAGCTAGAAAGGCCAAGGATTGGAAAGAGGCTGATCGCATCCGCGCGGAACTGATCGCGGCCGGCATCTTGCTGGAAGATCGCGCGGGTGGGACGACGTGGAAAAGGGAATGATTGCTTGACGTGGTAGCTCGGGGGGGGGGTAGTATCCAACGCGTTATTTCAAGGGAGTGTCATCATGAATCGTTCGCTTTTTCAGTGCAGTGCTGCCGTGCTTGGCCCGCATTACCGAGTTCCTACGCGGCTGCTTTGCATTGCCATACTGGCGGGCGGACTAGCGCTTGTTTCGTTAGCCGCGCGGGCGGCCGATGACGGTTGGTATGTCGGAGCGGATGCCGGGCAGTCCCACTTCACTGGCATGAACAGCCCCGGGGTGGTGGTTCCTCAGGGCTTTGGCGACACCGATTCCGGCTACCGGCTAACCGCTGGATACAACTTCGACGGCACTTTCTCAGTCGAAGGCGGCTACGTACATTTGAGCGAGGTCACCGGCAGTACCACGGAACTGGGAGCTACTCCTGGCGGGTGGACCTGTGGGATAATTTGTGCCCAATCCTACATACTCAACGCCGAGCTCAGCGCACACGGCTGGGTGCTAGAGGCCGTAGGCCGCTATCCTTTCACCGATCAGTGGGCGATATTCGTGCGTGCCGGTGGCATTCGCGCCGCTTCTGAACTGAGTTTAAGGTTTACGCTAATTCCTCCCTACAATTCCTGTTTTTGTCAGAACTCGAGCGACACCAGCCAGGACACCGAGCTTACTTACGGGTTGGGCGTGCGGTGGTCATTTGCCAGCAACTGGGCGGCGCGCTTGAGCTGGGACCGCTACGCGGGCCTGGGCCACGATCTCCCCATAGGCAGTTTCAATGTGAGTCTGACATCACTCGGCATCATGTATCAGTTCTGACTCTATGTGTACAAGGTGAGGATTGCTTCGCGCTGGCCGGCGCAGCGGCGTCAAGTGCCCGACGAATCTCCGTTTTGCTACCGAGGGTATATTGGCGTTCTGCGGTTGATCATGGTCGCGCGATTCTAGTCGCGATCGTGCGCCAGTGCGCGCCAGCCGATATCACGACGGAAAAAACGTCCCGGCCATGAGATCTGCCCGGCCGTTGCGTATGCGCGGCCCTGAGCATCTGCGAGTGTATCGCCGAGAGCCGTGACACAGAGCACGCGGCCACCGTTTGTGACAATGCGGCCGTTTCGTTCGGCAGTGCCGGCGTGGAACACTTTGACGTTGCCTGTCACGGGAAAGGCCAAACCTTCGATTGCATCGCCCTTGCCGTATTTCCCCGGATAACCTTCCGCTGCCAGCACCACGCCGAATGCAGAGCACACATCCCATTTTGCCGTGGCGCGATCGAGCCGGCCCGCGAGCGCCGCTTCGCACAGCTCCACCAGATCGGACTTGAGCCGCATCATGATGGGCTGGGTTTCCGGATCGCCGCTGCGGCAGTTGAATTCGATGACGCGGGGCTGGCCGCTCTTGTCGATCATCAGTCCCGCATACAAAAAACCCGTGTAGGACATACCGTCGGCGGCCATGCCGTCGATGGTCGGCTGAATGATTTCACGCAGAATGCGCGCGTGGATTTCGCGCGTCACTACCGGCGCCGGCGAATACGCGCCCATACCACCGGTGTTGGGGCCGGTGTCTCCATCGCCCACGCGCTTGTGATCCTGCGAGGTGGCGAGCGCCAAGGCGTGTTGGCCATCTGCCAGGACGATGAAACTCGCTTCCTCGCCTGCGAGGAACTCTTCGATCACCACGCGATGCCCCGCCTCACCGAAGACATTGCCAGCGAGCATGTCGCGCACCGCGTGCTCGGCCTCGGCAAGCGTCTCGGCCACGATGACACCCTTGCCCGCCGCCAAGCCGTCGGCCTTGATCACGATTGGCGCACCGCGCTCGCGTAAATACCCGAGCGCCGTATCCATCTTGGTGAACGTACCGTATTCGGCCGTCGGAATGTGATGCCGCGCGAGAAAATCCTTGGCGAACGCTTTGGAACCCTCGAGTTGTGCGGCGGCTTGTGTCGGGCCGAAGCACTTCAGGCCGGCTTGTTGAAACCGGTCCACAACGCCGGCCACCAGCGGTTGCTCAGGGCCAACCACGGTCAAGCCGATGCGCTGTGCTTGTGCAAACTCGAGCAAACTGGTGACGTTGTCGGCGGGGATATCCAGGTTGCGGCATTTCGCTTCGTGGGCGGTGCCCGCGTTGCCGGGCGCCACGTACACTTGCGTGACGCGCGGCGACTGCGCGAGCTTCCAGGCGAGCGCATGCTCGCGTCCACCGCCGCCGATAACCAAGACTTTCATTCGATCATGCTCCGGGTTCATTTTGTAAGGGCGCTATGGTACGGATAATGTTTGCGCATGTCTGTGCCGTGCACGCCAGCCGGTTGATATATTACGTTGTCCGTAATACTCTGCGCGCATGATCTGCTCCTTCCGCGGTAAGGATACTGAGGCGCTGTTTGCAGATCAGCCTGTGCCGCGGTTTCGAGCCATTGAACGTGTGGCGCGCCGCCGTCTGCTGTATCTGCATCGTGCAGCCCGCCTCGATGATCTGAGGGTACCGCCGGGCAATCGGCTCGAGGCACTCAAGGGCGACCGGGCTGGGCAGCATAGCATCCGCATCAATCGATGAGCCATGGAAGCGCGAAGCGCGAGGCGAAGAGCCTGCGGTAGCCCCAGCGAATGTAGCAGGCCGGAGTCATCGTAGGCGTGCGAAGTTCGCGCCGGGGCGTAAAGCCATTGTGGAGCAAACCGTGCGGAGTAACGG
>JBOIBB010000025.1:0-5325 GCA_050739335.1 Gammaproteobacteria bacterium
GCCACGCGTACCAAGCGCTCGCGATCACCAGCAGGCCGAACACCAGCATGCAACCGCCGCAGAAATACCACACCAGGTAAATCAGCTTGTCGGTGTGCACATCGAGTGCCACGCGAGCCAAGCCGGCGTCCAGTGTCTTGCGGCCCATGAAGCTGTGGCCGAAAGCGCCCAATCCAATGAGCAGGCCAGTCAGTCCGAGCAATACTGATAACAATTTGCGAGCCATGATCTTCTCCCCAAAGAAAAGTTGATTCAGACAGCAGCCACCTATCCCTGGTTCGCTGATGCGGGTGACCCAGGTCTTGATGAAAGTGAGCCCTCATACGCAGAGAGGTCTTCGTTGGCCCCCACGATCCGAAACACCTGCCCGCCGGGCGCCTGAAAATAAAGGTGCAGGTCAGGCACATCGAGTCTCTTGACGCCGAAGCCGAGGATTTTTTGCTGCATTTCCTCGACCTGATCGGCCTTGAGTTCCAGGTAAATGGCTTTCATAAAATCGCCATCGCTGAGAGCTGCGTTCTGCCAGACAAAACAGAAGTGAAATTCACCCAATTGAAAACGATCCACTGCGTCGCTATTCACCCTAATTTTGCAGCCCAGAACCTCGCAATAAAATTTACGAATCCAGTCCTGTTCTGCATGCGCGGCAATTACGGCGGTATAGTTTCCAAGCATTACGTTGGCCAGGATCGCTCCGTGTCTCGCGTCTCGTTTATAAATTGTTCGGATGAATATCCCGGTTTGTCTGGCGTCAAATCGGCAGTCCCAAAGCGTCTCAGGGATTAGCCGCACGTGATAAAGGATCATCCGGATGCGGCGTACCCCTGCCGGTTTCCAGATATTCTTTCAGGCTGAGGAGAAAGCTGCCCCAAGCCGTGGTGGACATCGCAAACTGGTCATCGGCCTGTTGGATGCCGCGCTGTGCGAAGCGCAGGGTGGTGCTATCGCCGTCGGCCTGCAGATCAAAGTTGATGGAGCTATCCGCCCACGTCGCAATAGGTGCAGAGATGGCTTTCCATACCACACGCGAGGGCGGCTTCAGTTCCTCGATTCTCACTTTGGTAATGCGCTTGCCTTCCGCAAAGCGGAATTCGCCGGAGCCACCGACCTTGGCGTCGAGATCGGCATCGCGTGTCCACCATGCGCGGACACCCTCGACGGTGGCGAGTGCTTGGTACACGCGTTCGCGCGGTGCACGGATCTTGATGAGATGCAGAATATCGGCCATGGAATTTCTCCGTTTTGGGTTGTTGTTTGAATTGGCGACGCGGAGCTAAGCTGCGCTCGCAGTTTTGGCGTAGGCCGCGAGCAGCTTGGCCCAGCCGGTGGTTACCGCATCGTGCATCTTCTGGCCCGCGGCGCCGTGACGCTCGAAGTGGCGGTGTTCGAACTCCACGCGCGTGCGCGTCGGCGCTTCTTCAGTGAAGCGCACTTCGTACTCGCTGCCGTGGGCGGGATCGGGATCGAAATCCCAGTCGTGCTGGATTTGCCAGGACACCACCAGGCGTACGGGCGGTTCCCACACCAGCACCCGGCCCCAGTCGCACTCGGCGCCATGGATGCCACGTTCAAACACGCGTCCGCCCTGACGCGGTTCCATGACGGCTTCTTTCAGAGGCTCTTTGCCGATGGAATGATCGCGGAACCACCAGGTGTCCAGTCCGCGGGTGAACACCTCGAAGGCATGTGCGCGTGGCGCGTCCACGATGACGGTGTGGCGTACGGACGGGATGACCGCCGGCTTGACCATGACATCGCTCATTTGGATTTCTCCTTCCAGGATTTTTCTGCCGATTGTTTAAACGCTTGCAGGGATTCCTGCCAGAACTGGTCGAAATAATCGCGCAACTCCGCGACGCCCTTGGGGTTGATCTGATAAATCCGGCGGTTGGCAGCGCGCTGATCGGTCACCAAGCCCGCCTCCTTGAGCACCTTCAAGTGCTGAGACACGGCGGAGCGTGTCACCGGCAGATCCTCGGCAATCTCCACGACCGCCAACGGCCCGCCCTCCAGACGCTCAAAGATGGCCAGACGAGTCGGATCCCCCAATGCCTGCACCTTGAGTTTTACGTTAGTCTTCACTAACCATTAGTTTAGACTAACGCATAAAACCGTCAAGGACCGCCGCACATAAATTTGCGACGCGCACAAGACTGCCGTCCAGAAGCCCCGGTCCCTAGAATGTCTGCCATGCCGCGTTCCGGTACCCAGCCCTCGCCCCAGCTTAATCCCGAGCAATACGCCGCCGTCACCTACCTGAACGGGCCCTTGCTGGTACTCGCCGGCGCGGGTAGCGGCAAGACCCGCGTCATCACGCTCAAGCTCGCCCACCTCGTGCAGCATGGCGGCTACCGACCGGAACAACTGGCTGCGGTCACGTTTACCAACAAAGCCGCGCGGGAAATGAGAGCGCGCGTCGCGGAGCGGGTGAGCGCGGAGCAGGCGCGCGCGCTCCAGGTATCCACATTTCACTCCCTCGGCATGCGTATCCTGCGCGAGGAACATGCACGCATTGGGTACCGGCGCAACTTCACGCTCTTCAATGCGGAAGACAGCCTCGCGCTCCTGCGCGAACTGTTAAAAGCCGAAAACGTAGCACGCGCGGCTGTGCTCGAAGCCGCGCAGTGGCAAATTTCCGCGTGGAAGAACGCGCTGGTGCCACCGGACGGCGCACTCAAACACGCGACCGATGAACTCGCGTTGCGCACCGCGCGCTTGTACGCAGACTACGAGCGACACCTGCAGGCCTACAACGCCATGGATTTCGATGACCTCATCGTCCGGCCGGCGCGCCTGCTCGAAGAGCATGCCGATCTCGGTGCAGCCTGGCAGGAACGCTTGCGCTATTTGCTGGTGGATGAATACCAGGACACCAACGCGGCCCAATACCGGCTGCTCAAACTGTTGGCGGGCGCACGCGCGGCGTTCACCGTGGTGGGCGATGACGATCAGTCCATTTATTCCTGGCGCGGCGCCCAGCCGGAGAATCTCAAGCTACTGCGCGCGGATTACCCCAAACTCAAACTCATCAAGTTGGAACAGAACTACCGCTCGGCGGCGCGTATTTTGCGCGTCGCGAATGCGCTGATTGGCCACAACACGCACGTGTTCGAAAAGCGCCTGTGGAGCGAGCGGCCCGAAGGCGACCCCTTACGCGTGCTCGCCTGCGAAGATGCGGCCGGCGAAGCCGAGCGTGTGGTGAACGACATCGCCGCAGATAAAGTGACCCGCCACAGTCACTGGAGCGACTACGCGGTACTCTACCGCGGCAACCATCAGGCACGCGTCTTCGAGCAGGCGCTGCGCAGCCGGCATATTCCCTACGAAGTCTCGGGCGGCAGTTCGTTTTTCGAGCGCACCGAGGTGCGCGATCTCGTCGCTTATCTGCGCCTGCTGGCCAACCCCGAGGACGACAGTGCCTTCCTGCGCATCGTCAACGTACCGCGGCGCGAACTTGGCGCGGTGACGCTCGAGAAACTCGCGGGTTTCGCGAGCGCCCACAATCTGCGCCTGTTCTCCGCCTGTTTCGAGCCCGGTCTGCACGCGGAGCTGGCGGTGCACGGCGCGGAGAAATTGCAGGAGTTCGCCTGCTGGCTTTCGAGGCTCGCCGAACATGCGGAGCGTGAGCCAGTGGCCACAGTCGCGCGCGAACTTGTTGATGACACCGGTTACGAAGCTTGGGTGCGTGACAACGCGCGCGATCCCAAGGCCGCCGACAGGCGCATGGAAAACGTCCATGCCTTTGTTGCGTGGCTGGAACAGCCGGCCGGCGCTGCCGATGACGCGCGCTCTTTGAGCGACACGCTCGCGCAGCTCTCGCTCATGGACCTCCTTGACCGCCGGCGCGAAGAACAGGATCACGATGCCGTGCAATTGCTGACGCTGCATGCCGCCAAGGGACTTGAATTTCCCCATGTTTACCTGGTGGGCATGGAGGAGGAACTGCTTCCGCACCACAACAGTCTCGACGGCGAGAACGTCGAAGAGGAGCGGCGCTTGGCCTACGTCGGCATCACGCGTGCGCAGCGCAGGCTTACGTTCAGCTACGCGCAGCACCGCCGCCAGTACGGCGCAAACCACGAGTGCGAACCCAGCCGCTTTCTCGCGGAGCTGCCGGCCGAGGAATTGGTGCACGAAGACGGCCGCGTGCCGCAAAGCGACGAACAGCGTCTCACACAAGGCCGCGAGCGCATCGCCTCCCTGCGCGCGCTGCTGGCGGATTCCTGAAGGAACGCGCAACCGCCTGCGATCCCGGTGCCGCCTCGCGCGAACTCGATCCCGCACGGAGCAATCCCCGAGCCACAAAAAAGCCGCTCAAGGAGCGGCCTTTTTATTTCGATTCGCGCCGAAATTATTGCTTGCCCTTCGGCACCAGGTTAGCGCCGCCGCTCTGGCTGATCATGTACTCCAGCGCTTTCACAACTTCGGCGTCGCTGAGCGAGGGATTGCCACCCTTGGCGGGCATCTGCAGAAAGCCGTGCAGCGCGTGATCTTCCAAAACTGGGAACCCTTTGGCGAGATGCGGTGCCCACTCGGCCTTGTCGCCAATCTTCGGCGCACCCAGAACTCCGGTCTGGTGACAAGCAGAGCACGTCCCCTGCCAAATCTGCCGACCAGTTTCAGCCGAAGCGGCCGCACCGACCGCCGCGGGAGCCGCAGCCGCACCCGGCGAGGGTGGTGTTGCACTCGCCTGCGTCTCGGACTGCCCGGCAATCTGCAGCGCACCCACCGGAGCCAGCCGTTCGTTGACCGGCCGCTGCACCGTGGGATCGTTGATGTCGTAAGAGCCAGGCGAAGCCTTGGACGTGAAGTGCGCGATCCAGAACATGGCGATAACCATGAGCGCCAAAATGCCCAGAACCACCGAAAAGCGGTTCATGAACTTGCGGTCCAGACGCTTAGTTTCTTCTTGCATGTCGTGGTGTGCCACGGTCATACCCCTAGAAAAATTAAGGATTTACGCTGGGGAACCTGCAGGCGGGCTCGCAGGAGGCGCGCGAATTATATAGCGCACAGCCGCCGACGGGAAATCAAAACGAAAGCGAGTGCGGCCGCGTAAGCATCGCAATTTCAGGCCATCCGATTCACGGCGCGGAGTTACAACCTCAATGCCTCGGACTGTCGGTCGCGTCACGCGCAGATAAATCAGCCCTTCTCGTGTCCGTGGCCTGCGCCTTTGGTCATATCCAGAGCATGCGCGAGGATCGGCGCCAGAATATCCATGCCCTGCGCCGCCGCGGTCGCGCTGCCCGGCAAGGCAATCACCAACATATCGTGCACCAGCACCGCTTCGGCGCGGCTCAGCCAGGAGCGTTCGGTGTACTG
>JBOIBB010000026.1:0-1696 GCA_050739335.1 Gammaproteobacteria bacterium
CTAACCCGCTTTATTCACGAACGGTGTCAATTTGAGGCGGGCTACGGAGCAGTAGTGTCATTTGGTTCGCGGTGGTAATGCATAAGTCCGCAGGCGGGGTGAGTTTCGGCTTGCGCGGCGATTTTTAGCACGCGCAGTGTAGCCGGTACGTTTGCCGGGCGCAGTGACCCGACCCGGCTCGGTGTGAGCCGTGTTCTGGGTATCGGCCGAGGGCTAGCTTCAAGCAGGGGCAGCGCCGAGAGCGCGGGCGAGCTGGCACCACGCGCGCCGGTCGATGCACGAGTCGGGCAGATGCAATACGATGCGGCGCACGGAGGTTTCGAGCCACGCGCCAAGCTTCAAGAGCCGCTCGCGTAGTGTCCAGACCTGAGCGCGGGCGAAGGCGGTCCCCTGCGCTTTCAGGCGCAGTTCCTGCATCAAGACATAGGCGGCGGCAGTGACGAGCACCCGCAGCTGATTGGCGAGAAAGCGCGTACAACTCGTGCGGTCAATCTCCAGACCCCAGTGCAGCTCTTTGATGCGATTCTCGATCTCGCCGCGCGCACAGTAGACGTTCTCATAGAGGTGCTGCGGCGAACTCGTGAGGTTCGTTACGACAAAGCGTGGGTTGTCCTTGGGTTCGCGTCCGGCGAGGCGTACCACTTCGGCCTTGATGACGATACGCCGTTTGTGCGACCAAGTGCCCGCCGCATAGTTACATTCCCCGTACACGTGCTTGGTCGCGCCGCTCGCCCGCGAGAGGCGGCGTGCCGTGCGCAACAGCTTCAGGCTTTTGCGTGCAAGTACCGCGTTTTCCGCCATCGCCACCACGTACTCGACGCGCGCCGCTTCCAGGAACTCGAAGAGTTCGGGGCAGGCAAAGCCTCCATCGAGTCGCACCCGGATACGCGTCCGGGGAAAGGCCACATGCAGCCGCTCGATGACCCGCTTCAGAATGCCGACCGCCCCAAGCTTGGCGTGAGCGTTACCCGCACGCAGTACATAGGCGAACAAGTACTGCTCGGGTTCTTGGTTGAACGTGAGGAACCCCGCCGTCGGCAGGTAGCACCAACCATTGTAGTGGGTGTTGAAGAAGCTCAACTGCTGCTCACCGTGCGTCGGGTCATCGGTCGGGTCCAGATCAATAGTCACGCGGCGCACGCCCCGGCTGCCGAGCCGGCGGCGGTGGCGCTCGATCACGCTCGCCGCGAGCGCTTCGCCCAGCCGATAAAGCTCCCCGCGACCCGCCGCGTTCTCAAAGCGCGAGAGTGTCGGCTGCGAAGCGAGCGCCTCGTCTTCGCTGGGAGCACGATCACACAACAGCTTCTGTATCGGATCGTGCGCCAACCGCGCCGCATCGTTGCCATCCGCGTAGCCACAGGCGATGGCGAACATCCGCTGGCGGAACAGCTCCTGCATCGCGTGGCGTACCTTGCCGGCTTGCCGCCCATCTTCCAGGTACGCCGCCAGCCGCGCACTCAATCCAAGCCGTGTATCGGCCGCTTTCAGCAGCACCGCACCCCCGTCACTGCTCGCCTGTGCCTGATCAAATTGCGCGACCAGCGGCTTGCCGAATAGATCGCTGAACACAACACTCTGTCCCGTGCTATCGTCTCCCATACAAGAGATCCTCGTGTGCCCAATTGCCTTGTTTCATAGCCTTTGGACCACACTCGGAGCTTTTGTTTCCTCATCGTTCGTGAATTATCCGGGCTAA
>JBOIBB010000027.1:0-1571 GCA_050739335.1 Gammaproteobacteria bacterium
GCATGTCGCGAACATCCGCACGCTCGCGCGTGAACATTATTGGGATGGACTCGCGATCGTGCGCGTGCAGGATGACTTCGTGGTGCAATGGGCCGACCCCGCGGCCGAAGCCGCCCACGCGAGCCATCCGCCACGGGCGCTCGGCAAGGCCAAGGCGACGCTGCCGCCGGAATTCGAGCGCGACATCACGCCCGGTCTTCCATTCACGCGTCTGCCCGACGGCGACGTGTACGCACCGGAAGTCGGATTCAGCGACGGATTCCCTGCAGCGCGCGACCCCGCAAGCGGCAAGACCTGGCTGGTGCATTGCTATGGCATGGTCGGTGTCGGACGTGACAATGCGCCCGAATCCGGCTCCGGCGCCGAACTCTACGCCGTGATCGGCCAGGCGCCGCGCCAACTCGACCGCAACGTCGCTCTGGTCGGACGCGTGGTGCAAGGCATGCAATATCTGTCGGCTTTGCCGCGCGGCAATGGGCCGCTGGGTTTCTACCGGAATCCCGCGCACGATACGAAAATTCTGCGCGTGCGGCTCGCTGCGGATCTGCCCGCGAACGAGCGCATGCACCTCGAGGCCTTGCGTACCGACACGCCGACGTTTGCCGCGTTGATCGAAGCGCGGCGCAACCGCGGCAATCCGTGGTTCGTCCACAAGGCCGGCAAGATCGATGTCTGCAATGTGCCCTTGCCGGTGCGCTCGTTTCCTGCAAACGGCAAATAGAAGGAACGCTGCTTTTTTGCCCGGACCGGTTACCTGGCCTGTCTCCTATTTGATCTGCGGACCTGCGTCTGCGTGACCGCCAGCGTTCGTCTTCGGCGGACCAAAGCGTTCCATGAGCTGCAAAACCTTGTCGACCGGCAGCGCTTCGACCGTGTGGCCATCCCGGCCGGTCATGGTCCGGGCATGGAACAGCGAGTTGATGATGGCTTCTTCGGTCGCTTCGATCGTGGCCATGAACAGTGGCGACATGGCATCGTTTCTTAGCACGCTGATTGCGCGCGTCGGGCTTTTGGATTGGTAGGGGATGCGCACTGCGGCATTGGTCGAAAACGCGATCACGTAATCGCCGCTGCCGTTCGAGCCGATACCGCCGGTAAGGCCGAAACCCAGGATCGCGCGTTTGGCGAGCCGCTTGAGGTTGCGTGAACCGAGCGGTGCATCGGTCGCCACGATGATCATGCAGGAACCGTCGGGCGACGGAGCGGTATCCAGTTTGTCGCTCAGGTAGTACTTGTGCAGCAACTTGCCGATGGGAACCCCGTCAACCTGCAGCACGCCGCCGAAGTTGGTCTGCACCAGCACGCCGACGGTGTAACCGCCGAGCGATTCCGGTAGTTTTCTGGAAGCGGTGCCGATCCCGCCCTTGAAGCCGAAGGCCACCGTGCCGGTGCCGGCGCCCACGTCGCCTTGTTCGACCGGACCGGTCTTGGCGGATTCAATCGCATCGAGTACGTCCTGGTCGGTGACTTTGCGCTCGCGAATAACGTTGAGATAACCATCGTTGGTTTCTCCGACCACCGGGTTGACGGAACGCACCTCGCTGTTTCCCGGCAAGGCCAGGGTGTAGCTC
>JBOIBB010000028.1:0-3957 GCA_050739335.1 Gammaproteobacteria bacterium
CGGTTGGCAAGCACCCATAGGCGGCACCAGTTTTGTTGCTCCGCAGCTTGCCGCTTTGGCCGCCGACTGGATTTCGCTCGCGGGCGGAGAAGACATGGGCGCGGCCGATCCGGATATCTACGCGGACGCGAACAGTGCCAACTACAGCACCGATTTCCATGACGTCACATCGGGAAGCAACGGTGCTTTCGGCGCGGGTCCGGGCTGGGACCACCCGACCGGCTGGGGGTCGCTCAATGCGTCCGAGTTTCTGACGCATATCGATGGCGGAATTGCTCTCTCGCCACCGCAAAACTTGTCCGATGAGTATTTCGGGTGTGTGCAAAATACGGATGAGTACAAGGTAAGCTGGGACGCGCCCGTGATCGGTACACCTACTGGCTACAATTTCCAGTGGGATGAACCGGAACAGGGAATAGGTTGGGTGTCCGGTCCTGCGGACGGGATCATCAAGGGCATTCGACCGAACACATTGGTGAACGTGCGCGTGCAAGCAACCAACGCGAGTGTGTCGAGCCAGTACGCTACTACCTATTTCACGAGCCAGTCCTGCATTGCGCCCGAGGTCACCGGAACGGGCGCATGAAGAACTCGATTAGATTAGCGACGATCGTATTCGCCGCAGTGGTGTTTATTGCCGGCGGCGGGTTAGCTTCGGCCGCCGGCAATCCGTCGCCCATTGCTCCGGCGGCGGTGTTCCACCACCCGGACGGTACGGTCGGTGACGCTTTCGGGGTGACTGTTGCCATCTCTTCGGACGGGACCGAGGCATGGATCAGTGCTCCCGGTGTAGCTGCCGATGGTATCGCAGACCTTGGCGAGGTCTATCTCTATACCTCGGACAATGGCGTGTGGGCGCAGCAGCCCACACTGGCGCTTCTCAACCCAGGCTTGGATTCGTTAGCCGACTTTGGAGGAGCCTTGGCGATTTCTACGGATGATTCTACCCTGGCGGTGGCAGCCCCGTTGGCGATGAAAGTTTACGTCTATAGCAAAGCAAACGGTGTCTGGCCGACCACGCCGACTGCTGTATTAAACGATCCGGATACCTCAGACGGCGGCACGTACGGAGACGGCTTTGGACAGGCTCTGGCCATCTCCGGAAATGGCAACATCCTGCTGGTAGGGGCGCCTTTCGTAAATCCCGGTCAAATAATCGGTGTAGGGGCCGCTTATATTTTTCAACAGCAAAACGGCCTGTGGTCGAGCACGCCCACGGCTACCATCAACAGTCCGCGTGATGTGGCTCTTGAGGAGTTTGGAACCAGCGTCGCAGTGTCAGAGAATGCAAGTGTAGCAATTGTGGGGCCAAGTGCGTCCGCAGGATCTGGCGGTGCGTTTGGATATATGTACACAGAGTCAAATGGAGCTTGGAACGCGACTCCTGCATCAACTTTAAAGGCGCCATGGACAGGTATCGCTGGCGTAGGTTCGGGCGCTGCACTGTCCGCGGCTGGCACCACTGCTCTATTTGGCGCTTGGAGCGTAGGCAATCCCTCGGGCCCGGCTAACAATTTTCAGGGAATCTTTTATTTGTATAACAGCAGTGGTACAACTTGGCCAGCGGCACCGGCGGTGTCGTTTCAAACCACGAGTCCGCAGAGCCAGCAGTTTGGAAGTACGGTTGCGCTTTCCGCTGACGGTACGGTCGCGGTAAACGGGAACCCCAACCAAACTCTGGACGGACTTACCGGTTTAGGCGCGGTGTACATCTACACGCAATCGAATGGCGCATGGATGGTGACTCCGGCAACGACGCTGCTCGATCCGGCAGCGAGCGGCTATAGCCAAAGTAATTATTTCGAGGATGCATTTGGTAACAGTGTAGCTCTGTCATCTGATGGAGCTGTGATATTGATAGGTGCACCGCAACCGGGCGGTCTGACTCCGCCGCCGCCGATGCAGATCCCGACGCACCAAGGAGCCGGTGAAGCGTACGTGTTCGAGAGTTCCAATAACTGGGACAACCCTCCTCCTGCTCCGCCCGCACCACCTCCGGTAAGCAATCCCAGTAGCTCGGGCGGCGGAGGCGGCGCATTCGGCCTGATCGCTATGTGGCTATTGCTGACGTTGTTCCTGATTCGCACGCGCATAGGCTCGCGGAAGATTCGCGCATCCTAGCGTATCCGTCCTGATTCAACATTAGAAACCGGCTTATTGGACCTGCTGATGCGGGGCCTTGCCGACTCAGATTCCAACCCAACAGTAAATTCCGCATACCTTTATAATTTGCGGCATCTTGGACAAGCGCATCGCGGATGTGTACCCCGCCGTGGCGCCGCTCGCCGGAGCATTCCAATATTCTTGTAGCGCCTGTCTGCGTGGGGAAGATCGCTGCCGTTGATGCCGCCCGGCGTGTCACACAAGCGCAGCGCGAAGGCAACAGGGCTCGCCGCCGCCAAGCCAGTGTGATTTTGTGGATGCCAGAAACCCGAGTTTGACCAGCCAGCACGCCGCCGCCACCGGACCCGTGCACCCGCCACCGGTGCCGGTTCGCCGGACGCTGGTGTTCTCGATCGTGGCACTTGCACTGCTCATGATGTCGGTGGACTCGACCATCGTCGCCACGGCACTGCACGCGCTGCAGCACGGTCTCGGCACCTCGATCAACTGGGCGGGCTGGACGCTTACCGCGTACTCCTTCGGTTTTGTGTTGATGCTGCCGATCAGCGGCCGCTTGAGCGAACAGTTCGGGCGGCGACGGGTGTTCCTTGCGTCCGTCATCGTGTTCACGCTGGCCTCGCTCTGCTGCGGGCTCGCCGACAATATTTACGTCTTGATCGTGCTGCGTGCCATCCAGGCCGCCGGGGGCGCGGGTTTTACACCCTCGGCCACGGGCATCATCGTCGACTATTTCGGCGACGCGCGCGACAAGGCCGTGAGCCTGTTCGGCAGTGTGTTCCCGGTCGGCGCGATGATTGGCCCGATCTTTGGCGGACTGTTTGTGACCTACTGGTCGTGGCGCGGCGTGTTTTTCGTGAATGTACCGATCGGGCTCGCGGTGATTGCACTGGTGCTGCGCTACATTCCCCGCGACCGGCCGCTCGTCCGGGGCCGTCGCTTTGCCATGGATGCTCCAGGAATGCTGCTGCTCGGCGCGGGCTTGCTCGCCATCATGTTGGCCGCGAGCGCTTTTGGTCAACCCGGGGCGCGTTTCTGGTCGCCACTCGTTGTGGCGCCCGTGGCCGCGGCGATTGTCGCGTTCGGATGGTTTTTCCACCATGTAAACCGCGCCGCCGAGCCTTTCATCCGGCCGCGCCTTATCCACGGCCCGGGTTTCGGCGCGGTCAATCTCATCAACGGATTGTTTGGCGGCATCACGCTCGGGGTGGTGGCCTTGATTCCTCTGTACGCGGCCAACCGCTACGGTATCGATGCCCTGCGTTCCGGCACGCTGCTGATTGCGCAGGGTGCCGCCACCATTCTCTTGTCGGTCGGCGCGGCACTGGCCATCCGCCGCACCGGCTACCGGGCGCCTCTATATATAGGTAGCGTCATCATCGTGATCGGCATCGGCCTGCTGGCACTCCGGCCGCTCGCGCACCTGACGCCTTACGCCTGGCTGGCCGGTGCCGCTTTCCTCGTGGGCGCGGGCGGTGGCACCATCAACCCGGCGAGCCGCAATGCCGGGTTGCAGCTCGCCGTCGAGCACTCCTCGACGCTCGCGGCACTGCGCTCGATGTGCCTGCAGATCGGTTCCATCATCACAATTTCGATCGCGACTGCAGTGATCGCGGGTGCGCATAACTCAGGAACGGTGCAGGCCTGGTTTTACCTGGCCGCCGCGCTGTTGCTGGTGGTATGCCTGCCCTTGATTGCGCGCATTCCCGAGCACCGCGGCGCCTGGTGAGCCGGCGACGCTTGGCCCTCAGGCCGGGCGGTGCGCTGTGTTCATCAGCGCGAGCCCCTGACCGGCGTCGGCGGCGCTGCGGATGAGGAAATCGTAAAGCCGCCGGT
>JBOIBB010000029.1:0-6136 GCA_050739335.1 Gammaproteobacteria bacterium
GCCGTCGCCGGAGCGAGTGGCCGGGACGCCAGGACCGTACCGGCCGTCACGAGCGACGCGACGCTCCGGACCCAGGCCCAAGACCATCCGAAAATATTTCCTCTTCTTATCAATTCTCCTTTGGCAAACGACAGCGGTTACCACCGTTCATGAAAATATCCGCAGGCTCTCAAACCCGCACCTGCGCCATACACAAAACATGCGGCCGACCTGCCCGTATAACGCACGTGCATCGGGTCCTCAGCGGGACAGGTGTGAACCCGTGCGCCGCTCTCCGAGCCAGGCTACGCTGCAAATGTGCGTATCCTTCTTGTTCAAGGCGCACAGCGGCTGGGTGTCGCTCGGCGCCACGTAGGGCTGGCGATAAATCTGGTCGTTCGAGCGCAAAGCGATGTCGGGATAAACACCGGGGATAAAGGCGCTCGGGCCGGCGCGTACGTGACCCGGAACTTGACGTGCGCGCGCCGGAATACCGCAGGTGTTCTTCAAGGGCGGCGCCAGGTATTGATTGATTTCCGCCGCCGGCACCGATTGCGTCGTGCCGTCCGCGTAGCTGATTTCAATCCCCTGCAGCAGCGCACAGCCGAGCCCGTTGCCGGGCGGGAGCTGCCAGACGGTCTGGGAATTCGCCAACGTATATTTCGCGCCCGGCGCAAATGGACCGGTCGCGACCAGGTGTTTCACCACGGCGTTACCGTTGTTCATTACTGGCCGGTACATCTGGCTGTAAGCCGCAAATGTAAAAGTAACCGTGCTGATCGGTTGCGCGGCGCGATTGGTGAAACTCACAGCCGTGAGACGGTTGTAGATCTTCACGTTGTTGTTGTACTCGAGCTCGCGGTAACGATTCACACTCTGGTAGTAAACCGGTGCAGGCGCGGTCAAAAATTGGTCCACTACCAGCGCCGGCGCATCGGCATCGGATGGAGCGGCCAAGACCGGGGCCGACATGCACACGAGCAAGCCGAGAGCGGCGGCTGCGGATACTGCAATCCTGATTTTCATGACAGTTCTCCTGTTACCGATGTTCCAAATCTCCGCCTGAGCATGAACGCAAGCCCCGTCCTCCATCCGCACCCGCGACCCACGCCGCCTGTGCGTGCAACATCTGAATCCCTGTGCGCCTACGCCGTGGCGGCAGCAACGCATCCGGCTGACGGTTCGCCGCGGCGGAGCGCGTGCCGTCGTGCGTATAGAACATTGGTGGTTGGTAGGCCGCCTGAGCCGGCGGGATGTGCCCGGCAATTCGCGCCCGCGGTCCGCTCATGCGAGCCGCCACGCCCGAAGCCATATCGGCAACGAATGAATAGGTGAGATTCCTGTTCAACTCCAACCTCCAACCCAGATTGCTCCGGGACTCCATGGTCGGCGGGGCGACCTGAAATCCGGCCGCCCTTGTGTTGGTAGGTATAGCACCGATTCCGGTGCCTCGAGCAAAGAAATAGTAATGAATTAAATCGAGGCGGGAAACATTGAACTAAGATTCAATGAGTTAGCCGTCTCGTGGTTAGATTTCGTTACATGTTCGTCGCCCACCCACGCATGCAACCCCGCGCCGGGCACAACGAGTCCCGCGGCATTTCGGTCGATGTCGCTCGTGTACAGTCACGAGACTTGCCGTCGCGGGAGCGCATGGGCACTCGCGGCTTCAGGTAAGTACAAATTAGAGTGCACGGTGCCCGTTCATGCGTATCTAAAATTCCCGCAAAATTTCTAAATTGAACGGCTTCTGTTTGAGATTGGTTCGCGGATATTCAAGCGATGCCTAGGGTGCGTGCAACACGACACGCAGTAGCTGCACATTGCGCGGAAGGCAGGCACGTTAGGCCGCAGGCCAGGTCCAAGTTGGTTCCCGCGCGTACACCGAGCGCTGCGTTAACTTAGCCTGGCAATCGCTGTCGCTATCGGGCACATCCACCACAGCAAAAAACTTAAACTGCGACGTGCGGCGTCGCAACGGATGTCCGTGTGGCCCGCGCATCAGCGTAACAATTCGTTACAAATTTACCTGCTCGCATTCGATATTCGCGCGTTTGTGCACGCGTATCATCCGCCGAACGCCCATACCTCGCACGACATCAAATGACTCGTGGACGAGGTTTGTTTCCAGGCGCGTCGACACAGTCTAATACTCGATCGGAGATTGCTCGTCATGAAGAAAACCCTGGCCTGCATACGAGCATTGGCGCTGCTCCTGGTTCTCGCGACTCCGGTATTCGCCGCCGGACCGCCAGGGGCCGCTATGGCCAAGCCGGAATCCAAAGGGCTTCCGGTTCCCGCAGAAACCCGTGCGGTCACTCAAGGCAGCGTGAGCATCAACGGCCAGAGCATCAAGTACACGACGACCGCCGGTACACTGCTGCTCTACAACGAGAAACATGAACCTATCGGCAGCATGTTCTACGTCGCGTATACGAAAGATGGCGCCAACGCCAACCAGCGCCCGGTCACTTTCTTGTACAACGGCGGGCCCGGCTCCTCTTCGGTGTGGCTGCACATGGGCAGTTTCGGCCCGGTGCGCGTGGTGGTAAGCGACGCTCAGGCCACACCGCCCGCGCCCTATCAGATCGTGCCGAACCAGTATTCGCTGCTCGACAAATCCGATCTCGTATTTGTGGATGCCATGGGCACCGGCTACAGCCGGCTTGCCGGTCAGGGACAGGGCAAGGATTTTTGGGGCGTGGACCCGGACATCGCGGCCTTCGGGCAGTTCATCCAGCGTTACATCACCGAATACAATCGCTGGAACTCGCCCAAGTATCTGCTCGGTGAGTCCTATGGCACCACACGGTCGGCGGGGCTTGCCGACTGGCTGCAGAACAATGGTGTGGCGCTCACCGGCGTGACCCTGCAATCGACGATTCTGAATTACGGCGACACCATGCCGGGCACCAACCTGGGCTACGTAACGGACCTGCCGTCCTTTGCGGCCATCGCCTGGTATCACAACAAGCTGCCGAACAAGCCGGCCGACCTCGCGTCCTTCCTCGACCAGGTGCGCGCCTTCGCGCGCGGCGAATATGCCGATGCGCTGTTCCAGGGTTCGAGCCTGCCGGCGAACGAATACCAGGACGTGCTCGCAAAGCTGCAGCAATACACGGGCCTGAGCGCGCGATTCCTGAAGAACGCCGACCTCAAGGTTTCAGCCACGCAATTCCGCGCCGAGCTGTTGCGCGACCAGGGACTCACCCTTGGCCGCTACGATGCGCGCTACGAAGGCATCAATTCCGACAACGCCCAGGCGTTTCCGGAGTATGACCCTTCGGACACCGGCATCGGTCCGGCCTATACCTCCGCGTGGAACTGGTACGTAAAGAACACGCTCAAGTACAAGACCGACCTGTCCTACCGCATCACCGCCTACGGTGACTTCCAGTGGGACATGCACCATCAGATGCCGGGGTTCTTCTCGTTCGGACGCGGCTCGCCGCTGCCGGACGTGGCCGCAGACCTCGGCGATGCCATGCGCAAGAATCCGCACCTGCAGGTATTCTCGGCGAACGGTTACTACGACCTTGCGACGCCGTTCTTTAAAACCGAATACGACCTGCAGGAGCTCGACTTGCCGGCCAACATCTATCAGAACATCCACTATCACTACTATCCGTCGGGCCACATGTTGTACCTGCATGTGCCGACCCTCAAAGCTTACAAGGACGATCTGGCCAAGTTCTACGACTCGACCAGCAAGCAATAAAAAGCGCACATGGAGGTGATTGAGGAGAGCACCCGCGGCAACGCGGGTGTTCTTTTTTGCCTGCCGACTTTGCGGCACGTGTCCGCCTCCAACATAAGCTTGTTCAACGCGCGTCGCAGCGAGTTTGCCGAGGATTCAACGGCTTGCGTTTTCCGAGGTTACAATTCGTTACAAATATGCCAGATTCAGTGAGCACGGAGCCGGAAGTGGATGGCTATCATCCGCTGCGAAGCTCTGCCCAGACACGAGATAGGTGTCGGGCCGGTACCAGGAATTCCCGATCCGCCTGTCTCATTGTTAAAGACAAAAATCCCGCTGGAGGTCAGCTCACATGAAGAAAGCCCTCACCTGCCTGCCGTTGCTGGCACTGTTGATCGGCGCACCCGGCTTCGCGGCGAACCCGCCCGCGGGGGCGAGCGCGCGCGTGGCCGCCAACGCCAAACCGCTGCCCAAACAGATCCGGGCCGTGACCCAGGGCAGCGTCACCGTCAACGGCAAGACCATCCAGTACACCGCGACCGCGAGCACCATCCTGCTGCGCAACGACAAGAACCAACCGACCGCCACCATGTTCTACGTGGCCTACACCCAGGACGGTGCCAATCCGGCCACCCGGCCGGTGACCTTCCTCTACAACGGCGGCCCCGGCTCCTCGTCGGTGTTCCTCGAGATGGGCGCCTTCGGCCCATTCCGCGTGGTGGCAGGCGATGCGCAGGCAACGCCCCCGCCGCCCTACGACATCGTGCCCAACCAGTACTCGCTGCTCGACAAGTCCGATCTCGTGTTCATCGATGCCGTCGGCACGGGTTACAGCCGCGTAGTCGGCGAGGGCACCACCAAGGAGTTCTGGGGCGTGGATCAGGACGTCGCGAGCTTCGGACAGTTCATCAAACGCTATCTCACCGAATACAACCGCTGGAATTCGCCCAAGTATCTGCTCGGTGAAAGCTATGGCACCACGCGCTCGGCCAATCTTGCCGACTGGTTGCAAAACAACGGCATCGCACTGAACGGTGTGACACTGCAGTCGACCATCCTGAACTACGGCGACACCATGCCGGGGACCAACCTCGAATACATCACCTACCTGCCGTCCTACGCCGCGATCGCCTGGTATCACAACCAGTTGCCGAACAAGCCGGCCGACCTCGCGCCGTTCCTCGAGCAGGTGCGCGCCTTCGCCCGCGGCACCTACGCCGACGCGCTGATGCAAGGCTCGAGCCTGACGCCGGCCGACTACAATGATGTGCTCACCAAGCTGCACCAGTACACGGGCTTGAGCGAGACTTTTCTCAAGAACTCCAACCTGAAAGTTTCGCCTACGCAGTTCCGCGCCGAGCTCCTGCGCGGCCAGGACCGTATCCTGGGCCGCTACGACGCGCGCTACGAAGGCATCAATTCCGACAACGCGCAGACCTTTCCGGATTACGATCCGTCCGACACCTCGATCAGCCCGGCCTACACCGCGGCCTGGAACTGGTACGTGATCAACAAGCTCAAGTACCAGTCCGACGTGGCCTACCGTACCGGCTGGGGGCCGATCATCCGCGAGTGGGACTGGCAGCACCGCTTGCCGGGTCGCCAGCAATTCCGCACGCCGCCGCTGCCGGACGTAGCCGCGAATCTTGGCGACGCCATGCGCAAGAATCCCAATCTCAAGGTGTTCTCGGCCAACGGCTACTTCGACCTGGCCACGCCGTTCTTCAAGACCGAGTTCGATATCGACAATCTGGACCTGCCGCCGGAGATTTACCAGAACATCCAGTTCCACTATTACCCTTCGGGCCACATGATCTACCTGCACGTACCGGCGCTCGCGCAGTACCACGCGGATCTCGACAAGTTCTACGACACGACTGACAAATAAACCCAAAACCTGAATCACCCGCGGTTACGCGGGTGATTCGTATCCGGGAGACCCAACATGCAAGCTTCACGTATCCTTGGAGCGCTGCTGCTCGCAGTCGCCTGCACCGGTCGCGTCTGGGCGGCGAATACGCCCGCCGCTTCGGCCAGCACCGCCACGCCCGTGCCCGAAGAAGCGAGCGCGGTCACGCAGCACGCCTTAACCATCAACGGTCAACGCATTGCCTACACCGCGACCGCGGGCACGCTGCTGGTACGCAACGGCGACCATCAGCCGATCGGGAGCTTCTTCTACGTGGCCTACACCGAAAACGGCGTGAAGAATCTCGACCGGCGCCCGGTGACGTTCATCTTCAACGGCGGGCCCGGCTCCTCGAGCATCTGGTTGCACATGGGGAGCTTCGGCCCGGTGCGCGTGGTGACGAGCGATGCCAAACCCACGCCGCCTCCGCCTTATGATCTGGCGCAGAACCAGTACTCGCTGCTCGACCGGAGCGACTTGGTATTCATTGACGCCATCGGCACCGGCTTTTCGCGCATCGTCGGCCACGGCACACCCAAGGATTTTTACGG
>JBOIBB010000030.1:0-2569 GCA_050739335.1 Gammaproteobacteria bacterium
TCGCTACCCTGGACGATCACGTTGCGCAGGCGCTCAGGATTGGCTTCGATTTCGGCGGCGCGTTCACGAATTGGCGCGAGCTCCTTCTGCACCGCATCGATCACTCGTTGCTTGCACTCGAGGCAACCGATACTTGCCGTGGTGCAGCCCTTCCACACCCAGTCCCGGGTGGCCTGGTCGGAATAAATCTTGTGGAACTCCCACACCGGGCAGTGTTCCGGATTGCCCGGATCGCTGCGGTGCACGCGCGCCGGGTCGGTGGGCATCTTGCGAATTTTGTCGGCGATTTCCCCGGGGTCGTCGCGCAAGCCGATAGCGTTGCCGTAAGACTTCGACATCTTGCGGCCGTCCAATCCCGGCACCCGTGCGGCCTCGGTCAGCAGCGGTTGCGGTTCGGCCAAAATCGTGCGGCCTACGCCTTCGAGCCAGCCCCGCAGGCGGTCGCGGTCGCCCAGCGTGAGGTTCTGGTTTTCCGCCAAGAGTTCCTGCGCGGCCTGCAGTGCCGCCGCGTCGCCCTGCTCCTGATAGTGCTTGCGCAGTTCACGGTAGTGCTTGCCGTTCTTGCGGCCGAGTTTTTTGATGGCGCTCTCGACGCGAGTCTCGAAGTCCGGTTCCCGGCCGTAGACGTAATTGAAGCGCCGCGCAATCTCGCGGGTGAGTTCCACGTGCGGCACCTGGTCCTCGCCGACGGGCACCCAGCCCGCCTTGTACATGAGGATGTCGGCCGCCTGCAGCAATGGATAGCCGAGAAAACCGTAAGTCGACAGGTCACGATCCTGGATCTGCTCCATTTGCTCCTTGTAGGTCGGTACCCGTTCGAGCCAGCTCAAGGGCGTCACCATGGAAAGTAGTAGAAACAGTTCGGCGTGTTCGGGCACCCGCGACTGGATGAAGATCCGCGCCTTGCCCGGATCGATGCCCACCGCCAACCACTCGACCAGCATTTCCCAGATGGCCGGCTCGATGTCCTGCGACTGTGCGTAATTGGTGGTGAGGGCATGCCAATCGGCGACAAAAAAGAAGCACTCGTACTCATACTGCAGCTTGAGCCAATTCTTGAGAGCGCCGTGCAGATGCCCGATGTGCATGCGCCCGGTCGGCCGCATGCCGGACAAGACGCGCTGATTTTCCGGAACGCTCGCATTCATGGAATCCGCCTCACACCCAAGCTCAGCCTCCGAGCAGCAAACGCGACAGCCAGTTCATCGGCGGACCGATGATCATCGCAAGCACGCCCGGGAACAAAAAAAACACCAGCATCAGCCCCACTAGCGGTATGAACGAGCCGAAACGCTCGATGCTGTCGACCTTGTTCGCCAGATTGCGCGGCAACACTCCGACCAGCACCCGGCCACCGTCGAGCGGCGGGATCGGGATGAGGTTGAAGATAAAAAGCGCCACGTTGATCAGCACTCCCGCGAGGCCCATGTAGGCAAGCGCCGCGATCCAGGACGCCTGCGGAACCATGACCACCGCGAGGCGCGCGACCATCGCCCAGAACACCGCCATCAGGAGATTGGATACCGGACCGGCAGCGGCCACCACCGCCATGTCGCGGCGCGGATTCTTGAAATTCCGCGGCGAGATCGGCACCGGCTTGGCCCAGCCAAAGATAAATCCGGTGTGCAAAATCAGCAGTAGCACCGGCACGATGATGGTCCCGACCAAATCAATGTGCTTGATGGGATTGACCGTGAGCCGTCCGAGCATCATGGCCGTGGGATCGCCGAAACGGCGCGCAACCCAGCCATGCGCCACCTCGTGCAAAGTGATGCCGAACAGCACCGGCGGCCCCCAGATGATGATGAGCTGGATGATGTTGAAATGGCCCATCGCGGCATTATACAGAGTCCCCCTCGGCCTTCCGGCACTCAGTGCAGGCGCGTGAACGGCGCCGGACTGCCGCGTCCGACACGCAAGATCTGCGGCGTATCGGCCGACAAGTCGACCACGGTCGTAGGCTCGAATCCGCACGATCCGCCTTCGATGATCAAATCCACCTGATGCTCGAGGCGCGTGCGCATGTCCTCGGGATCGACGAGCGGCTCACGTTCGCCGGCCAGGATGAGTGTCGAACTCATGAGCGGCGCGCCCAGTTCGGCCAGCAGGGCTTGAGCGATCACGTGGTGCGGCACACGGATGCCGATGGTCTTGCGCCGTGGATGTTGCAGGCGCCGCGGCACTTCGCGCGTGGCGCGCAAGATGAAGGTGTACGGCCCCGGAGTGTTGGCCTTGAGCAGCCGGAACACCGGGTTGCTCACCTGGGCATAGGTGGCGATTTCCGTGAGGTCCCGGCACACGAGAGTGAAATTGTGATCCCGCCCGGCGCCGCGGATGCCGCGAATGCGTTCCATCGGTGCCTTCTCGCCGAGTACGCAACCCAACGCGTAGCAGGAATCGGTCGGGTAAACCACGACGCCGCCGCCTTTGAGGATGGCGACGCTGCGGCGAATCAGGCGCAATTGCGGAGTGACCGGATGAATGCTGAAAAACTGACTCATGTTCTGGCTCGCGCCGCCACCACTCGGACGGGTGCGCTATCATATCGGACCTTTTGTGCCGGCTCGCT
>JBOIBB010000031.1:0-3186 GCA_050739335.1 Gammaproteobacteria bacterium
TGGCAGGCCTGGCTCGCCGAGCACTCCGGCAAGGAGCGCGTGGCGCCGCCCGCGACCGGCACTGCGGACCAGGCTTACAAGGTTCTGGGCGATGCGCCCGGAACCTATGTCCTTCAAAGATGACGACACGGATCACACGATCCAGGAGGAAACCATGAAACGACATGCCTTGGTGACGGGCGGCATGGGCGGCCTCGGCGAGGCCATTTGCCTCAAGCTCGGCGCGATGGACTACCAGGTAAGCACAACCTACTCACCGCACAACCAGCACGTGACCGAGTGGCTCGAAATGAACCAGAAACTCGGCTACGCCTTCAGCGCCCATCTCTGCGACGTCGCGGACTTCGATTCCTGCGCCGCCTGTGTGCAAAAGCTCGAGGCCGACACCGGGCCGGTGGACGTGCTGGTGAACAACGCCGGCATTACTCGCGACAAGACCTTCCGCAAGATGACCAAGGGCGACTGGGACGCGGTGCTTCACACCAACCTCGACAGTTGCTTCAACATGACCAAGCAGGTCATCGAAGGCATGACCGCACGCAAGTGGGGACGCGTGATCAATGTCTCCTCGGTCAACGGCCAGAAAGGCGCCTTCGGCCAAACCAATTACTCAGCCGCCAAGGCCGGCATCCACGGTTTCACCAAAGCGCTGGCGCTCGAAATGGCGCGCAACGGCGTGACCGTGAACACCATCTCGCCCGGCTACATCGGCACCAAAATGGTGATGGCCATCCCGGAAGAAGTGCTATCGGGTAAAATCCTGCCGCAAATCCCCATGAGCCGTCTGGGCAAGCCTAACGAAATTGCCGGGCTGGTCGCGTACCTGGCCTCCGAGGAGGCCGCGTTCGTAACCGGGGCAAATATTTCCATCAACGGCGGCCAGCACATGTATTGACCGCAGATTCCTTCAAACACAAACCACAACAGAGGATCCTCGTAACCATGCAAATCAAACTGGATGGCCGCGTCGCTTTGATCACGGGCGCGAGCGGCACCATCGGCCGCCAGATCTGTGCCTACCTCGGCCGCGCCGGCGCGCAAGTGGTGGGCGCCTGTGCCCCGCCGGATATGCCAGCCGCCGCCGAGGTTGTGGCGCAAGCGCGGGCCGAAGGGCGGACGCTCGAGTTCGTACCCTTTGATGTTTCAGTGAGCGCGAGCGCGAGCGCCGCCATCGAGGGCATCGAGGCCAAGCACGGGCATATCGACATCCTGGTGAACGTTGCTGGGATCACGCGCGACGCGCCGATGCGGCGGATGACGGCCGAGCAATGGCAAGCCGTACTCAACGTCAACCTGAATAGCGTGTTCAACTGCTCGAAGCCCGTCGCCGAAGGCATGGCCAAGCGCGGCTGGGGCCGCATCGTGAGCATCTCGTCGGTGAACGGCCAGCGCGGACAATACGGCCAGGTGAACTACTCGGCCTCCAAGGCCGGCCTCCACGGTTTCACCATGGCGCTCGCCCAGGAGATGGCGCGCAAGGGCGTGACCGTGAACACCGTGGCGCCGGGCTACGTCGACAGCCCGATGGTGAACGCGGTGCCCGAGGAGGTGCGCGCGCGCATTCTTGCCAACATTCCCATGGGCCACTTTGGCCAAGCCACGGACATCGCCGCGGCCGTGACCTTTTTGTGCTCAACGCAGGCCGCGTACATCACCGGCGCCCAACTGCCGGTGAACGGCGGGTTCTATTTCAGTGCCTGAGCCACCGGCATGACCGCCGCCGCGCCCGAACCTTATCTCGTCAAGCGCTATTCGAGCCGGCGTCTCTACGACGTCGCTGCCGGGCACTTCGTAACACTCGCGGAACTTGACCGCGTGATCCGCGGCGGCCGCGATATCCGCGTGGTCGACTCCAAAGGCAAGGACATCACCCGCAGCGTGCTGCTGCAGATTCTCACCGAACGCGAAGCAAGCGGCGAGCCACTGCTCTCGGTCGAGGTGCTGCACGAGATGGTGCGGCTCTACGGCAACGTGATGCAGGGACCGTTCGGACGCTATCTGCAGGACGGCATGGCCTTGCTGCAAAAGCAGCGCGAAACCTGGCAGAAAGCGCTGCCCAACGCCTTTCGCGGCGCGGCCTCCTCCGCCATGGAGCGCCTCGTGAACCAGCAGATGAATCTGTGGAAACAGTCCCAGCAATCGTTCCTGGAGGCCTTCGGCCAGCAGGCGCCGCAGACAAAGAAGCCAGCGTCACGCAAGCGTGGCGCCGGCACTAAAGGCGACTAAGGTGCCGCCCGGGTGTGGGCGGCTTGTCAAATCGGGCCACAACTTCCCTGTGCGGCTTCGCCCCTTGCTCCCGCGCAATGTGCGCGGGCAATGCAAAGGCCGGGTCGGGTGCCCGGCCATAATCCCCCGGATAATCAGGCCGCCGCTTTGACGGTCTGCTTGGCGGCTTTTTCCACCGTCTTCTGCACGAGGCTCGTGTAGCGCTCGCTCGTGTCCTTGCCGATTTTCTGCAGATTCTCGACGTAGCGGCCCCACTGGTCGCGGAATTCCTTGGCGAGCTGCGCCTGCAGACTCACGAAAGACTCCGCATCGTGCTGGGTCGAAAGCAGGTTGTACTGCTGGTTGCCGAAGTGCACGAGGGCGCTGCCCATCTGGGCCTGCTGCTCGATTGCCTTCTGCAGGGCGTTGGCCTGGATGTCGCCGATTTCGACTGCGTAGTCGATCGCCTTGAGCGCATAGCTCACGGTCTTTTCGCCGGCGCCGAAAAGCGTGCCCAGAATCGTCTGGTCTTGTGTTACCTGTACCATGGTCTTGCTCCGTCTGATGATTGAATGCCGTGTGTCCTGCACACGATGGGTACAGTCTATACCTATTTTTTCTGCAATGCAAAATCAAGGTTCCCCACCAAATGGTCGGATGTAGGCCAAGGGCTGCGTGGGTTACACGCCAATCCACCAATCAATGGATTCGCACTGCAGAAGCGGATCCTGTGAGCTAGGGCTCAAGCCGCAGGTCGGTCGGGCACGGGGACCGGCCCGCCGAAACGCACGCCGCGGGCCTCGGGCCCGAACCAGACGAGCAGCGCGAGGAGTACCGCCACCACCCCGATCCATACCGACTGCGCGAAGGCATAGTCGCCGCCGCGCGCCTCGGCGGCCGCCGCGAGCGCGTAGGCGACCCACGCGACCAAAAGATTCCCAAGCTGATACACAAAGCCCGGCAAGGTGCCACGCACGTCGT
>JBOIBB010000032.1:0-37402 GCA_050739335.1 Gammaproteobacteria bacterium
CGGGGTGCGCGGCCTTGAGGTTGTTGACGAGCTGCTGGGCCACGGCGTTGCCGACCAGGCTCGCCATGTTGGTCGCCTGCGTCATCTTGATGAGCTGCAGGATGTCGCTGTGCAGCGGTTCGGGTACGTTGGCGGGGGCATCGGCCGCAAATCCGGCGACCGGAAGCAGGCTGAGCAAGATGCCGAGGACGAGAGCGGTTTTCATGGATGGGTCCCCATATTTGGTTGCAGAATGCTGGTCTACTATGCCACGCCAGTCTGGTCCGCAGCGGTTCAGGGTCTTGCTGTAGCGCATGTGCTCCTTGGCGGCCGCGGTTCGTACCGCGACCGCCAGGGAATGGTTACCAGATTTTCACCAGCTTGTCGCCCGTGTGCATCATCTTGTCGCCCGGCTTGCATTGGAACGCCTGCGAGAATTGCGGCATGTTGCTGGCCGAGGCAAACGCGCGAATCTTGGCCGGCGCGTGCGGGTCCACGTTGAGCAGCAGTTCGGCCGTCTTTTCACGCGTCGTGCCTTCCCACACGCGCGCTGAACTCATAAAGTAGCGCTGATCCTGCGTCAGGCCGTCGATCTTTTCGGCGGCTTCCTTGGGGTTGGTCTTCAGCGCGTTCTGCAATGCCGTATACGCGATGTTGAGGCCGCCAAGATCGGCGGTGTCCTCCCGGATCGTCATCTGGCCGTTGACGTGCAGATTTGGCTTGCCCGGAATCGGTGCGTACTGGTCGTACTGTTTCTCGAGCGCGTCGGTGAGCTTGTCGAATTTTGCCCGGTCCTGCGTGGTCCACCAGTTGACGTGGTCGCCGTAGCCGTTGAACTGGCTGCCGTACTTGTCGAACCCGTGGGTGGTCTCGTGGCCGATCACGTAGCCGATGCCGCCATAGTTCACCGCGTCATCGCCCTGCGCATAGAAGAACGGCGGTTGCAGGATCGCGGCCGGGAAGTTGATGGTGTTGTCGGAGTCGCTGTAGTAGGCGTTGACCGTCTGCGGGGTCATCTGCCATTCCTCGCGATTGGTCTTCTTGCCGATCTTGCTGATGTCGTAGTGGTAGTTGTACTTCGCTGCAGCTTGCAGGTTGGCGAAGAAATGGCCCGGCTGGATCGCAAGTCCCGACCAGTCACGCCATTGCCCCTGGTTCGGGTATCCGATCTTCGGCAGGTACAGTGCCAACTTCGCGAGTGCCTTTTGCTTGGTGGCCTCGCTCATCCAGGTAAGGTTCTCGACGTGCTCCTTGAACGCGGCGCGGATGTTGGCAACCAGTGCCTCGGCGCGCGCCTTGGCTTCCGGCGGGAAGTATTTCTTTACGTACAATTGGCCGAGACCCATTCCCATCGCGCCATTGACCATGCCGACCACGCGCTTCCAGCGCGGCTTTTGCTCGGGCTGGCCGGCCAGAGTCTTGCTGTAGAAGTCAAAGTTGTTGTTCTGGAACGCTTCGCTCAGCGCCGGCGAGGCATCGCTGATCGTGTGGAATTTCAGGTATGCCTGCCACTGTGCAATGGGTGCGTGAACCAACAGTTGGTCGAATTCGGTGAAGAACTTCGGCTGCGCCAGTGAGAAACCTTTGCCCACGTCTACGCCTTGCGCCTTGAAGAACTGCTGCCAGGAGAAGTGCGGGCTGATCTTGTCGGCTGCGGCCACGCTGACGAAGCGATACTCATTGTCCGGGTTGAGCAGCTCGGTCGGCGACAGCGACGCCTTCGCAAGTTCGGTTTCGAACGCCAGCACTTGGCCGGCCTGTTGCTTGGCCGCAGCCTGCGGCGTGCCGGCCAGTTGCAGCGCCTTGGCGATGTGGGCAACGTACTCGGTACGGATTTTCTTGTAGCTGGCCTCCTGGCTCAGATAGTACTTGCGGGTCGGCAGGCCCAAGCCGTCCTGGTTCACGTAGCCGATCTGTTGGGTCGCGTCCTTGAAGTCGGCGCCGGAGCCGAAATCGAAGACATAGCTGTTGCCGTCGTCGAAACTCTGGTCAAGGAAGTTCACGATGTCGGCCGGAGTCTTGAGCGCGTCGATGGCGGCAAGTTGCAACTTGATGGGATCGTCGCCGAGTTTGTCGATCGCTTCGGTGTCCATGCCCGCCGCGTACAGATTGCCGAGCTTCTGTTCGAGCGCGCTGCCCTGTTTATGCCCGGCGGCCCAGGCGGCATCCAGCAGGATCTGTTTCTGCTGCAGCATCGAACGCTCGTTCAGGGCGCCGAACGATCCCCATTCGGTCTGGTCAGCCGGAATCGGGTTGGCTTCGTTCCACTTTGCATTCACGTACTGGTCGAAATCGGTGCAGGGGCTGTATTGATCGTCGAGCGTAAACGCAATCGGTTGAACCGCCGGAATGGCTACCGTCGAAGCAGCCGCGGGCGCCGTGTGTGTCGAGGTCAATGCGGACTCCGAAGTGTTGTGATTGTGGGAACCGTTGCCGCAGGCGGAAACGGCGAGGGCCGCACCGATAGCCAGTGCCAGCGGGGTGAGCAAGTGCTTGTGCATGCGATTCTCCTGCGGAGTTGTTATGGGTTGCGGGTGCGTGCGGGGTTTCTGTGGGCGCTGATTGTAACCGTAACCGGGCACCCCGGGGTGTGGCTCCGGCATTCGCCGCGCTGAAGGCGGGGCGGAGATGCGCGGGTTCCTTCATTGTGACCGCTCAAGAGTTTTTAGGTCTAGCAGCCACCTATCGTGATGCAGGGAGAGAAGCTGCGAGCTCCTCGAGCTGCGTCACGGGTAGCGAGCATTGTGTGCCTTTGCAGACATAGGCACAGATGGCACCGTGTACTGTGCACTGGGCGAGAAGGCCGGTGAGGTCCAAGGCGCTCGCCGGGATCGCAAGCAGGATGCGGCGTGGATCGAAATGCTCGCCCAAACGGTCGCGCCACTCGGCGAGTATTGGGTTTGCTCCGCGCAGCACGACCATCTGCGGCGGATCAAGCGCGTCTTCAAGCGCCAGCAGCATCGCCGCGCAGGCCCCCGGGTTGCGCGCCAGCGTGGGGCTCGCCGCCTGCAGCGCGCGCTCGGCGGCATCGAGGTAACGCGGTTCGGCGCATAGATGCCCGAGCGTCAGCAGTGCACGTGCCGCGAAGGCGTTGCCGGCGGGCAGGGATTCGTCGTTGAAGGTCTTGGCGCGATAAAGCGGCACCTCTTGGTCGCTTGCCGTAAACCAGAAGCCGCCGCGTTCGGCATCTTCGAAATAGGTGAGCAAGGCATCGGCGAGTTCGCGTGCGAACTCTAGAGTGGCGCCGTCCCAGTGTGTCTGCAGGAGTTCCAGTGCGGCGGTGAGCAGAAACGCATAATCGTCGAGGTAAGCCGGGAGTTTCGCCTGGCCGTCGCGCCAGGTGGCGAAAAGCCGGCCGTCTCGCCAGAGCTGGGTGCGGATAAAGTCCAGCGCGCGCTTGGCCGACTCGGCGTAGCGGGGTTCCTGCAGCACGCGGCTGCTGATCGCGAGGCCGCGGATCATGAGACCGTTCCAGGCCGTCAGCACTTTGTCGTCGAGCCCCGGGCGTACGCGCTGCTGGCGCACGGCGAGCAGTTTGTGCTGCGCGGAATCAAGTCGCGCTTCGGTCTCGGCCGCAGTTAATCCGAGCTGCCTGGCAGTCTCGGCGACCGCGGTCTGGATGTGCAAGTGCCATGCGCTCCCGAAGTTTGGTGTCTGGTCGAGTCCATAGCGCGGCGCGAACGCGGCGAACTCCTCGGGAGTCAGGCGCGCCTGGACTTCGTGTTGGTCCCAGACGTAATACTTGCCTTCCTGGCCTTCGGAGTCGGCATCGAGGCTCGAGTAGAAACCGCCCGCGGGCGACTGCATCTCGCGCAGCGCCCAGTCGGCTGTTTGGCGGGCGACATCCGCGTAGCGTGCGTTGCCGGTCAGCGCCGCCGCTTGCGCGTAAGCGGCGAGCAACAGGCCGTTGTCATAGAGCATTTTCTCGAAGTGCGGAATCATCCACTGGGCGTCGGTCGAGTAGCGGTAAATGCCGCCACCCAACTGGTCGTTGAAGCCGCCGTCCGCCATGTGCGTGAGCGTCGTCTCCAGCATGTGCCGGCTGTGCGCGGCATCGGCCACCGGTGAGTGCGGATCGGCTGCCTGACGCAGAAGGATTTCCAGGCCGGCCGGATGCGGGAATTTGGGCGCCGGACCGAAGCCGCCATAACGCGCGTCGAAATTGCGTGCGAGTTCGCTGCGGGCGGCTTGCAAGGGTGCGGCATTGAGCGCGGTTACGGTATTTTTGCTGGTGTCGTTCTGAATCTGCCGAAAGATTTCTTGCAGCCGGCGATTCTGCGCCTGCAGCTTATCCTGGTGATCGCGATAGAACGCTGCGACCCGCGTCAGCACCTCCTGGAAGGCCGGCATGCCGTAGCGGGGTGCGCGTGGAAAATAGGTGCCGGCAAAAAACGGCGTGAGGTCATGGGGTGCCAGGAATACCGTGAGCGGCCAGCCACCCCCACGCTGCGTGAGCACTTGATGAGCCAGTTGGTAAACGCGATCGAGATCCGGGCGCTCTTCGCGGTCCACCTTGATGTTCACAAACAGCCGGTTCATGAGCGCCGCGGTGTCCGGGTCCTCGAAGGATTCGTGGGCCATCACGTGGCACCAGTGGCAGGCGGAGTAGCCGATGGAAAGCAGGATCGGCTGGTTGGCGGCGCGCGCGGCGGCGAGTGTTTCCGCGTTCCACGCGTGCCAATCCACGGGGTTGTGGGCGTGCTGCCGCAGGTAGGGGCTGGTTTCGTGGATCAGTTCGTTGGTGTGTGCGGCGTCGTGCATGGAGGAAAGGACTTGTTAAAATTGCGCCCACTATAAACCCCGAGTGCACGCGCAGCTTTCCGCCAGCTTGCTTGCGGGTGCGCGATCGCTGAGCAATCCATGGCCTTGCCAACTCTGATGTTAAAAAACCGCGAAGACCGCCGCTTGCGGGCCGGACACCTGTGGGTGTTCAGCAATGAAGTCGACACCGTGCGGACTCCGCTTACCAGGTTTGCGCCCGGCGAGGCCGTGGAAGTGCGGGCACACGACGGCCGCTTTCTGGGGAGCGGCTACGTCAATCCCAACTCGCTGATTTGCGCGCGTCTGCTCTCGCTTGATGCCGAGCGAGCCTTCGACGCGGAGCTCTTCGGGCAGCGACTCGACTCTGCATTGGCGCTGCGCGAGCACCTCTACACGCGGCCTTTCTATCGTTTGATCTTTGGGGAATCCGACAGGCTGTCGGGACTCGTCGTAGATCGCTACGGCGACTGGTTGGTGGGGCAGATCACCACGGCTGGCATGGAGCGGTGCAAGGACATGCTGGTCACAGTCCTGGGCGAACGCCTGCGGCCGGCCGGCATTTTGTGGCGCAACGACGTGGCGATTCGGAATCTCGAGGGCTTGCCGCTGTACGTCGAAACCGCCAGTGGTTCGATCCCTGAAGCGGTAGTCATTGAAGAGCACGGGCTGAAATTCGAGGTGCCGCTCGCGGGTGGCCAGAAAACCGGCTGGTTCTTCGACCAGCGCGACAATCGCGCGCGGCTCGCGCGCTACGTGCGCGGGCGCCGCGTGCTGGACGCATTCAGCTATGTGGGTGCCTGGAGCGTGCAGGCGCTTGCCCAGGGCGCACAAAAAACGCTGTGCGTCGATGCGTCCGGTGCGGCGCTCACGCGCGCGAGTGCCAACGCCGCTTTGAACGGTTTCGAATTGGAGGTGCGCCAAGCCGATGCCTTTGACGCCTTGCGCGACCTGCATGCGGCCGGTGAAAAGTTCGAGGTCGTGATCCTCGACCCACCGGCCTTCGTCAAGCGCAAGAAAGACTTGGCTGCGGGCCGCGAGGCCTATCGGCGGCTGAACCAGCTCGGTCTGCAGTTGCTCGGTGCGGACGGACTGCTCGTATCCTGTTCCTGTTCGTTCCACATGCCGGAGAGCGAGTTGCTCGCGACAGTGCAGTCCGCGGCGCGGCGTCTTGGATACGAGCTGCAGTTGCTCGAACGCGGTGGCCAGTCGGCCGATCATCCGGTGCACCCCGCCATTCCCGAGACCGGGTACTTGAAGGCGTTTTTCCTGCGGGTCGTCCAGTGAACGCCGGTGCGGCGCGATCCGCACACGCAGCCTGCGCCACGCAAGCCGGAAAAGCCGGCGTCACTCGTCTAGAATAGCGCCCCATGCTTACTTATCCGGATTTCGACCCGGTCGCTTTCAGCCTCGGGCCGCTGCACGTTCACTGGTACGGCATCACCTATCTGCTGGGATTTCTCGGGTGTTACCTCGCGGCCTGGGTGCGCATCAGGCGCAAATACGCCGTTGGTTGGACGGTGGATCAAATCGGCGACTTGCTGTTTTACGTGGCGCTCGGCGTGGTGATCGGCGGACGCATTGGCTACACGCTGTTTTACGCGTACACGCCGGACGGCGTCTGGCTCGAATGGCAGAACCCGCTTTACATCTTCAAGATCTGGGACGGTGGCATGAGTTTCCACGGCGGTCTGCTTGGCGTGATGGTGGCCACCGGCTTGTTTGCACTCAAATACCGCAAGCATTACTTTGATGCAGTGGACTTTGCCGCGGTGGTGGTGCCGCTCGGTCTGCTTGCCGGCCGGATCGGCAATTTCATCAACGGTGAGCTCTGGGGCAAACCCTCGACGCTGCCCTGGGCTATGCGCATTCCCTGCGTGAACACGCATTTCACCGGCGGTGAGTATTGCCAGCATGTCGTGAACGGTTTCAGCCTGCCGCGCCAACCCTCGCAGCTCTACGAGGCTTTCCTGGAAGGCGTGGTCATGTTCGTGGTGCTGTTCTGGTTTTCGATGAAACCGCGCCCGCGCATGGCGCTTTCAGGCTTGTTTTCACTGCTATATGGCTGCTTTCGCTGTACAGTTGGGTTCGTGCGCTTGCCGGACCCGCAGTTCGGTTATCTGGCCTTCGGCTGGATGACCATGGGGCAGATCCTGTCGTTGCCGCTGATTCTGGTCGGCATCGTGCTCCTGGTGCTGGCCTATCGGCACAGGCCGGGGACGGCCTCGGCCGCCTGATGCGCCAGTACCTCGAGCTCATGCGCCATGTCCGTGACCATGGTGCACGCAAGCACGACCGCACCGGCACCGGCACGCTTTCGGTATTCGGTTACCAGATGCGCTTCAATCTGGCCGAGGGCTTCCCGGCAGTCACTACCAAGAAGCTGCATTTCCGCTCAATCATCTGCGAACTGTTGTGGTTCCTGCGCGGGGACACCAATACCAAATACCTGCATGAGCACGGCGTCACCATCTGGGACGAGTGGGCGGATCCAAACGGCGATCTCGGTCCGGTGTACGGGTACCAATGGCGCTCCTGGCCCGCGCCGGACGGCCGGCATATTGATCAGATTGCCCACGTTGCAGAGCAGATCAAGACCAATCCAGACTCGCGCCGCCTGCTGGTGAGCGCCTGGAACGTCGCCGATCTGGATCGCATGGCCCTGCAGCCCTGCCACGTGCTGTTTCAGTTCTATGTCGCGGACGGCCGGCTTTCCTGCCAGCTTTACCAGCGTAGTGCGGATATTTTTTTGGGGTTGCCATTCAACCTCTGTTCCTATGCCTTGCTCACGCACATGGTGGCGCAACAGACTGGGTTGCAACCGGGCGAGTTCGTCTGGACGGGCGGCGATTGCCATCTTTATCTCAATCATCTGGATCAAGTGGATGACCAACTGTCCCGCAAGCCCTACGCACTGCCGACGCTCGTCATCAAGCGCCAGCCGCCGACATTATTTGATTATCAGTATGAAGATTTTGATATCTGCGGCTATCAGTCGCACCCGGCGATCAAGGCGCCGGTGGCGGTCTAGGAGCGCCCGTGCACTCACTGGTATCGCAATCCTGGTTGTATTTGATCATTCTGTACGTTGCGTTGGCGGTCTGGGGAATCCCGGAAATGCTCGGCAGCATTTTCCGGCGCTCTGAAAAGGGCGCCGTCAAGCGCGACCGTGGCTCGCATCTGGTTCTCTATGCCGGCATGTTTATCGGGATATTCGCGGCATTCTTCTTCAGTTTTGGAGTGCCCGCGGCGACCATTGAATGGCATCAACCTGTGTTGTTTTGGGTCGGGATCGCGTTGCTGCTGGCCGGTATTGCTTTTCGTTGGTATGCGATCCGCGTACTGGGCAAGTATTTCACGCGTGACGTAGCAACGCGTACGGGGCAAGAGGTGGTCGAGTCGGGACCGTATCGCTACATCCGCCATCCCGCCTACAGCGGTACCCTCATTACCGCACTCGGCTTCGGCTTGGCCACGACCAATTGGCTGGCACTGATCGCGATCGTATTGGGCGTGTCGCTGAGCTATAGCTATCGTGTGCGGGTCGAGGAACGAGCGCTGTGTGAGGACCTCGGTGACGTATACCGGGGCTACATGCGGCGCACGCGGCGTTTCATTCCCTTTGTGTGGTGAGCATGCATACGATTGCCTGGCAGGACTTCGAGAAGATTGCGTTGCGTGCTGGCACCGTGACCGCTGTCGAGCGCTTTCCCGAGGCGCGCAAACCTGCGTACAAACTCAAGGTGGATTTCGGTCCTGAGATCGGCATCAAGCAGAGTTCCGCCCAGATCACACAGCATTACCGGCCCGAAGAGCTGGTAGGCCGGCAGGTTCTGGGCGTGGTGAATTTTCCGCCGAAGCGCATCGGGCCTTTCACGTCTGAATGCTTGATCTGCGGTTTCTATCTCGAAGACGGCAGCGTGATCCTGGCGGTACCGGATAAACCAGTGCCGAACGGCGCGAAGCTCGGATAGCGCTCACGTCATTTCGTGACTACCTGTGTGTTATTTTGTGACCACATCGTAACCCGGCACAGCCGCAATGAATATCTCGGTGCGTGAATTGAAAAGTCGCCTGTCCGCCTGTCTGGCGCGAGTCCGGCAGGGCGAAACATTGGTGATCACGGCGAGACGCAAACCTCTGGCCCAGATCGTACCCTTGCCGGAGGGGAGTTCCGGGATTCCCGGCGTGCGGTGGAACGGCGCCAAGCCTGTGCAATTTCTGGAGGGGCGCGGCAAGGCCAGACTGAGAGGCAACCGGGCCGCACGGGCGGTGCTGGAAGACCGCCGGTGATCTTGTAGCCGCGCCGTATGCTTTCGCTAATCGTCGCTGTCGGGGAAAACAATGAAATCGGCCAAGGTGGCAAGATGCCATGGCATCTGCCGGCTGACCTCAAGCGCTTCAAGGCACTGACCCTGGGCAAGCCCATCATCATGGGCCGCAAGACCTTCGAGGCCATCGGCAAGCCGCTACGGCAGCGACGCAACATCATTGTGACCCGCAACGCGGGTTACGGTGTTGAGGGTTGTGAAGTCGCTCACTCGTTTACCGATGCCTTGGTTTTAGCCGCCGGCGTTCCGGAAATCATGGCCATCGGCGGCGCGGAAATTTACCGCGCAGCATTGCCGCGCGCGCAGCGCATTTATCTCACGCGCATTCATTCGGCCTTCGCGGCGGATACCTTCCTGCCGCAACTCGATCCCGCAGACTGGCGCGAAACCGCGCGCGAGAATCACACGGCCGACGAGCGTAATCCTTACTCCTACTCGTTCCTCACACTGTTGCGCCGCGTTGCGTCGAATCTCGCCTGATTTCCCGACCGGTGTTTGTCGCCGCTGACCAGCGTGTCCGCCGGCGCCGGCCGCCGTAACATAGTCGAATGCCCGAGCTTCCTGAAGTCGAAACCCTGCGTCGCGAACTCGAATCCACCGTGTGTGGCGCGCGCATCGAAGCCGTGGACCTGCGCTGGCGGAGCTTTCTTATCACGCCACGCGGCACCCCTGATTCTGAAATTCCCGGTCAGCGGATCATCGCGATCCGCCGTCGTGGCAAGGAACTCGTTTTCGATCTCGACCGCGACTGGCATTTGCTGTTGCACCTCAAGATGACGGGACAAGTGGTGGTGCAGCGACGGGGGAAGACCGTGGCATATGGTGGGTACCCGACACGCAACTTGCGCGGGCCGATGCCGAATTCGTGGACGCGGGTGATATTCGTGCTCAGCGGCAGCCGCAGCCTGTTCATCAATGACCTGCGCAAATTTGCACGCCTGAGGCCCGTGACGAGTGCTGCGCTGCAATCCGACCCGTTTCTTTCACGTATGGGTCCGGAGCCGCTCGGCCGCGGGTTCACGCTGGCCGGCTTCAGGCAGCAGCTTTCCCGGAACCGTTTCGCTTCGATCAAGGCCGTGCTGCTCGATTAAGAGACAGTCGCCGGCATCGGCAATATCTACGCGGACGAAATCCTGTTTCGCGCGCACGTTGACCCGCGCCGTCCGGCCGCAAGCCTCACGCCAGGTGAGTTGCGCCGCGTGCGTGGCACGATATGCGTCATCCTGCACGACGCGGTGGCGCACGCCGACACTACGTATCCGGCATTCATGCAGGATAAACGGCATCGCCACAGTTGGCTCGAACGCGCGCAATTGTTCGGTCGTCAAGGCAAGCCCTGCCTCGTATGTGGCAGCGTGATCAAGCGTATCCGCGTCGCCGGTCGTGGCACCAACTACTGTCCGCACTGCCAACCCAGGAACGTGAAAGGGCGGCGCGCGGATGCTGCGGTAGAGTAGTGCAGGTATTCACACCGGCACCCGCCGCTCAATGGCAGGATGGAAGACGATCAATCCGAATGGAGCATGACCATGTTGGCAGCTTTTTCAGTTTGGCCGAACGGTAGCACGGCCGGGACCTCGGTGCGTGACGCAGTCGCCGCCGCGGTGCGGGTCGTCCGCGCGTCGGGTTTGCCCTACCGGGTTGACCCGATGTTCACGACGCTCGAGGGCGAGTGGGACGAAGTGTTCGGCGTGATTCATCGGGCGGCGGATGCAGTTGCGGCTTTTGGCCCGCGCGTCGATTTGGTGATCAAGGCGGACATTCGTCCGGGCGCGACGCACGAGCTCACCGGCAAGCTCGAGCACCTGGAGCAGGCGCTTGCGGAACAGCACGATCAGAGCGTTGCGAGTTAGCGCAGCGCTCGCTGCGCGCCGCCGTGCTCGCGTGGCACGCGGCTCAAGCGTTCTGAATCCGGGCCTGTTGTGGTCGTGCCGGCTGCAGGCCTGCAGTTTTCATTCAGCCCCGGGCTTTTCTTGCACTCGTTCGCAAGCGCGTGAGCATTCCGTCAATCGCCTGCAAGGCAGAGGTGTCGGCCAGTGCATAACGTTGCTGGAGCCAGCGCAGGTCGTTGTGGATGATTTGCACTCGGGCACGGGTGTCTTCCCAAGCGAGCAGTTTCATCGGCGGGTCGAGCGCCGCGCTCTGTTGATCCTGCATGAGCAAGGTGCCGATTTCTGGGTTTCCGAACAGGATCACTTGCGTAGGCCGTGGTACCAGGCCTTTCTTGCGTGCCTGTTCGGCATGGTCAATGCGGGCGAAGAGGTGCCAGCCCTGTGCATCGATGATGGAGATCATCCGATCGATGGTCTCCGACACCGAAAAATCGCTGGTCGCGACGATCAAGCCGCTATTGCGTGAAGTGCTGTTGGGCATTGTGCTTCTGCCGAATAGAGACGCTTCCTGCGGGCCATCGGGCCGCGACCGGCCGGTGGCGCTATGCGGTTGAATATGCGCTCGCGCACGCAGTGCGTATCAATATCCGTCGAATTCCTCGGTGCGAATGTTGTCTTCGTTGACCTTGAGGTCCACCAGCAGTTTACGCATGGCCTTCACCATGCCGGCTGGCCCGGAGAGGTAGTAACTCGGCTTGTTCAAGTCAAGCACGTATTTTTGCACCATCTCGGGAGTGACCCGCCCGGTTTCACCGGGCCAACTGCCGGAGGGCTGCTCGACCGTCATAACGTAAGTGAAGTTGTGGTTCGCACGTGCGAGGCTCTCGAAGTCGGCCTTGAACGGCATGTCGGCGGGCGTGCGGCTCGCGTGCAGGAGCGTGATCTTGTGCGCGGTTTCGTCATGGGTCGCTTGCGCGATCATGCTGCGTACCGGCGTCACGCCGATGCCGCCGATGATGAACACGGCGGGCGTGGTTTGGGTTTTGTGCAGGCTGAAATCGCCGTACGGTGCATCGAGCTTTACTTCGGTGCCGATCGGCAAATTCTTCAGTACCCGTTTAAATGCCGTGTTGCGCATACGCGTCGCGGCGACCAGGTCCGGCTCGAATGGCGCCTGCACCAGGGAAAAGCCGCGGGTGTCGCCTTCCGCATCGGACTCCGGCGGATTGATGAGCGTGTAGTCGGCGAACTGGCCGGCGCGGAACTCAAAGCCTTTCGGCTTTTCGAAGTGGAAGGCCATGGTGCCTTCGGCCACGGTTTCTTTGCTGATCAGTTTTACGTTCACTTGCATTGTGATTTTCTCCTCTGAGGCCGGCGGTCCTTTATGCGTGGAGCCGTGGCAAGTCTTACAACAATTGCCGCAGAACATAGGGCAGGATGCCGCCGTGGCGGTAGTAGGCCGCTTCGGCCGGCGTGTCGATGCGCACGTCGGTCTCGAACTCCCGGGTCTTGCTCTGCGGGTTTGTGGCGCGAACTTTTACTTTGCGCACCGATCCATCGGTGCCGGCGAGTCCGCTGATGTCGAAGCTCTCTTCACCCGAGAGGCCGAGCGTTTCAGCGTCCTGTCCTTCCTGGTATTGGAGCGGCAGCACGCCCAGGTCGATCAGGTTGGAGCGATGGATACGCTCGTAGGATTTCGCGATCACCGCGCGGACTCCGAGCAGCGCCGTGCCTTTCGCCGCCCAGTCGCGTGAGGAACCTGAGCCGTACTCTTTGCCTGCAAGGATAACGAGCGGCGTGCCCGCCTTGAGGTAGTTGACGGATGCATCGTAGATGGTGCTGACCGGCGAGTTCTTCAAGCTGAAGTCACGCGTGAAGCCGCCCTCGGTACTGGGCGCCAACTGGTTGCGAAGACGGATGTTGGCGAAGGTGCCGCGGATCATCACTTCGTGGTTGCCGCGTCGCGAGCCGTAGGAATTGAAATCCTTGCGCGCGACGCCGTGCTCGTTCAGGTATTTGCCGGCCGGTGAGTCGGTCTTGATCGCGCCGGCCGGGCTGATATGGTCGGTGGTGACCGAGTCGCCGAGTTTCGCCAGAACGCGTGCGCCCTTGATGTCTGTGAGCGGCACCGGCTTGCGGCCGACGCCGTCGAAGTAGGGCGGCTGGCGCACATAGGTCGATTCGGTGTTCCATTGGAACGCATCGCCCTCAGGCACCTGCAGGTTGCGCCAGTTGTCCGCGCCGTGAAACACGTTGGCGTAGCCTTTGGAGAACATGTCGGCCTGGAGGCAGTTGTTGATGACGTCCTGGATTTCGTGCGCGGAAGGCCAGATGTCGCGCAGATAGACGGGCTTGCCGTCGCGCCCCTTGCCGAGTGGATCCTTCAGCAAGTTGGTGTGCAGCGTTCCGACCAGCGCATAGGCCACCACCAGCATCGGTGACATCAAGAAGTTCATGCGCGTTTGCGGGTGGATGCGGCCCTCGAAATTGCGGTTGCCTGAGAGCACCGACGACACATTGAGCTTGTGCGCGTCGACCGCGGCGGCGACTTCCGGAATGAGCGGCCCGGAGTTGCCGATGCAGGTGGTGCAGCCGTAGCCCACCAGATTGAAACCAAGCTGGTCGAGGTACTGGGTGAGCCCCGCGCGGTTGAAATAGTCCGTCACCACGCGCGAGCCCGGAGCGAGCGAGGTCTTGACCCAGGGTTTCTGTGCGAGGCCTTTCTCCACCGCGTGTTTGGCCAGAAGGCCGGCACCCACCATCACTGAGGGATTCGACGTGTTGGTGCAGGAGGTGATGGCGGCGATGACCACGTGGCCGTTGTCGACCTGCGCGTGCGTGCCGTCGGCCAGAGTGATGTCCGCCGGCGCGTGCGGCCAATCGTGGTCGTGGTCGCAACTGCAGGGTGCGCGCGGAGGTTCGTTCTTGCTCCCCGGCACCAAGGCGATCGGATCACTCGCCGGAAACGAGCCGTCGATGGCGGCGTCAAGGCCGGTCAGTATCGCTTTCTCATACGGTTGGCCTTCCAGCAGCGCGCCGACGGCATGCGGCGCAATGCGCACTGGGATGCGATCCTGCGGGCGCTTTGGGCCGGCAATGGAAGGTTCGAGCGTCCCCAAGTCGAGTTCGACCGTCTGTGAATACTCGGGCTCGTGCGCCGGGTCGTACCACAAGCCTTGTTCTTTTGCGTAGGCCTCGACGAGGCGAATCAGGCTCTCGGGCCGGCCAGTGAGGCGCAGGTAGGCGAGCGTTTCATCGTCAATCGGGAAGATCGCGCAGGTCGCGCCGTACTCCGGGCTCATGTTGCCGAGGGTCGCGCGGTTCGCCAACGGCACTTTGCTGATGCCGGGTCCGTAGAAGTCCACGAACTTGCCCACCACTCCGGTGCGCCGCAAAAGCTCGGCGACCGTGAGCACTAGATCGGTGGCGGTGGTTCCCGCCGGGAACTCGCCGGTGAGCTTCAGCCCCACCACTTGTGGAATCAGCATGCTCATCGGTTGGCCGAGCATCGCGGCTTCGGCCTCGATGCCGCCGACGCCCCAGCCGAGCACGCCCAAGCCGTTGACCATGGGCGTATGCGAGTCCGTCCCGATCAAGGTGTCGGGGTAGGCTTGCATGCCGTTCGGACCTTCGCGGGCGAACACCACGCGCGACAGGTATTCGAGGTTCACCTGGTGGCAGATCCCGGTGTCCGGTGGGACCACCTTGAAGTTTTTGAACGCATGCTGCGCCCAGCGCAGCAACTGGTAGCGTTCGACATTACGTTCGAATTCGAGCTTGGCGTTGGTCGCGAACGCGGTGGGCAGGCCGAAGACATCGGCGATTACCGAGTGGTCGATCACGAGCTCCCCGGGGATCAGCGGATTGATGCGCTTCGGGTCGCCGCCGAGCGCGATGATGGCGTCGCGCATGGCGACCAGATCCACCACGCAGGGGACGCCGGTGAAATCCTGCATCAGCACCCGGGCCGGCGTGAACTGGATTTCACGCGATTGCTTGGCGTGCGGATCCCAATTCGCCATCGCTCGTACCTGCGCGGCCGTGACCAGATGGCCGTCTTCATTGCGCAGCAGATTTTCAAGCAACACCTTGAGGCTGTACGGCAACCGGTGCTTGGTCTGGATGTGGTCGAGGCGGTGAATCTGGTAGCGCTCGCTGCCGACCGTGAATTGAGCCTGGGTGCCAAAGCTGTTCGTTGTCATGTGAGCTTCCTCTGCAACAATATCCTGAGTAGTGCGCACCGCCACGGTACCACCAACCGTAGATTCCGGGGGAAGGTCAACCCCTCTTGGCATCCATTGACGAGCCGCTCAAAGGTGAGGCTCGTGGCGAGGAGACGGCGGTGGCGGCGGCGCACATAGCGCGACGCAGCATTTGTAACTTGTCAAAGGCAACTAAAGTTGACCTTTCCTCGGCAAGTCAGGAGGCCCGCTCGCCCACCGGGTGGTTGTGATGAGTTGCATTTACTTCGAGGCCGGGCAGGTCGGGCAGACCCGCATCAAGGACGAGGCAAGCCTTGGTTCTTTGCATGAGATTGAACTGCACTATTTTTACAGTACCTCGATACCCTATAAGATATAGGTCTCAATTATCCCAATATTGGTATAAGTTCGCGCTATACCTTATGAGGGATAGCCATGCTAATCCGGACCACCCGTAACCTCGGTCTGCTGGTGCGCACCGCCCGCGTCGCGCGGGGCTGGTCGCAGGCGGTGCTCGCCCGCGAGGCCGGAACCACGCAGAAGCAGGTGTCCTTCGTCGAGAACGGCCGCCTGGGTACGAGTATTGATCTCGTCCTGCGACTGTTCTCCGTTCTCAAGGTGACTCTGGTAGCTGAGTTGGCGACCAGTGCGCGCAGTCCTGCTCATTGGATCGACGAGGTCGCCGACCGTGGCCGCAAGCGCTGAACTCTACGTTTTGCTCGGTGGTGAACGCCTGGGGACGCTCGCGACCGATAGCCGTGGGCGACTCGCCTTCGGTTATTCGCAAGCGTCGCTTGAGCGGCCGATGCCGGTGCCACTGTCACTATCAATGCCGATTCAGGCTGTTACTTTCCGGGGCCGGGCTCTCGAGAACTGGCTGTGGGGTCTGCTGCCCGACAATGAGTACACCCTGCAGCACTGGGCGCAAGAGTTCCGGGTCTCGCCGCGTAACGTGTTCGCGCTATTGAGCTACTTGGGCGAGGACGTGGCGGGTGCCGTCCAATTTGTGCGTCCGGAGCGGGCGGCCGAAGCGGCTGCGCCGGGGACGGTCCACTGGCTGAGCGCGCAAGAGTTTACGACGCGGCTCAAAGCACTCGCGGCGGATCCCGCGCTCGCGCGCCGCGCCACGGATGTCGGGCGGTTTTCGCTTGCGGGCGTGCAGTCAAAAACGGCGCTGCTCTTCGCGCGTGGGCGCTGGGGCGTGCCGAGCGGACAAATCCCTACCAACCGCATCATTAAACTCACGCAGGCGCGCTATCAAGGGCTTATCGAGAACGAATATTTCTGTCTGAAGCTTGCTGCCGCCATGGGGCTTGCCGCTGCACGCAGCTCCGTGCTGAAACGAGGCGGCGTGACTGCGATCGTGGTGGAGCGCTATGACCGCGAACAAGTGGATGGAAAATTCATCCGTATCCACCAGGAGGACATGTGTCAGGCCTTGGGCGTGCATCCCTCTGGCCGCTATCAAAACGAGGGCGGCCCGGGCGTTATTGAGCTCTTCGAGCAGTTGCGAAGTTCCAGCGAATCGGTGCGTGATCGCGAGGCGTTTATGCGCGCGCAGATATTTAACTTCCTGATTGGTGTCACGGATGCCCATGCCAAGAACTTCAGCGTGTTATTGGGAGAGGCGGGCGCCGTGCGTCTGGCGCCGATCTATGATATAGCGAGCATGTGGCCCTATGGCAACTTTAAAAAGTTGAAGCTTGCCATGCGCATCAGCGCAAATTATCAGTTCACTCGCACCTTGCCTCGGCACTGGGACGTGCTGGGGCGGAAAGTCCACCTGAACGTGCAGCCCTCCGATTTGCTTGCGGAATACGCGACGACCTTGCCCGAAACTGCTCGGGTGGTTGCTGATCAGCTGCATAAGGATGGGGTGCACCATCCCATCATTGGCAAGCTCATGGATGGGATCGTCGATGTTTGCCGCTGGAATATGCGGCAGCTTGAAGCGCAGCGCCATGCAAGCTGATGGCGTCAGCGGTCGCCGACGAGTAGCAGCGGTTAGGTTTTGAAATGTCAGCTTCCGTGATGAATCACCGTCCGCACTTCGCGGGATCACGGATGACACTTTGGCAGTTTGCTTACTCGACGGGTGCCATACGCCAGCCTGTTACGAGCTCAAATCGTCATGAGGGCTGGAGGGGGCGTTGAATTAGCCGGCAATGAATGCCGGATCGTGGGATAGATAGGCGGCTGCGGCATCCAGCGCTGGCGTGTTCCGAGAGAGCGTTTCCGCCCAGCGCAGGCCGCTCTGGATTTCGTCGTGAAACTGCGCGCGCGCCGCGCGCAATTCCAGCTCCCGTTGGGCGCCAGTGAAAGGCTGTGCCGGGATCTTTGAATAGCTGCGCATCAGGGGGCTGTTTACAAGCCTTTCGACGTGATCGAGTTCTGTGCGTAGCTGGAAGTGCTTGGCGATCGTGGTTAATTCGGCTGCGGGATTTTTTAAAAAAGCCTCGAAGTCAAGCAAGTGCGTCTGAGCAGGGCAGGCCGCGAGTGCACGCGAGAAGATCAGCATGAGTACCAGCCATTTGATCACCGCTTGCTGTGCGTCATCGAGTTCCGAAAGCCGGATGTCCGTGCGGCCGGTCAGACGGCAAAAATCGGTAACCCAGCCCGGAGAGTCCGCGTGCAGGCTGTCGCGCATGTCTGGCGTGCGCAGCATCACGGCGAGAAACGCTTCCAGGTTGATGTACAGAAGCAACGCTTGAGGCATCGGCCGCGCGCCGGCTGTCATCGGTTCGAGCAAGTTTCCTGCGGTACTGGTGAGCTTGATGAGGGCACGTGTATCTGGAACGTAGGTGCGGCCTAGCGCGTGCATGGCCAAGTCATAATAACGTTGCCACTGCGCTGCATTGACCCAGGACGACGGCCGGTCCTGATCCCGGCGTATCACCGCGAGCGCGAGAAGCGCGCGGGGCTCCCGTATCGGCAGATTGTCCGGCAATTCAGCGAGCAAACGCGAGACGAGCGTGGAACCGCAGTGGCCCACTTGAAAAATACAGCACGGTGTTTTTCCCGCTGTCATCCCGGTGATGGCGCCAGTCAGGGTCTCGAGCGGAAACCAGACGCCGACGGTTTCAGGGGTGAACAGGCGGTGGTCGAGAAACGAGGCTGTCCGATAGGCATCTTGGCTGATGCTTACGATCAGCCCGCGGCTGTGCTGAAAGTCGAAATCGTGCAGCAGGAAATCGGGGCTTTGCCGGAATCCGGCCAGGAACTCGTCGGTGTTCATGCCACAACCGCCGTGGTGCTGAGCTTTTCCGCGATGAGATGATCGGCAAGTGCCAGATCGACTTGGTCGAGCGTGTCTGCCGCGCTTGTGAGTTGGTTGAGGATGGCCTGCTGAATGCGGCCGCGCCGGCGCGCTTCGGAATAGGGCAGGTCGTGAAACATCACCATGGAATAGCGCGGCACGAATACGCCGGGATAGCGCGCTTCCAGCGCAAAGCCGAGCTGCTTTTGCAGGTGGAATTTCGGATCACGCACCGCGTCGCGCATCTCCAGGTAGTTTTCGAGCGCCATCGCCGCAATGGCCTCCGCGTCTGGCCGGCGTTGCCGTTCGAAGTCCGTGAAGATGGCTTGCCAGTCGCCGCCGTGTCTACTCATGCATTGGTCGAGAATCAGGCAATCCTCGAAGGCACAATTCATGCCTTGGCCATGGAACGGCACGATGGCATGCGCGGCATCACCCACGAGCAACAGTTGGCCCTGCACGTGCCACCGTGGGCAATGCACGGTTCCCATGAGGCCCGTGGGATGAGCGTAGAACTCGGCTTCGAGGCTGGGGAGCAACGCAAGCGCATCGGGAAAATTTGCCAGGAAAAACGCGTGTAATCCAGTTGGCGCTTTGAGTGTGGCAAAGCTCGGCGAGCCGGCGTTGGCAAGAAACAGCGTGGCGGTGAGACTGCCGTCGAGATTCGGCAGGGCGATCAGCATGTAACCGCCGCGCGGCCAGATGTGCAGCGCTTCGCGCTCCATCGCGTGCGTGCCGCTGGGCCCGGCCGGAATGCTGAGTTCCTTGTATCCGTGGGGCAGCAGATCTTCGCTGACTTTGGCTTCGAGATGCTGCGCCAGGGCGTGACGCAGTGCCGAGCCGGCGCCGTCACAGGCGAGTAATGGAGCCGCGGGCACACGGATACTGCGTTCGGCGTGCAGCTCGTGCAGTTCCAGTGCGCCGCTCGCGAAGTCATAACCGGTGACCTGTTGACCGAACACCAGGCGTGCGCCCGCGGCTTCGGCCGCATCCATGAGCAGGCAGTTGAGTCCGGGCCGGGAAACGGAGTAGATGACTTCCGTCGCCGTGCGCCCGTAAGGTACCAGTGTCAGCTTGCCCTGCAGATCGTGGAGCATGCGCCCACGCATGGGGATCAAGAGTTTGCGTACGGCATCCAGCAAGCCGACGGCTTTCAGCGCGCGCATGCCGCGGTGCGCGAGTGCGAGGTTGATGGAGCGGCCGGCGGGAATTGTCTGCCGCCGCATATCGGAATTGCGCTCGTACACGGTTACCCGCAGCCCGTGGCGTGCAAGAAACACGGCCAGCAATGAACCCGCGAGTCCGGCGCCGACCATGGTAATAGCTTTCTTATCGCTCATTCGTGCTGGAACCGCATGACTTTCATGGTGTCTCTGTGCTGCGTGCTGCGTGCTGCGTGCTGCGTGCTGCGTGTGAGCATAACTTTATTTACGCAGCACTTCTTTAAGAATTTCCACGAAACGGTGTATATCGGTGTACGTGTTATAGAGTGGCACCGGCGCCACGCGGATCACATCCGGTTCACGCCAGTCTGCGACTACGCCCGCCGCCTCGAGGCCGCGGAACGCGGCGCGCGCGCGTTCGTTCGGGCACATGAGCCGCAGTGACAGTTGGCAGCCGCGCGCCTCCGGAGCGGAGGGCGTAATACTTTCGACTTTGCCGGCCAGATTCTGAGCGAGCAGCCATTCCAGGTAGCCGGTGAGCTTCAGGGATTTCTGTCGCAAGGCCGGCATGCCCACGGTGTCGAAAATGTCGAGCGATGCCAACACCGGCGCAAGCGCGAGGATCGGCGGGTTGCTTAACTGCCAGCTTTCGGCCGTGGGCATCGGCGCGAAATCCGGCGGCATTTTGAAGCGCGTACTTTTGTCGCTCCCCCACCAGCCGGCGAAGCGCGGGAGATGGTAGTTGCCCAGGTGGCGCGCGTGCACGAAACAGCCGGCGACCGCCCCGGGGCCGCCGTTCACGTATTTATAGTTGCACCACACGGCAAAGTCTGCGTCCCAGTCGTGAAGCTGCAGCAACAGGTTGCCGGTGGCATGCGCGAGGTCGAAGCCGATCAGCGCGCCGGCGCGATGTGCGGCGCGCGTGAGCCGCGCCATGTCGAAGGACTGACCGGTGTAGTACTGCACGCCGGGCAACAGCACCAGCGCAATGCGCTCGCCGTGCTCGGCGAGCGCATGTTCGATCTCTTCGCTGCTGATGGTGTCTGCGCCGTGTTGCGGCGCGAGTTCGATGAGGGATTGCGCCGGATCGAGGCCGTGGAAACGGAGTTGCGATACGACGGCATAACGATCGGATGGGAACGCCCCGCGTTCCATCAATATGGCTTTGCGGGCCGCGTCCGGCCTGAAGAAGCTGACCAGCATGAGGTGCAGATTGACGGTGAGTGAATTCATGTTGACAACTTCGGAAGGTTTCGCGCCCACCAGGCGCGCGGTCTTTTCCGTCAGCAATTCGTGGTAGCGCAACCAGGGGCGGCGGCCCGAGGTGTGCGCGTGGACCGCGAGATTTTTCCAGTCTGCGAGTTCCTCTTCGAGATAACGGGCGGTGGACTTGGGTTGCAGTCCCAGGGAGTTGCCGCAGAGGTAGATCGCGTCGTGATCGCCGTGCTGTGGAATGTGGAACTGCTCGCGATAGCCCGCGAGAGGATCCGTGCGATCCAGTTCGGCGGCGAAATCGGCATCGGCTCGGAAGTTCATGTCGGCTCCAATGGATAAACAATGGGCCGGCTGGGCGCGGCATCGCTCATGAACGCCGGAATTTGCAGGTCCAGAAGATAATAACCGTCCGGGATTGCATTCGGGACGTAGATCAATTCCGTCACGGTGGCTTGGGGACGCCGGGCATCGGCGCGGCGGCGGCTGCCGGCCGGCAGGCCCCAGAACCCGCGGTGCGCCGCCAATCGGCCGTGGTCGTGTACGGGATCCAGTGAGGGCAAGTCCACCAGCAAGTGCTGTACGCCGGCGGCCACAAGCACCTTGATCGCCGTTTCCGCGATATGCGGTGCCGGCACGAGGCTGTAGTTACGGCTCAGCTTGTCGCTGCCGTTCGGCAGCGTACGCAGGATGAAGGCCGCGTGCATTCCGGACACGGGGTAACGTTGCAGGCCCGCTTCGACAAGTGCGGCGTCGAGCACGTCGTGACGCGGCTCCAGTGTCACCAGAGTGGCGGGGAACCAGCCGCCGGGGAGTTGATCCGTGACCGCTACGCCGTCATCGGTTACATGTCCGACGCATTCGGTATGCGTGCCGTTGCAATGCGGGGTCAAGTGGAGGCTCGCGACATTGCAACTTCCGCCGGTGCGCGTATGGCCGTGGAACTCGGTGGATTCGAAAGCTTCGCCGCTAGCCGCGGGCGCTGCAAAAAATCCGGGCTGCGGGCCATTGAACAGCAACGGAATCGCGAGCGAGGCAGGACGGGCCGGATCGGCCGTATAGGCATGTCCATCTATATCCAGCCGGATCGGGCTCACTGGAAACGCGCCCGCTCGAGCGCGAGCCACGCGAGCGCCGTCCCGCTCAACAATTGCTCGCGCGTGCCGGGTTCAAGATGCAGGGATTCAATCAGTTGGCCGGGCACGCTTTCGCCGAGCGGGAAGGGGTAGTCGCTGCCGAGCGCAATGCGCTCGGCGCCCATGAGGTCGATCATATACCGCAACATTCCGGGATGATGCACGAGCGAGTCCACGTAAATGCGTTTGAGATAATTCACCGGGTTGACGTTGTTGTCCACGGCGCAGAGATCGGGCCGCACCTCAAAGCCGTGCGCAATGCGCCCGATAGTCGCGGGAAACGATCCGCCGCCGTGCGCGAAGCACACACGCAAGCGCGGCAGACGCTCGAATACGCCGCCAAAGATCATGGAGCAGATCGCGAGTGAAGTTTCCGCCGGCATGGCCACGAGCCAGGGCGTCCAGTATTTCTGCATGCGTTCCTGGCCGAACATGTCCCAGGGATGTACGAAGATTGCCGCGCCCAAGTCCTGCGCGGCTTGGAATATGAGGAACAGCTTCGGGTCGTCAAGATTGCTGCCGTTCACGTGCGAGCCGATCTCGATGCCGGGAAACTTGAGTTCCCGTACGCAACGTTCCAGCTCACGGATAGCGAGATCAGTATCCTGCATCGGCAGCGTGCCGAGCCCGACAAAGCGCTGCGGGTGCGCGGCGACGACCGTGGCAAGGTGATCGTTCAGGAGCTTGGCCAGGTCCAAGGTATCCTTCGGCTTGGCCCAGTAGCTGAACATCACCGGCACCGTGGACAATACCTGCACGCCGACGTCATGCGCGTCGCATTCCTGCATGCGTACCTGCGGGTCCCAGCAGTTCGCCTGGATTTCACGGAAGAATTGACCGTCACGTAACATGCGCGCACAGCCGGGGCCGTGGTGCTGCAACTGGATGAAGCCGCCATAGCCGTAGCGCTCTTTCAGGTCCGACCAGTTCTTCGGCAGGATGTGGGTGTGGATGTCAATCTTGAGGGTCATTACCTTGTCCTCTCTCCCCTTTCAGGGGAGAGAATCGATTGAGGTGTTGCTGCTTCTCCGCCCTCGCGCCATTGAGGGGAGAGGGTAAGGGAGAGGGTGAGGGTAATGTTTTGCAAGACGCTCAGAATATTTTCCAAAACGGCTTGGGTGTTGCCGAGTACTCCATTATTCCAGAATCGCTGGATCTTGAAGGCTTTCCATTCCAGGAAGGCCGTGCGCGCCTGGTCTTGGGACGCGATGACGTCCTGCGCATGCTGACCGCCGTCTATTTCTACGATCAGGCTGTACTCGACGCAAACAAAATCCACAATATAGTTTTCGACCCGGTATTGCCTTCTGAACTTGAAGCCGTTTAATCGGCGATTACGCAGGTGCTGCCACAATAAGCGCTCCGCATCGGTCTGGGTACGGCGGAGGTTTCTTGCCAGTCGTTTCAAATATCACCCCTCACCCCAGCCCTCTCCCCTCGAGGGGAGAGGGGTTCGCAGTGATCTTTGTCTCCGTGTCACTGTGACTGACGCTAACATCCGGGCAGGTAACGGTGATTCGTGTTGCTGGTGTCTCAATTCGAAGAAATGCAACAAGCGCGCGGCGGCAAGAGTTGCAAGATTATTGTGTACGCATGAAATAGCTGCGAGTCTCCTAATTATTTCCCTCTCCGGCTGGCGGGAGAGGGTGCGGGTGAGGGTGGTTATATCACTGCTTTTTCTTTGGCGCTTCCATCACGGTTCGGCATTTTTTGCAGGTCCGGTGTTCGAGACTGCCGAAGAATCGATCGAACACCGGCGGGAACTGGGTCTCGATATTTTTCAAGTGAAAGTATTCCTCGTAGAGCTTGTCGTGGCAGTGCTCGCAGAACCACAGCAGGCCGTCCTGTTCATGCGGCAAACGCGGCCGCTCGATGACCAGGCCGACGGTATCGGCGTAGCGCTGTGGCGAGTGATAAAAGTGCGGCGGAATCAGCAGAATTTCGCCTTCGCGGATCGGAATGTCCACTGGTTTGCCTTGCTGCATGGTCTTCAAGAGCATATTGCCCTCGAGCATGTAAAAGAACTCTTCACCTGGATCGTCGTGGAAATCCTTGCGCGCGTTCGGACCGCCGACGACCTGCACCACAAAACCGGTTTCGGTGTAGATGCGTTTGTTGCCGACCGGGGGCTTCAGCAACTCACGGTGTTCGTCAATCCATTTTTTGAAGTTGATGGGGGTGAGGTCCCACATGGATGCGTTCTCCTCAAGTCGGCTGGGATTGCCCCCTCACTCTAATCTCTCCCCCTGAGAGGGGGAGAGAGGAATAGGTGCGAACCCATTATACGGTCGCGATGCACTTCAGTTCGATGGCAATCGGTGTGGGCAGCGCAGTCACTTCCACGGTGGTGCGGCAAGGCTGGTTATCCTTGAAGTATTCGGCGTAGATGCGATTGTAGGTAGCGAAGTCCCGCCGCATGTCGGTGAGGAACACCGTGACGTCCAGGAGCTTGTCCCAGCGGGAGCCCGCGTCTTCCAGGATCAGGCGGACGTTTTCGAACACTGCCCGGCATTGCACCCCGATGTCATGACTGACGACCTTGCCTTGTGCATCCAGGGTGACACCCGGGATTTCCGTAGCGCCGCGCTGGCGCGGCCCGACTCCGGAGAGGAACAGCAAATTGCCCATACGGCGCGCGTGCGGATACAGCCCGACGGGCTCGGGCGCCTTCAGTGACTTGATGACGTCGGGCTCATGCATACTTGATGCACACGTTGCGCGCTTCGGTGAAAAACCGCATGGCTTCCCAGCCGCCTTCCCGGCCGGAGCCGGACTGCTTGACGCCGCCCATGGGCACGCGCAGGTCGCGCAGCATCCAGCAGTTCACCCAGATTAAGCCGGCTTCGAGCCGTGCGGCGATGCGGTGGCAGCGGGATACGTCCTGGCTCCATAACGAAGCCGCGAGGCCGTAGGGAGTGCCGTTGGCCCAAGTAATGGCTTGCTGCTCGGTATCGAACGGAATCAGCGTCGCAACCGGTCCGAAGATTTCCTCCTGATTGGTGCGGCAATCGGCGGGCAGGCCCTCGATGACCGTGGGCTCGACGAACCAGCCGCCGGCGCAGCGGCCCGCCACGCGGGCGCGCTTTCCGCCGCAGAGCACCCGGCCGCCTTCTTCGCAGGCGAGGTCGAGGTAACCCAACACTTTCTTCAGGTGTGGTTCGGATACCAGCGCACCCTGATCGGTGCCCTCGATGGCCGGATCGCCAACACGCAATGCACGCACCCGCTTCACGAAAGCGTCACGGAAGCGCTCGTGGAGACCGCGCTCGATAAACACGCGCGAGCCGCACAGGCAGACCTCGCCCTGGTTGGAGAACGCCGCACGCACGCTTTCCGCGACGGCAGCTTCGAAGTCGCAGTCGCCGAATACCAGGGTGGCATTCTTGCCGCCGAGTTCCAGCGAGAGTTTCTTGAATTTGGGCGCGGCGCGGCTGGCGATGTGCGCGCCGGTCCGGGTACCGCCGGTAAAGGACACAGCCCGTACGCCCGGATGGTCCACCAGGGCCTCGCCGACTTTGGGGCCGAGGCCGTGCACCACGTTCAATACACCGGCCGGGAGCCCGGCTTCCAGGCAAAGCTGCGTGAACAGGTACGCCGTCATGGGTGTAAGTTCAGACGGCTTGGCGACCACGCAGTTACCGGCCGCGAGTGCCGGCGCCAATTTCCACGTGAAGAGATACAACGGCAGGTTCCAGGGTGAGATGCACCCAACCACGCCGAGCGGCGAGCGCAAGGTGTAATTGATGGCGTTGGATTCCATGGCATGGGATTCGCTCGCGAAGTGACTGGCCGCTCCGGCCGCGAAGCGCAGGTTGGCGACGGCACGTGGAATATCCACGCGCTGCGCAAGCGTGATGGGTTTGCCTGAATCGATGCTTTCGGCACGCGCGAGCTTATCCAGATCGCGTTCCAAGAGCGCCGCCAGCCGCTGCAACCATTCGCCGCGCTCGGCCGCAGGCGTCGCCGACCATCCGGGAAACGCGCGCTGGCCGGCCGCGACGGCGTGCTCGATGTCGGCTTGGTTCGAGTCCGGAACGCGTGCGTACACTTGCCCGGTGGCCGGTTCGAAGTCGTCCAGCCAGCCGCCCGTCGTGGCCGGTACGAGTTTGCCGTCTATATAGTTGGCGAGCGTCTCCACGTTTGGAATTCTACCAGCGCGAGTTAGACGGCTGTCGGCTGCTGCGCGCCGGGGCAATCCACGCAGATCCAGCCGCCGCTACCGTCGCCATCGAGTCGCAGGGCGGAGAGCCTGCCACCCCATACGCAGCCGGTATCGAGCGGATAGACGTTATGACCGTTGACTTCGCCAACTGTGGACCAGTGGCCGAATACGATATGCAAATCTGCGCTTTTGCGCCCCGGCGCGGCATACCAAGGCAGAAAGCCGTCCGGTTGCGTGCCCGGCGCGCGCTTGCTCACCAAATCCAGATCGCCGTCCGCATTCACGTAACGCATGCGCGTGAAGCAATTCACACAGAAGCGCAAGCGCTCGATGCCGCGCAGTTCCGCCGACCAGCGTGTCGGCTGATTGCCATACATGCGACGGAAGAATTCCGCATAATCGGCGCCGCGCAGCACCGCTTCCAGCTCGTGCGCGCACTGCGTGGCGACAGCAAGATTCCACTGCGGCGGGAAACCGGCGTGCACCAGCGTGAAACCGAGCGTGACGTCGTGGTGCAACAGTGGGCGCCGGCGCAGCCAGTCGAGCAGTTCGTCCCGGTCCGCGGCGGCGAGCACCGCCTCGAGGGTATCGGAGGATTTATGGCGGTCGTTGCCGGCCGCCAGCGCCAACAAATGCAAATCATGATTGCCGAGCACCGAGATCGCGCGCTCGCCCAGGCCTTTCACGAAGCGCAGGCTCTCCAGCGATTTGGGCCCGCGGTTTACCAGATCGCCGCTAAACCACAACCGGTCTTGTGCCGAATCGAACTTGATGCGTTCCAGCAGCCGCTGCAGTTCGTCGTAGCATCCCTGAATGTCACCAATTGCAAAAATTGCCATGTACGGACCTTATCAGATTTTTTGTGCGCGCCTGCTGCCCGGCAGCGATCGTAACGCGGGTGTAATTGCATGCGGACTTGCGAAAGCGCCGCCAGCCTCAGTGCAGTATTCCGGGCACCGCCAGACGAAACGGTGCAATCGGCGCGTCGAAGTGTTGACCGTGGTCGTTGATCATCTGGTAGGCGCCCTGCATCGCGCCCACCGGGGTTTCCAACAAGGTGCCGCTCGAGTAGCGGAAGCCCTCGCCGGGTTTGAGATAGGGCTGCTCGCCCACCACGCCCTCGCCACGGACTTCCTGCACCTTGCCGTTGGCGTCGGTGATCAACCAGCGGCGCGTCAGTAATTTTGCCGGTATTGAGCCCTGGTTGCGGATCGTAATGGTGTAGGCGAACACAAATCGGCTCTGCTCCGGGTCGGACTGCGCCGGCACGAACATGGTCTCCACGTCCACACGAATGTTGTTCTCGGCTGGGGCGTTCACGGGTCTCGCTGACGAGATTAGTAAGGGCGCTATTTTAACGTAGCGTGTGCCGGTGCCGTGATCGAACGCGCTTAGCCGTACCGGTCAGGCGAGCCGCACGATCAGCACATCGCAGGGCGCCTTGTGGACCAGGGACTTCTCGGTCGAGCCCATGAGCAGCGCCAACCCGTGGCGGCTGCGGCCGCCGAGGACCAGAAGGTCGGCATGTTCCTCCGCGGTCACGCGTGCGATCTCGCTCTTGATGTTGCCGATTTCTATGCGCCGCGAGCGCGTCTCGAGCTTGAGGCGTGCACACAACTCATCGAGCCGCTGGCGCGCGCCTTCGGACAGCTTGTTTTCGACATCGACCGGCGGCGGCAGCAGGGCTTCGCCGGCCGGATCCATGGGCACGAATTCCACCACGTGCAGCAGGCTCACGGCGGCGCCGTAATGCACCGCGAGTTCCTGACCGCGGCGCGCCACCGGGTCGCTGTCCGGCGTGAGGTCGAGTGCGATCAGGATGTGCTGATAAGCGTGCATGTCGTTTCTCCCTGCGCCCGTGGAGCGCAAGTATACGGAGGCTGCGGCCCGGGCCGCCAGCGCCGCGCTCAGGCGTTGGCGAGGCGCGCGAACTCGGCCGCGGACAAGGTTTCGGGGCGTGCCGCAGGGTCGAGTCCGGCGGCGCGAATTACTGGTTCCTCAACGACAGCGCGCAAAGCATTGCGCAGGGTCTTGCGCCGCTGGCTGAAGGCGGTACGCACTACGAGCGCAAAACGTGCGGTATCGCGGATCTCGAAGGGCGGTGCCGTGAAGGGTGTCAGGCGCACGAACGACGAGTCCACGTGCGGGGGCGGAGTGAAGCCACCGCCCCCGATATGAAACAGCGGTTCGACTCGACAGCGTGCGGCGAGCATGACCGTGAGGCGGCCGTAGCTTTTGCTACCGGGCGTGGCGGCCATGCGCTGCACGACTTCCTTCTGCAGCATGAAATGCATGTCCCGGATGGCGTCCGCCTGGGTGAGCATATGGAACAGCAGAGGCGTCGAGATGTTGTAGGGCAGGTTGCCCACCAAACGTAATTTGGCGGGCGGTGTGACCAGCGTGCGATAGTCGATGTCGAGCGCATTGCCGGCGATGATCCGGAGCTCTCCCTGGCCGGCGGTACTGGCTGCAAGTGGCGCGATCAAGTCCCGGTCGAGCTCCACCACCGTAAGCCGTCCGCAGCGTGCGAGCAGCCGCAGCGTGAGTGCGCCGCGGCCCGGACCGATTTCCACCACGAAATCGCCGGGCGTGGGCGCCACCGCCAGCAGAATCTTGTTGATGGCGTTGCGGTCGTGCAGAAAATGCTGGCCGAAACGCTTGCGCGGCCGGCCTGTGCGCAGAGCCTGTGGCTTTTTGTCGGCCAGACCGCCGGCACGGTACTTGTGTTTCATGCGGACCGCGACAGTCGTCGGGAGGGACTTGGTAGAGCGCAGAGTGGTGGAGCGGAAGGGGATCGAACCCTCGACCTTCGCATTGCGAACGCGACGCTCTCCCAACTGAGCTACCGCCCCAACGGAGGCGGATTCTATCATCCTGTTTTGAGCTTGTGTGCGCTGCGGTACGTTGCCGTGTAGGTCCGGTTCGACAGGCGCATGACTTCGAGCTAGCCATGCTCCGCCGTTCAAATGCGGCTTAGAGGCTGAGGCCCGGAAAATCCTTGAGGTGTCGCAGCAGTTCCTTGCGGGTTTTGCATACCAGCGTGGCGTGTCCGAGCTTGCGGTTGGGGCGCGGCGCTTTGCCGTAATCGTGATAGTGCGCGCCCGGGATCTTGAGTACCGCCTCGAGCGGCGGCATTTCGCCGATGAAATTCACCATGGCCGAGTAGCCCAGGGTGGCGGTGCTGCCGAGCGGCAAACCGAGGATGGCACGCATGTGATTCTCGAACTGGCTGGTGACCGCGCCATCGATGGTCCAGTGGCCGGAATTGTGCACGCGCGGGGCGGTTTCATTGGCGTACAGGCGGCCGCGTTTCACGAAGAATTCCACGGTGAAGGTACCGATGTAATCGAAGTGTTGCAGGATGCGCTCAAGGTAGCGCTCCGCGGTCGCCTGCAGGCGCACATGATTGGGGCAGGGTGCGAGCGACAAGCGCAGGATGCCTTCGCGGTGATGGTTTTCAGTCAACGGATAAAAAGCGGTGGCACCCTGGACGTTGCGTACGCTGACCAGCGAGACCTCGCGGTCGAATTCGATAAATTCCTCGAGGATCAACGGTACACCGCCAAGCGCATTGAACGCGCTGCCCAAGTCGCCGGGACTGCGGATCACGCGTTGCCCGTGACCGTCGTAACCGAGACGGCGCGTCTTGAGCATGGCGGGGTAACCGATTTCCTGGGCGGCACTCTCGAGGTCGAGCATGCCGTCCACGGTGCGGTAGCGCGTGGTGGGAATGCGCATCGCTTCAAACAGTTGTTTCTCGAGCAGCCGGTCCTGGCCGGCGGTCAGGGCCACGAGCGGAGGACGCAGGCGCGTTTCCGGTGGAAGCCCGGTGAGCGCCGTGACCGGCACGTTTTCGATTTCATAGGTGAGCACGTCGACGCGCTTCGCAAGCTTGGCAATCTGCGGCGCGTTGTCGAGTGCTCCGATCAACACCTCGGCCACTTGCGCGGCTGGCGCGTCCGCGCTGCTAGCGAGCAGGATGCTGTGTATTCCCAAAGGGTAACCGGCCAGCGCGAGCATGCGGCCGAGCTGGCCGCCGCCGATGATTCCCACCTTTTTGGTCGAAATGCTGGCAGCGGGCGCGCTGGTTGCGAGCGCGGGCGATGCTTTCATGCTGTGGGCCCCGCGTGGAATTATTTTGCCGGATCGGGGGCGGCCAAAACCTTCTCGGTTTGCCGGCGGCGGTACTCTTCGAGGCGCGTGCGTACGTCCGGGTGCTTGTTCGCGAGGATGGCCGCCGCCAGCAAGGCAGCGTTGATGGCTCCGGCCTTGCCAATCGCGAGCGTGCCGACGGGGACACCCGCAGGCATTTGTGCGATTGAAAGCAGCGAGTCCATGCCATGCAGTGCCTTCGACTTCACCGGCACACCGAGCACCGGCAACAACGTCTTGGCCGCGGTCATGCCCGGCAGGTGTGCCGCGCCCCCCGCACCCGCGATGATGACTTCGAGCCCACGGCCGGCGGCCGAGGCCGCATATTCGAACAGCAGGTCGGGCGTGCGGTGCGCGGAAACCACACGGGTTTCGTAGGGTATGCCCAAGGTGTCGAGCGTCCGGGCGCAGTGTTCGAGCGCTTCCCAATCGGAGCGCGAGCCCATGATGACGCCAACGAGTGCTTTCATTGGATTATTTTACCCTTGTGCAGCCAGCGCATGAACGGGCCGCATTCAATTCAGGCTGTGGATATAGCGGAACAATTCGCGCGTCCGGCGCGGCGGCCGGCCTTCGATGGCCTCGCGCGCGCCGTCGCGCAGCAGGGCAGCGAGCGTGTCCGGGTCTGCCTGCGGGTAAAGCCGCAGGAATTCCGGCAGCGCGCCGCGATCGCCGCTCAGCAGGCGCGCGCGCCAGTGTTCCGCGTTTTGAAAGCGGGCGCGCGAAACGCGGTTGGCACCGCGCAGTTCCTCGAGCTTGGCACGGATCGGTGCCGGATCAATCGCGCGCATAAGCCGGCCGACATATTGGCGCTGACGGCGCAGCGCTCCGCGGCTGGTGATCGTTTGCGCCAGCGCCAACGCTTCGCGCAAATGTTCCGGTAGCGGAAGTTGTTCCAACTGTTTGGCCGGCAGCGCCACGAGTTCGTCGCCGAGGCTCTGCAGAGCTTCGGCGGCGCGTTTGCTGCGCGTGCGGCTTGGGCGTGTCGCCGGATCGTCGGTGTTCATCGGGTTACAATGCGCGCTCTCTTGAGTTGGGTAAAACCGCATGCCCGCAGACGCTTTGCATGATAACGCTCCCCCGGATGCCGCGGGCCTCGAAACTCTGGTAGCGGATGTACTGCGCGAGGCGCGCACCCTCGGTGCGAGCCAAGCCGAAGCCGGGCTGAGCGTGGATTCCGGCCTGACCTTGACGGTGCGCCTGGGCGAAGTGGAAACGCTCGAATATCAGCGCGACCGTGGATTGGGTGTGACCGTGTATTTCGGCAAGCGCAAGGGTTCGGCTTCAAGCGCGGATCTCTCGCCGGCGGCAGTTCGGGAAGCGGTGCGGGCGGCCGTGAGCATCGCGCGCTTTACGGCCGAGGATGACTGCGCGGGTCTTGCGGACGCCGAATTCATGGCCCGCGACCTCCCGGATCTGGATCTCGATTATCCCTGGGACCTTGCGCCGGAACGCGCCATCGAGATGGCGCGCAGTTGTGAAGACGCGGCGCGCGGCTGCGACGCGCGTATCGAGAACTCGGAAGGCGCCACCGTCACTTCGCACCGCGGCGTGCGCGTGTACGCCAACAGTCACGGGTTCGTGGGCAGTTACCGCAGCACCAGCCATAGCCTCGCGTGTGCCGTCGTGGGCCGTGATGATCATGGCATGCAACGTGATTTTTGGTATACCGCCGCGCGTGATCCGGCCGAGCTTGAATCCCCGGAGGCCGTCGGCCGCCGCGCCGCCGAACGCACGCTCGCACGGCTCGGGGCGCGCAAGCTCAAGACCGGCAAGGCGCCCATACTGTTCACTCCCGATGTCGCACGCGGCTTGATCGGTCATTTTCTCGGCGCGATGCGCGGCGGCGCGCAGTATCGCGAGGCGTCATTTTTATTGGGCGCGGCCGGGGAACAGGTGTTTCCGGAGTTCGTGCAATTCTCGGAACGCCCGCATTTGAAAAAAGCGCTCGCGAGCGCAAGCTTCGACGGCGAAGGCGTGGCGACGCGCGATGCCGAAATCGTGGATCACGGCGTGGCGACGCTGTATATCCTCGACAGCTACGCAGCACGCAAGCTGAAGCTCGTGACCAACGGACACGCCGGCGGCATGCGTAATCTCCTGGTCAAACCCGGCACGCTCGGCTACGAAGGCTTGCTCAGGGAAATGGACCGCGGGCTCGTGATCACCGAGCTCATGGGACAGGGCGTCAACGGCGTGACCGGCGACTATTCGCGCGGCGCGGCGGGTTTCTGGGTGGAGCGGGGCGAGATTGCATACCCGGTTGAAGAAATCACCGTCGCCGGGAATCTGAAAAACATGTACCGCAATATCGTGGCGATTGGCAACGATGTGGATTTGCGCGGCAGCATTCGTACCGGCTCGGTCCTGATCGAAGAAATGGCGATCGCCGGAGCTTGATGCGGATACCTTAGATCTGCATATGGGCTCTCGATGTGTGGACGGACGGTGTGCTGGCCTGAGGCCTTGGGCATGCGGCAAGCATGCGCGCGAATCTGTGAGTCTTTCTCCCCGGGGCATCGTCTTTAACATGGGATAGGGCCGTTCGACGCGCTCTCGGGAATCTCCAGGTGTGGATGGTGTGCGCCGCCGCCATGGCCCTCCTACTCTTGACTCTGGACTCTGGTCCAGGGTTTAGCATGACCGCATGGAACACCACAGCTTAGAACACCTGACGATCGGCGCGGTGGCGCGGCAGGCCGGCGTTGGGATCGACACCGTGCGGTATTACGAGCGGGAGGGATTACTGCCCGCTCCCCGGCGCCGCGCGTCCGGTTACCGTGATTACGGTAGCGCCGCCATTGAGCGCCTGTGCTTCATCCGTCGCGCCAAGGAACTCGGGTTTACGCTCACTGAAATCCGTGACTTGCTCGCGTTGTCCACGGATCGCGCACGTGGCGTGCGCCAACGTACCGAGGCGCGGCTCGTGGAGATCGAGCAACGTATCCGGGAGTTGCAGCGCGCCAAACGTGGTTTGAAGCAGCTCATCGATGCCTGCCCGGGCACGGGCGCGCTCGAGCATTGCCCGATCCTGCATGCACTAGGCAGCAAGGAGGAAGGATGAAAACTCAGTCGGTCAATCAGGGAGGCACGCCTGCGGAGCAGGGCCTGCCGGGCGAGGCAGCCGATCCGGTGTGCGGAATGCAGGTGGCACGCAGCGGCGATTTGCACGTGGACCATTGCGGTACGCGGTATTACTTCTGCTGTGATGGGTGTCGCAGCCGATTTTTGGCAAAGCCCGACCGTTACCTTGGCGAAGCCGCCGCATCGCACCGATCTCCGCCTGCGAGTAGTGGACTACCGCACGCGGACGAGCGCGCGCAATACACCTGTCCCGTGCACCCCGAAGTTACCCAGAGCGGCCCCGGCGCTTGCCCGAAATGCGGCATGGCTTTGGAGCCGGTGCAACCGCCGGTGACGCCGGACGTCCAATGGACTTGTCCGATGCATCCGGAAGTCGTCCGCGCGGCGCCGGGCGCGTGTCCGATCTGTGGCATGGCCCTCGAACCGGTGCAGGCAACGCACGGGTCCGATGTCGACCCGGAGATGCGCCGCATGACGCGGCGCTTGCGCGTCAGCGTGGCGCTCGGCATTGCGCTGATGCTTGTGGCAATGCGTGACATGTATACGCATTTGGGATTGCCCGCACTTCCCGTCGGACCATGGAACGTGGTTGAACTGGTTCTGGCGACGCCGATTGTACTGTGGGGCGGTTGGCCGTTTTTTGTGCGCGCTTGGCGCTCGCTGCTCAACCGCCATTTGAACATGTACACGCTCATCGGCCTCGGCGTAGCGGCCGCCTATGTTTACAGTCTCATCACCTTGCTGGCACCGGGCATATTCCCGGTAACCTTCCGCTCGATGGATGGCCCCCTGCCGGTGTATTTCGAATCGGCCGGGGTCATCGTGGTGCTGGTATTGTTGGGCGAAGTGCTGCAAATGCGCGCGCGTCATTCGACCTCACAAGCGATCCGCGCCCTGCTGAATCTCGCGCCGCCGGTCGCGCATCGCCTGCTGGATGGAGGCCGTGAAGAAGACGTGGCACTGGCCGAGGTACGCGTGGGCGACCGGTTGCGCGTACGGCCGGGCGACAAAGTGCCGGTGGACGGTGTGGTGGTTGAAGGCGCGAGCGCGGTGGATGAGTCCATGGTAACGGGCGAGTCGCTGCCGGTGGAGAAACGTGCAGGCGAGCCGGTGATCGGCGGCACACTCAATGGCCGTGGCAGCTTTGTGATGCGCGCTGAGCGGGTGGGTGCCGAGACGCTGCTGGCGCGCATCGTCGCGCAAGTGACCGCGGCGCAACGCAGCCGCGCGCCGATCCAGTCGCTTGCCGATAAGGTAGCCGCCTGGTTCGTGCCGACGGTGGTGCTAGTTGCGGTGGTGACTTTCGTTGTCTGGTATTTTGCGGGCCCGGCCCCCGTGTTTGCACACGCGTTGGTCAATGCCGTAGCGGTGCTGATCATTGCCTGTCCCTGCGCGCTTGGGCTCGCGACGCCAATGTCCGTCATGGTGGCGATGGGCCGGGGCGCGCAAAATGGCGTGTTGTTCCGCAATGCCGAAGCCGTGGAGACCTTGAGACACGTGGATACGCTTCTGGTGGACAAGACCGGCACCTTGACTGAGGGCCGGCCCAGAGTGACCGAGATCGTGCTGCTCGGAATTCAGGATGAATCCAAGGTGCTGGCGCTCGCCGCGGGACTCGAGCGCGCCAGCGAACACCCACTGGCCGCGGCCATCGTGAAGGCCGCCGAAGAGCGGGGCCTGAAACTTTCCGAGCTCGACGGGTTTGAATCGGTCCCCGGACAGGGAGTCTGTGGCCGCGTGGAGGGCGAAACGGTCGCGATCGGAAACGAGACACTCGCGCGCACATCGAACGTGGACCTGTCCGCAGCGCTAAAGCGTGCGCAGGATTTGCGTGCAGACGGGGCAACGGTCATGTACGTAATGGTCGATCGCAGTCTTGCCGGACTGGTGGCAGTGGCCGACCCCATCAAGGCAACGGCGCGCGAGGCTATTGACGGACTGCACCAGGCCGGCCTGCAGGTGGTCATGGTGACGGGCGACAACGAGGTAACCGCACGCGCGGTAGCCAAGCAACTCGGCCTGAATGAAGTCGTGGCGGGCGTTTCGCCGGAGGGCAAGGCGCAAGTGTTGCGCCGCTTTCAGAGCGAAGGCCGGCGCGTGGCGATGGCAGGAGACGGCGTGAATGACGCTCCGGCGCTCGCCGCGGCGGACGTCGGGATCGCCATGGGCACGGGCAGTGACATTGCCATGGAAACCGCGCCGGTGACGTTGGTGAAAGGCGATTTGCGCGCGATCCTGCGCGCGCGGCGGCTCTCACAGGCGACGCTCGCCAACATTCGGCAAAACCTCTTTTGGGCTTTCGGCTACAACACGATCGGTATTCCGATCGCCGCCGGTGTTTTGTATCCGTTCTTTGGCTGGCTGTTGTCGCCGATGATCGCCGCAGCCGCGATGTCTTTCAGTTCGGTGTCGGTGGTCGCGAATGCACTCCGGCTTCGCTACACGAGGCTGTGAATCCGGCGGAGTAAAATGTGTCTGCCGTCAGAGTCTGGAGAAGGTGATATATGGCTGGTTCCACACCGCAGCGCCATCTTGGGCGCCAAGGGCTCACGGTTTCCGCGCTTGGTTTGGGCTGCATGGGCATGTCCGATTTTTATACCGGCGGCAATGAGGAAGAATCCATTGCCACAATCCATCGCGCGCTGGATCTGGGAATCGATTTCTTCGATACCGCCGACATGTATGGACCGTTCACGAACGAAGAGCTGGTGGGTAAAGCGCTCAAGGGGCACCGCGATCAAACGGTTATCGCTACCAAGTTCGGCATCGAACGCAGTCCGGATGGCCATTCGCGGCGCATCAACGGCCGTCCGGAGTATGTGCGCGAGGCCTGTGACGCTTCTTTGCAGCGCCTCGGCGTGGATTACATCGATCTTTATTATCAGCATCGCGTGGATCCGAGCACTCCGATCGAGGAGACGGTTGGCGCCATGGCTGAGCTGGTGGCGGCGGGGAAGGTACGTTATCTGGGGCTGTCCGAGGCCGCGTCCGCAACGATCCGTCGCGCGCATGCGGTGCATCCCATCACGGCGCTGCAGATGGAATACTCGTTGTGGACTCGCGACCCGGAGAACGAGGTTCTGGCCACGCTGCGGGAGCTCGACATCGGGTTTGTGGCGTACAGTCCATTGGGCCGCGGGTTTTTGGCCGGACGCTTCCAGAAAATTTCGGATTTGCCCGAGAACGATTGGCGGCAGGGAAACCCACGTTTCCAACGCGGTAACTTTGAGAAAAACCTGACGCTCCTTCATCGCGTGCACGCAATCGCCGACGAACCTGGAGTGACTGCGGCACAAATTGCCCTGGCTTGGCTCCTGGCACAAGGCGAGGACATCGTGGCGATTCCCGGCACCAAGCGGCGCAAGTTTCTCGAGGAGAACGTCGGAGCCTTGAACGTCAAATTGACCGACAGCGACCTGCTGCGTATCAGCGCGGCTTTTCCACGGAACAGTGCCGCGGGCGCGCGCTATGCGGACATGCGTCCGCTCAACCGTTAACCTGGGGATGCCGTGTGATTCCAGACCTGCCTGAATCCGCTAACCGGTACCTCGGCGACCTCTGTGATCCCATCGGGTCGACACGCCCGGCATGAACACCGGTGCGCTTGAGTCTCGTCCGCGTCCGACCGCAGGGTTGCTGACGCCCGACGAGTACCGGCTGCTGGTGGGTCCCACGCTTAAGGCTGCGGCGGACATCGCGGCGAGCCGCAACGACCCGGACCTGTTTCACGACATTGCCTCTATGCTGGCGCTCATTGCCATGATGACTGCGCTCATTCGCTTGTATCGGGCGCTGCCGGCTCCTGCCGAAGCGCGTTCATCTGACGCAGATCTGGATGCGGCTCCCCTGGCCGCTTGTGCCCTGGTATTTACGCGCGCTGGCATGACGCCGGACGAGGTTAAGCCGTGTTTGCACGCTTTGCCGGAGGCCTACCGGCTTCTCGTGCAGGATGGCACCTTGGGCCCGGCGGCTGGTTACAGCGCGCAGGTGGAGCGCGCTTGGCAGGCGCTCCAGCAGAGTGATGAGGTCATGGCCCACCAACAATTGCTGCTCGCGGCGCAGGCTATTGTGCGGGCCGTGGACCTTTGGGAGAGGAGTCACTCCACGCAATCGCCCTGATCGTCACCCGCACTTC
>JBOIBB010000033.1:0-8077 GCA_050739335.1 Gammaproteobacteria bacterium
CTCTCACCTCGCTCACTCAGCGCTTGGAGCGGGTGATGGGAATCGAACCCACGTCATCAGCTTGGAGGGCTGAGGTTCTACCATTGAACTACACCCGCAAGTTCGTCGCCGGGCACCCACATCAGCCAACCAGGGGTTTCAAGAACTCATGTCTGGTGGAGGGGGAAGGATTCGAACCTTCGTAGGCGTAAAGCCAGCAGATTTACAGTCTGCCCTCGTTGGCCGCTTGAGTACCCCTCCTGGAGAGAAGCCGCCGATTTTCTGATATTTAACAGGGAGATGTCAACTGAAGGTACGTCGAACAGCACAGCTACCACCATTGGACCCGGAATAGTGCAGCGCGGCGCTGCCGGCACGCCGTTACAGCACCCTGCTGGCTACAGCATCGGCGCGTCAACTCCCCTGACCGGCGCTCAATAGTGTTGCAGAGCAGCCTGCCGGTCTCGACCTTCTGCGACCAGCGTTTATTGCTGTAACGCCAGTACCCGCGCAGTGCCGTCCGACGGATTGCGCAAGATCTGCACACGCTCACCCACCTTGAAAATCACATTGGGATCCACGCCTTGGGTAATCGCCACAGTCTTGCCGTCGTCCAATTTCACCGTAATCGTTACGGCCTGCGCAGTCCCCGCCTTCTTGTCTATGGCATTGCCAGCAAGACCGCCGAGCACAGCTCCGGCCAAGGTAGTGAGTGCCTGACCACGGCCCCCGCCCGCAGCGCTGCCTGCGATACCGCCTGCAACTGCCCCGACGCCGGTGGCCACAGCGTTCTCAGTCTGTCCGGGGGTAATTTGGGCCGCCGCCAAGGACACCACCGTGCCGTAACTCACCTGCTGCTCCGTACGCGTCGCGCTGCCACCGTAGGTGGTCGCTCCATAGGGATTCGGGCCCATGTTTGCGCAACCCGCTACCAGCAAGGTCGCTGCCGCGGTAAGCCCAATTACATAAACACCAGTTCTAAACATTTTCCTAAGCTCCTGTAGACACATGCCATTGCGGCTGTTCCGAATGCCACACGTATCAACTTACATTCTATGCCCAAGTCGCCGTGATATCGGCTGCCGACGATTCGGCCGCCTCGTAGTCTATGCGAAAGAGCGGCAGACCCTCCGCGGTCCAGTGACGATCATCGTCCACCAGGCCGTAGAGCCACTCGGCACGCCCGGAAATATTGCCGCCGACGTTCTTCCAGTCCACCGAGTGCTGTGGCTGCGCGGCGGCAGGATCCGCACCCGTACCCTTTTCCAAACGTGCGGCCTCCATCTGCCATTTCAAGGCAAAGTAGCGCCCTGCCTCGCGGCAGGTTTTGGCGCCACCCGAATCCACATGATCCGTCGGCACGATACCAGTGATGACCCAAAGCTTTGGCCGCTCGCCGTGTTTCGGCCACACACGCCCGAGCATGGCGCGCTGCGGCACGATCCACAGCCACTCGCCGGTGATATCGGTGGTGAACACCTGCAGCTTGCGTAGATAATCCGCAACTTGCTGCTGCTGAGCCTTGTGCCACTCGGCAAATTCGGCCTGGTCAAACGGTTGGGAAGCGGACATCTGGACCCCTGCGCGAAAACTAAACGCTGATTTTAAGGGAGATGAGCCTGAGCGAGATAGTCCCGGCTTTGCATTTCCACGAGCCGGCTTACGGTACGCTGGAACTCAAAGCCGAGGCGCTTGCCGCGGTAGAGCTGTTCGATCGGCACCTCTGCCGAGACCGCGAGCTTCACGCGCCGGTCGTAAAACTCGTCCACCAATGCGACAAAGCGCCGGGCTTCATCGTCCAGGTCTGCGCCGAGCGCCGGGATTCCGGAAATCAGGACCGTATGGTAGGCGTGCGCGATATCCATGTAATCGAGCTGACTGCGCGGACCCGCACAGATGGCGTCGAATCCGAACCAGACCACGCCGTCCGCGTGCTGCCTGACGGGCACTTCGCGGCCGTTGACCGCGAGCGGCGCACTGCTCGCCTCGACTCCGCCCGACAGGCGCTCAAAAAACGCGCCGAGATGCGCATCAGCCTCGGCGCCAGCCGGCACATAGTAAAGTCGCGTCGACTGCAGGTGCTGCAGACGGTAGTCGTGCCCGCCGTCAACGTTCAGCACCCAAGTGTGCTGCTTGAGTGCACGGATCGCCGGCAGAAAACGCTCGCGCTGCAGACCGTCCTTGTAGAGATTGTCCGGCGCCGCATTGGACGTAGCCACGAGCGTCACGCCATCCGCAAACAGGCACCGGAGCAGGCGGCCGAGCAGCATGGCATCGCCGATGTCTTCAACAAAGAATTCATCGAAACAGAGCACATGCGTACTGACACTGAAATCCCGCGCCACAATCGCGAGTGGATCTGCCTGGTCCGGCAGCGCCTTGAGCCGGGAGTGCACCATGCGCATGAAATGATGGAAGTGCATCCGGCGCTTTTCCGAAAACGGCAGGCACTCGTAGAAGCAATCCATGAGCCAGGTCTTGCCGCGGCCCACGCGCCCCCAGAGATACAAGCCGCGGAGCGGCGGCTCAGGGCGGCCAAGCAAGCGTTGCCACCAGGACCGCGGCGGGCGCTCCAACAAATGTTGATAAAGGAGATCGAGCGCAGCGACGGCGCGCGCCTGCGCAGCGTCGCGCGTAAAGCCGGGCCGGGCCCACGCTGCGGCGTAGCGCTCTTTGGGCGTCACCGGGTGGGGCGCTAGGTGCATGGCTTGAGGGTTCGTCAATGCTTATATATATGTGTTGGTTCAGGCGCAGGGCCTGCGGCATCGCAGCCGCGCGCAAAGTTGTACCGGACCGGTCAATCGGTCTGCAGTTCGGGCACGTGCTTGTAATACTCGAGCGCCTGCGGATTCGCGAGCGCGTCGGCGTTGCGCACCGCACGGCCGTGGATCACGTTGCGTACCGCAAGCTCGGTAATCTTGCCGCTGATCGTCCGCGGGATATCGGGAACGGCAATGATCTTAGCCGGCACATGCCGGGGCGTCGTATTGTCGCGAATCACAGCGCGGATTTTGGCCATCAGCGCGGCATCCAGATTGACACCCGCGCGCAAGTGCACAAACAAGATCACGCGCACGTCGCCCTTCCAGTCCTGGCCGACGGCAATGCTCTCGATGACTTCCGGCAACTTTTCCACTTGCCGGTAAATCTCCGCGGTGCCGATGCGCACACCGCCCGGCTTGAGCGTGGCATCGGAGCGCCCGTAAATGATGATGCCGTCGCGCGCCGTCAGTTCGGCCCAGTCACCGTGACGCCACACACCGGGAAAGTGCTCGAAATATGCGGCGTGATATTTTTTGCCATCGGCATCATTCCAGAAATATACCGGCATGCAGGGGAAGGGTTTGGTGCACACCAGTTCTCCGGCTTGGCCGCGCACCGGCTTGCCGTCCTCGTTCCAGATCTCGACAGCCATCCCCAAGCCGCGGCACTGCAGCTCGCCGGGATATACCGGCAGCAGCGGATTGCCGAGCGCAAAGCAGGACACGATATCGGTGCCGCCCGAGATCGACGACAGGCAGACGTCCGTTTTGATATCGCGGTACACATACGCGGAGTTTTCCGGCGACAGCGGAGAGCCTGTCGAGGTAATGATTCGCAGCCGCTCGAGCTTATGGTGCACGCGCGGTTGCAAAGCGAATTTTTCCGCGGCGGATAGATATTTGGCGCTGGTACCAAAAATGCTGATGCCTTCTTGGTCCGCGATCTGCCACAAATTGTCCTGGCGCGCGTGGAACGGCGAACCATCGTACAGCAGAAGCGTGGCACCCACCGCCAGACTTGAGACCAGCCAGTTCCACATCATCCAGCCGCAAGTCGTGAAATAGAAAATCACGTCTTCGCGTTTGAGGTCGGTGTGCAGCACCAGCTCCTTGAGATGCTGGATCAGAGTGCCGCCGGCGCCGTGCACGATGCACTTGGGAACGCCGGTGGTGCCGGAGCTGTACATGATGTACACGGGATGATCGAAGGGCAGTTGCACGAATTCAAGTTGCGTCGCTGTGCTGAGATAATCGTTCCAGTGCACCGCGTGTGGCACTCCGGAGATATCCGGATGCGGATTCACGTAGGGCACCACCACCACGTGTTCAACGGACGGGAGCTGGTCGAGTACGCCGCGAATGCGCTGCAGCGAATCGATGGTCTTGCCAGCGTAGAAATACCCGTCACAGGTGAACAACACTTTGGGTGCGATCTGCCCAAAGCGGTCGAGTACCCCGTTGATGCCAAAATCCGGCGAGCACGACGACCAAATCGCACCCAGGCTGGTGGTCGCAAGCATGGCAATGATGGTCTCCGGGCGGTTCGGCATGAAGCCTGCCACGCGGTCGCCGACGGTGACCCCGGACTCCCTGAGGGCACCGGCGAGCGCCGCAACCTTGCGGTAAAGCTCCGCATAACTCAACGCTACCCGGTGCCGGCCATCTTCACTGCGGAATATCAAGGCCGGCTGCGCGTCGCGATAGCGCAGCAGGTTCTCCGCAAAGTTGAGCCGCGCGCCCTCGAACCAGCGCGCGCCCGGCATCTGTCCGGCCCGGTCGAACACTCGGTCCCAGCTCTGCGTGGACTGGATGCCGCAGAACCCCCACACCTGCGGCCAGAAACTCTCGGGATGCTCGATGGACCAGCGATACAGCGCCGCGTAACTCCGAATCTCGGGATCGCACTCGCGCCGTACACGGCCCATGAAACGCCGCATATTGGCTCGTTCCACAACAGTGCGGCTGGGAGTCCAGAGAGGTTCGGTCATGCAGGGTCCGGAGAGTCAATGTGGGAGCGCATTATCGCAAATTTCCGTAGTGCCCCGATTGCCTGCGCGCCCGCGACGGGCGCGCGAGACAGCCGCACGAGGATGCGTTATCTTGCACGCCGCCCCGATTAACCAGCGCGGGGCGGGCTTCCGCCGGGGATGACGGAAGCGCGCGACTCAGCCAACCGGAGAATTGCGCATGCGGATACCAGCGCTCAACGGCGAACACCCGCTCCGTGAAATCACGATCCGCGGCTTGCTCATCGGCATCATCATTACCGTGGTATTCACGGCGGCCAATGTCTACTTCGGCCTCAAGGCCGGACTCACGTTCTCCACTTCGATCCCCGCCGCGGTCATTTCCATGGCGATCCTGCGCGGCTTCAAAAATTCCACCATGCAGGAAAACAACATCGTGCAAACGGTCGCCTCCGCGGCCGGCACGCTCTCCTCAATCATCTTCGTGCTGCCGGGGCTCATCATCGTCGGCTGGTGGCAGGGCTTTCCGTTCTGGATGTCGTTTGGCATTTGCGCAACCGGCGGGATCCTGGGCGTGATGTACACCATCCCATTGCGCCGTGCGCTGGTCACAGACTCGGATCTGCCCTACCCCGAAGGCGTCGCCTGCGCCGAAGTGCTCAAGGTAGGTTCGACCAGTTCACGGGCCGCCGCCGAGTCGGTGGAGGCTGGCGGAGCGGGGCTCAAGGCCGTACTCACCGGCGGCGTGGTCTCGGCCGTGTTCTACGTCATCGTGCAAACCAAGGTCTTCGCGAGCGACGTACTGAGTTACTTTCACGTTGGCCACAAGGGCGCAGCCAGCGGTTTCGATTTCAGTCTGTCCTTTGCACTTTTCGCGATCGGGCACCTGGTAGGCCTGTGGGTGGGCGTCGCGATGCTGGTCGGCGCCATCATCGGCTGGGGCTGGGCCGTGCCGCATTTCACGCTGCTGCATCCGGCCGCGGGTGCCGCTGCGACCGTGGCCCAAGGTGCCTGGGACCACTATGTGCGCTTCGTCGGCGCCGGCACGATCGGCGTGGCGGCTATCTGGACACTCGCGATGCTGGTGAAACCGGTCGTGAGCGGGCTGGCCGGCGCGATGGCCGCGGCGCGCGTGCGCAAAGCCGGCAAAGCCGACACCTTGCCACGCGTCGAACGTGACATCCCGATCGGACAGGTATTACTGGTCTCGCTGGTTTGCCTGATCCCGGTCGGCTATCTGCTCTGGCACTTCAGCGTGATCAGTGGTCTCGGCGCGCTGGCGCTGCCGCTCACTATCGGCGGCGTGATCTTCGTCGTGATCCTGAGCTTCCTGGTCTCCGCCGTATGTGGCTACATGGCCGGACTCATCGGCTCGTCCAACAGCCCGCTCTCGGGCGTTGGCATCCTGGTCGTGGTCATCGCCGCGCTGCTCCTGGTGCTCGGCATAAAGTCACACCTCCCCCCGGAGGCCGGCAAGGCGCTCGTCGCCTTTGCACTCTTTATCACCTCGGTGGTCTTCGCCGTTGCCTCCATTGCCAACAACAACTTGCAGGACCTCAAGACCGGTCAGCTCGTTAACGCCACGCCCGCCAAACAGCAGTGGGCGCTCGTTATCGGCGTGATTGCTGGCGCGTTGATCATCCCCCCGGTGCTCGACCTGCTGAGCAAAGCCTACGGCTTCCTCGGTGCACCGGGTGTCAATCCGGCACGCGCACTGCCGGCGCCGCAGGCGGGGCTGATTTCGGCGCTCGCCCAGGGTGTGATCACCAGCAACATCGATTGGACACTCATCGGCATTGGCGGCCTCATCGGCGTCGCCAGCATCCTGGTCGACGAAGGCTTGAAGCGGACCGTGAAGCGCGTGAGCCTTCCGCCTCTGGCGGTGGGCCTGGGAATCTATTTGCCAACTTCGACGACGCTCATGGTCGTCGTGGGTGCGCTGGTCGGCGCCTGGTTCAATCACCGCGCCGAGCGCGGCCCCAAGGCCGAGGGCGCCCAACAACTCGGCACCTTGCTCGCCTCCGGCCTGATCGTTGGCGAAAGCCTGCTCGGCGTTATATTTGCAACCATCATTGCGTTCTCCGGCAACCCTTCCCCAATCCAACTGGTCGGCCCGCATTTCACCGACGTCTCGCTCTGGATCGGGGGTGTAGTGTTCGTGGCGACAATCATCGTGCTGTACCGCTGGATCGGGCGGCTCGCCCACAAGTAACCTGCGGAGATTCATCGCGGCCAAGCGTTCGCTGGTGCGCGGTTCGGTGGACGGGCAGCCGGGACCAAGCGCGAAGAGACTCAGTGCCGGGAATTCGGCTCAACTTTTTGCTTTGTCGAGTTGCTTCTCCAGCTCCGGCAGGATCTGGAACAGATCGCCCACGAGCCCGATATCGGCCACCTGGAAAATCGGTGCGTCTGGATCCTTGTTGATCGCGACGATGGTACCGGCATCCTTGATGCCGGTGAGGTGCTGAATGGCGCCCGAGATACCTATGGCCATGTAGAGTTCCGGCGCGATGATCTTGCCGGTCTGACCGACTTGCAGATCGTTCGCGACGAAACCCGCATCCACCGCCGCACGCGATGCGCCGACCGCCGCGCCGAGCGTGTCGGCGAGAGCGTAGATGATTTTGAAATTCTCCTTGCTACCCACCCCGCGGCCGCCCGAGACTACACGCGCTGCGGATTGCAAATCCGGCCGGTCACTTTTCTGGGCTTTGAGCGCCACAAAACGTGTATGCGATGGCAATATCGCCTGCGTGCTTGCGGATACGATCGCGGCGCTGCCTCCCGCGCCACATGCGGGCCATGACGCGGTACGCACCGTCGCAAAGATGCAGAGCTTTTCCAGCGCCTTCACCGTGACCACAGCATTGCCGGCATACATCGGGCGCTCGAAAGTCGAGGCATCGACCACCTTCATCACGTCGCTCACCGCCTGCACCCCGCCAAGCGCTGCGGCGCGCGGCAATACGTCCTTGCCGTAGGTGGTCGAAGGCATGAGCACGTGGCTGTAATCCCCGGCGAGCGCCGCAATCTGCGGTGCGAGGATTGCGGCGAGTGGATGGGCATTCTCTGCGCGCTCCACTTTCAGCACACGCTTCACGCCCGCCAGCTTGGCGACGCTTGCGGCGACCGCCGCCGCGTCGGACGCAAACACCACCACATCGATATAACCGCCAATGGCGGCGGCGCAACTCACCGCACGCGCGGTGGCCGCATTAAGTTTCACGCCGTCATGCTCGGCTATCACGAGAATTTTGCTCATCACAGCACCCCCTTGTCTTTGAGCGCCGCCACCAGGGCCGGCACGTCCGCCACCTTCTTGCCACCTTCGCGCTTGGGCGGCGGAGCGTAGTGTGTCGCCTCAAGCGC
>JBOIBB010000034.1:0-6214 GCA_050739335.1 Gammaproteobacteria bacterium
CGGGCATACAGGGCTCATCGCAAAGCGATGAGTGGGCAACCACGGATGGTTGCCCTGGACCTGGACACGAAACAGGATTGTGAAGTGTTCAGGACTGACCTGAATCCTGGCGGCCTTGGTGCTCTACAGACCGCTTGGTGGTCATCTCGTCTATCCCTACGCTGCTGACGAGGTAGCCCGGCGACCATACGACATTCTCTTTCCACTACACCTTCCGCAACCACCCAAACGTCTTCCTCATATGTGACGACGATTGGCTTTTTAGCCGCCCCATCACGGCCGCAATGCTATACCGGGGCGGTATGCTCATCACCATATGCAGGTGATCCTGGTCAAAGCCAATCGTCTCAATCGTCACGCCGGGCATACTTCGCAGCAGCTTCGGCAGCACTTTCCGCAAATACTGGCACACGCCAGGATTCAGGATCCGGCGGCGGTATTTACACACCCACACCACGTGGTACTGCAAGCGGTAAACACTGTGCCCCGCCCTGATAACTTCCATGCCCTAACCACACCGCCGCCGGGCTCATTCAGCCACGGGTAAACCCGTGGTGTTCTGTCTGCGACCGCATAAATAAGACTCCGCAAGCGTCAACCTGAATAACTTCCGGTCCACTGCCCGTATGAGTCTGTGCCTGACAGCCGGAGACGACGGTTGTCCCTCGGCCCTGACAAGTCCTTTACCTCGTGAGGATGAAGCATGCAACTGGCGATGATTGCTCGCGCCGCGATTCCAGAACCATCGCGACCCGGAGGGCCGCTCCTACGAAAGACGACTCCCGGTCGGTGATTTTCTACTTGGCTCCCGCCGGGCCGGACGGATCATGCGTGCGGCCATAGTTGTCCTCAAAACGCACGATGTCATCCTCTCCGACGTAGGAACCCGTCTGTACTTCGATGATCACGAGCGGCTCGCGGCTGCAATTGCTCAGCCGATGCTTGGTCTCCTGCGGGATATACGTGGACTGGTCTTCATGCAAGCTGAACACTTCTTCGCCGCGCGTGACTTCGGCCTCGCCACTCACCACCACCCAGTGCTCGGCCCGATGGTGATGCAGTTGCAGCGAGAGGCTCGCGCCCGGCTTCACCTGAATGCGTTTCACCTGCATGCGCGGCGCGCGCACCAAGCCCTCGTACCAGCCCCAGGGGCGATACACGCGCAGGTGATACTCGGCTTCCTCGCGTCCCCGCGCCTTGAGCGCCGCCACGAGTTGCTTCACGTCCTGCGCACGTTCGAGCGGCGCCACGAACACCGCATCCGGCGTCTCCACAACTACTTGATCGTGCAGCCCCACGGCCGCGACGAGCCTCCCGCTCGAATGCACCACCGAACCCGACACATCGTCGAGGAGCACATCGCCGTGTGTGACATTGTCCCCGGCACCGTGTTTCCCCGCGTCACGCAGGCTCGACCAGGAGCCGAGATCGCTCCAGCCGGCATCGAGCTCGACCAGCGCACCCGCGCGGGTGTGCTCCATCACGGCATAGTCGATGGACTCGCTGCGGCAGGCCGTAAAAGCCTCGCGGCCCATATGGGTGAATGCCCCGTCGCGCTCGAAACCCGCAGCCGCTTGCGCGGCCGCGCGCGCGATGTCCGGTGCGTGCTCCGCAAGCTCCTTGAGGTAAACGTCCGCGCGCACCAGAAACATTCCGCTGTTCCAGAGGTACTCGCCGCTCGCGACGTAGTCCGCCGCGGTGTTGCGGTCCGGCTTCTCCTTGAATTGCCCGACGTGATACAGGCCGTCCGAACCGGCGCGTTTGCCTTTGCGGATGTAGCCGTAGCCCGTGTGGGGCTCGGTCGGAGTCACGCCGAATACGACCATCGCGCCCTCCGCGGCCGCGCGGCGCCCGCGCTCGATGGCCGTCGCGAAGCGCGCTTCGTCGGCGATGTGGTGATCGGCGGGGAGCGCGAGGAGCAGCGCACCCGGGCGCGCGCGTTCGGCATGGAGCGCGGCCACAGCCAAAGCAGGCGCGGTATTGCGTCCAACCGGCTCGAGCAGGATTTCAGCGGGTACGGAGCCGAGTTCGGCGATCTCATCCAGGATCAAGAAACGGTGGCCCTCGTTGCCCACGATCACGAGCGAGCTGACCTCAGGCAGCGCCCGCGCACGCTGCACAGTTTGCAGAAATAGCGAGCGCTCGCCGAGGAGCTTCAAAAACTGCTTGGGGTGCTGGCCGCGCGAAAGCGGCCAAAGCCGCGTGCCCGAGCCGCCGCAGAGAATTACCGGAACGAGCGAATCAACCGCCACGTCAGACCGGTCCCCGCAGAACCGAGCCGCACGCGCTAATACCTGAGCGCGAGATAACTCCCGACTCAGACCGCCGTTCAATAGGCATTACGGTTCACAAAGCCGGTGAACAGAGTCAGAAAAATAATCTTCAGGTCCAACCATAGCGACCAGTGCTCAATGTAGTAACGGTCGTGTTCAATACGCTTACTGAGGTCCGTACGCCCACGCCAACCGTTGATCTGCGCCAAACCCGTGATGCCGGCCTTGATCATGTGCTTCTGCATGTAACCGGGAATCTCGGACTTGAATTGTTCCACGAACACCGGGCGCTCCGGCCGTGGGCCGACGATCGACATCTCGCCTTTCAACACGTTGAAAAACTGTGGCAACTCATCGAGGCTCGTGCGCCGGATAAACCTGCCCAGCCGAGTGCTGCGATCGTCGTCGCGGTTCGCCCACATCGCACCCGTTGTCACCTCGGCGTCCGCGCGCATGGAACGAAACTTCAGCATTTCGAATACCCGACCGTTCCAGCCTACACGCTCCTGGCGGTAAAACACCGGCCCCAGCGAGCTCAATTTCACGCTGACAGCGACCAGCACCATCACGGGACTCGCGAGCACCAGAATCACTGCCGCCAACAGCCGGTCCTCAAATCCCTTGACCAACCGGTTGACGCCGTCCATGGGGCTTGCGGAAAGATCGAGCATGGGCACCGAGAGCATCTCGGTAACACCGCGGTTCAGCAGCGATAAACCAAAAAGATCCGGTGCGTAGCGCACATTGGCGGTCGAGTAATGCAACTGTGCGAGCACCTCGCGCAGCAGCGTGCCCTGCTCGAGCGGCAGGGCAATCCACACCTCATCCGGACGCTCGGACTCCACCCAGCTCGCCAATACCGTTAACGGCTCGATGGTCACATCGTCCAATTTCCCGGTCGCCGGGGCGGGAGCAAACACCCGCGTCACTACAAAACCCGCCCAAACCTCGCGGCGTGTCCGGCGTACAAGATCGCGCGCCTGCGTGCCGTTGCCGACGATCGCCACCCGCCGGATATTGAAACCGCGCCGGCGCAGCCGTTGCAGCGCGGCATAAGCCGCGATGCGCAGTGCCATCAGCAGCACCGCGGCACTCGCAAACCAGCTTATCAGCCAAAGGCGGGAAAAGCTTTCCGCCTGCTTCGTAGCCACCAGGAACACCATGAGCAGGACGAACACCGCAAACCAGGCGGCGAGCACGCGCGCGGCCACCAGCAACACGCTGCCACTGCGCCAGGATTGGTACACCCCCGCCAGCGGGAACACGATCACGACCGCCAGCGCCCCGAGCGCAACGAGCTCGCCGTAATCCGGAGTCATGGATACGCCCGTAGTTCCGAATCGGAACCACAGAGCAAGAAATGCGCCCGCGACGCACAGCACCGCATCCAGTGCGCGCGTGATCGCGGTAATCAAAGGCGCGTGGCGCCTTAGTACCCCGGCCCCCATGGGTTGAGCCGTTCCTTTTAATCCCCCGAAGGGCGTGGATTCTAGTCTTCCGCTAAACACTCTGCCAGCGCAGCGAGGATTCCTGACCGAGGCTTATTCTCCGCACTCGCAGGAGCGGCACTCCGGGCCGCGATGTCTCGGAATAGCGGCGAATGCAGATTTTTGCTCCTGCAGAATCTGCATTTCCAGCATCCATGGCGATCATCGCCGCTCCCACAAGATCGCTGCGCCCGCACAATCATCACTCCCGCAAATCTACGGACTCATTCTCGTAGGAGCGGCACTCCGGGCCGCAATGATTTTGGAATCCCTCAGGCAGCCGCTCCCACGGTGAGACGACGGTCACCTTCTGCGCGACGGCACTACCGGACCGCTTTCGGTCCTGATCTGCGTCGCTGCTTAATTCCAGTTTTTGCCGCGCCTCCCGCCTCACGTTCCCGCAGGTGGCGTACAAAGGAATTGAACACTGCCCTCAATCGACTTGCCTGTTGTGCGTTACCGCGAGCAATGAGCGTGAAAACCCGTGGCGAAGCACCAACTTCTTTCAGCCGTCCCAAGCTGCGGGAATCAAGATACGGCGCGAGCAGTCTCCGGTCGTCGTCTGCAGCGAACACCGCAAGTTTCACAAGGTCACGCGCATCCTTGTCACCCTTTGAAGAACCGCTTCTGCCGGCTTGCGCGTCAAGCTTGAGAACGAACAAATGCCCAATCGCCGCCACTCGCAACGGGCCGTAGGTAACAGCGTGCGCCAGCAGCTCGTCGTATGGCACCCTGAGCTTGTGGTTACGCTCAACGTATAGATCAGCTTCGATGCGCCCCAACGTCACTTGGTGCTTATGCAGGCGCGCATTGGCCGTCACCTCGATGAGGTCGCGCAACGCGCCAAGATCCTGAATGGAAAGATAAGCATCCACGTCATGACTGAATTCAGCAAGACGATCACGGCTCACCGGTATATCCGCAAGCGCGTGATTCAGGGTATGCAGATAGACCGCCAGGCCTCCGATGAATACGGCCCCCGGACAGTCGTTCCCGAGGTTCTGCGCAGCTTGCAGCACCTCATTCCAGGCGTTATTCTGTTCTTTATTGGTCATAAACGTTACCGTGACGATAATGAGACATGCTATTGTGATGAACGTCTGGCCGTCAAGGCCGCAACCCGTCAAACCGGCAGATTGGCGTGCGGTCGCGTGCGCACGCACACGTGCAGTGATCCCCTATCACGCGCTTTGCACCTTGGCAGGTGTGCCTGCGCGGGTAAGCGGTCCCGACCTGGATCGTCGCGTTCACATTCTCGCGGCAGGGCCACACGCCTATCCGGTCGGCTTCCCGGATGAAATCGGCGTGGCCTTCCCACGTTACCGTGGCACCCCGCATGATGCGCTACGCATCCTCGAGATTCTGGCGTACGGATTCAACGACTACGCCGCCCGTGAAGCCGTCCGGGGGCAAGGGCTATTTCTGCCCAACGCACGCCCCGGACGTACGCCGAGAGGCAAAGCGCTCACCGGGGCGGAAAGAATGCGCCGCTTGAGGCGAAAGACCGGGAACGCCCAGGCGGCCCATAGCACCAGAAAAACACGCTGATTCGGGTCGCAGTTGCAATCACACATTTCTACCGACGCACAGCCCGCCACTCAGCTAGACCTGCTACGGAGTCTGCGACCATTCCCGACGAACCGTAGCACGGCCAAACAAAAAATCACCCCGGACCGCGATTCCATTTTTTCGGTAATCTCGTGGATACTCTGTTTACTGTCAAGCATATTGGGAATGAGTGAGATGGAACAAGCGCGAGGAATCGAAGGATTCAGTGCTTTGAGGCAAGCCTACAGGCCGGTGAGATATTTACGCAGGAAAGCGCGCAGGGCCTGGATTTTCTTTTTACCGCCGGCGATAAGCGCCTGATAAAAAACGCGGGCCTGGGGGTCGGTGCGTGCAGCGCTGAGCGCGGGCATATCGAGAACAGCGCGCATGTGGAAACAGGCGATCCGGTGGCAACTGCGGTCCCTGCCGTGATCGTCTGGACGAATTAATGTAGATTTTGCAAGAGCAAAGATCTGCCCTGCCTCATCCCCCGTCGGGGACTTCCAAGGGTCATACACATTCGTACATCCCTGTACATCATCGCCGCTCCCACAAATCTGGGGAAGCCCTGATAAATTCCATTGCCGTCATTTCCGCGCAAGCGGGAATCCAGAATTATCCAGAACCCGGGGACCCGCTGCAGCCTGTCCTCGCGCAGGCGGGGACGGGTACGACGAATAAATCAGGTTCCCTGGCAGTTTGGTGAAAAATGATCCGTTGGCCCGGATACAGGGGCATATCCAAATTTTTTGATCCGACAATTGATTGAAAAATGGAGAAAATTGGAAATCGCATTGTCGGTTTTGGGTGTGGATAAAGATCACAGATGGCCTTTTTCAACAAACTGCTGGTGTAGTGCTTCGTAATTAATGAAGCTTATATATTATGCTTCTGTCTGAGTAGTAT
>JBOIBB010000035.1:0-9451 GCA_050739335.1 Gammaproteobacteria bacterium
CTTACGGCTTGAACGCCCTTTGGTTTTTCAATCGGCGTACAAAACCATTTGCCCCGATGCTGTTGTTCGGCATCGGCGCCAACCATCAAATGCTCAACGACGTTGGCCGCCGCTGCTACCTCGACAGTTCGGGCTCCGGCAGCAATCCCATGCCCAACACTGGCTTGAAGCTTTATGGCCGCTTCGGGCTCGGTGTTCTGTTCGCTCCCCGGGACTGGAGCGGAGCCCCGCGTCACATGGAATGGTACGGCGCCTTCGCACTCATGGTGACGCTCATCTGGCTGTATCTCGAAATCCTGCGGTTGCTCAGCAACACGCGGCGCTGAATTCTCGCAACCGCTCACGCAACAGAACGGCCCCGCTCGCGGGGCCGTTGTGTTTTGCGTCTGCATAGTCGCGGCCCTATCAGCTCGCACGAGAATACGGGAACAAGGACATGTCGGGTTGTCCCCTCTCTGCGCCAAGGTCGGCGCGGATCGGAGCTTGAACGCTCGCCTGCGGGCACCTGTCGGATCGCCACCGTCGTGCCGCAGCCTTTCCATTCCGTACCTCTGTAGGTTTTGCCCATAGGCAGCCAGTAGCCAGACTGATATGCTGCCGTCGCGACCTCGCTTGGATGCTCCGGGAATCTCGTCGTGACAGACGGCAGAACCACCTACCACTTGGTCGACGGACTACTCGCAAGCTTCGTCGAGCGGATCGCCGCCGGCAATCTTCCCAAGCCCTTCGAAGCGCGCGACGAAGACGGCCGGCTGATCAGCCTCACAGATGACCACTTGGCCGGCAAACACCTGATTCTGGTCTTCCTGAACCGGCCTTCGAGAGCTACCGCGACTCACATCCTCCAGACCTTCTCCGGATTCGACGCGCGTTTCCAAAATCACAATGTCCGCGTTCTGGCGGTACACTCCGACAGCGATGCCGCCGGCAACCGCGAGCTCAAGCGCGCAAGCGGCTTCGCGTGGCCGATTCTGGGGGATCCGAGCGGTGCGTTCCACGCTAAATATGGACTGCATAAACACCATGGACCGGTGCTGCGCATCGTGCTGCTGACGCCCTATCGCCAGACGCGATGCTGGTACGATGATCCCGCTGACTTGAACCAGGTCCTCGAGGCAATCATGAATCAGACTGTCGCACCCACCACACCGGTGAATGCCGAATGGTTCCCATTGCACGCACCGGTGCTGATCGTACCCAAGGTCTTTACGCGCGAAGAGTGCCAAAGCCTGGTCGCCACGTTTGAAAGCCGGAACGAGATCCGGGTGGCCCGCGGTGAAAATGCCGGCGCCGATACCGATTTCAAACTTCCGATCTACGAGCACGATCGCCAGGACCGGGTCGATTTACTGATCCGTGATCCCGCGACCGCCACGTTCCTCGATCAGCGGACCGGGCAGCGGGTCAATCCCATGATCAAGAAAGCCTTTTCCTTTGATGTGACACGCCGCGAGGATTGGCACATCGCGCGCTACGTCGGCAAGCGCGGCGGCGTGCCGATGGGACACCGCGACAACTCGCGGTCGGAAGTCGCGCACCGCCGCTTCGCATTCTCGATGAGTCTGAACGATGATTACGACGGCGGTGGTTTGGTGTTCAAGGAATTCAGCGACTACGTGTACCGCGGCGAACCCGGCACCGTGTTAATCTTTTCAAGCGCGCTGTTGCACGAAGTGCCGGAAACCACCCGCGGCACCCGTTACAGCCTGATAACGCATTTGTTTAATGACGCCAAGGCACCCGCATGATACGGCAAGAGACGTTGTCATCATCCGCGGACTGATCCGCACACCCGCCTGTGTGTCGGCGCAGTCGACGCTTGCGCCAGCATGCCGGCAACCCGGATCGCGAATCCTGCTGCCGGCCACAGCCCGGTGCCCAGGCTCCGCATAGAATCAGACAGCGGACGGCCGGTACACGCCGATGGCGAAATCCGCTACCCGGGGACGCGCCGCCCCGGGATCGGCTCCCGCCGCACGCTCTCCCGCTGCTCGCTTGAATGCCCGCGCCACCCGGCGGCTGACACGGCGCAGCGGCGCACAGCGTTATTGAACAGCCGTGGAATTCACACGGTCGATCAATAACCGATCACCTCGCCGTCGCGGCGAAACTCGGTCCCGCCCCAGTACACATGATCCTTGGCGTCGAACTGGATCGCCTCGTAGCCGCCGAAGCCGCCCTCGGCATGCGTGAGCACCACGACTTTGTAGCCGCGCTTGTGCAAGGCATCCGCGACTCCCGGAGCGAATCCGGATTCCAGCAGGACGGTGCCCACGCCCTTCGCAGGTAATCCGGTGGGCGTCGCGTCACCCACATGATCCCAGCGCGCTGCGTCGCCGGCGGCTTGCACGTTCATGCCGAAATCAAGCATGTTGACCAGTACCTGCGTCTGGCCTTGCGGCTGGAAGTAACCGCCCATCACGCCGAACGCCATCCACGGTGCGCCATCTTTCATGACGAAGGCCGGGATGATGGTATGGAACGGGCGCTTGCGCGGCGCGTAGGCATTGGCGCTCTGCGGGTTGAGCGAGTACAGCGCACCCCGATCCTGGAAAATGAAGCCCAAGCCCGGCGCCGCTTCTCCGGAGCCCATGCCCGCGTAGTTCGATTCGATCATCGAAACCATCATGCCGTCCGGACCCGCAGTCTCGAAATCCGTGGTATCGCCACTGCCTGAGGGATAAACGCCGGTCTGGTAGGGCAAAGGATTGCCGGGCGCGATATCCGGGTTGGCCTGTTGTAGATCCAGAAGCTTGCGGCGCTGATCGGCGTAGGCTTGCGAGAGCAACCCCTGTGCGGGGGCGTGGTAAAAGCGCGGGTCCGCATACCATTTCGACAAGTCCGCGGCCGCCAGGCGAAACGCGCCGATTTCCGCCATCAAGGTATCCGGGCTGCCGAGCCCCATTTTCTTCAGATCAAAGTCCTTCAAGACGTTCAGCATCTCGAGCGTCGCGTAACCCTGACCATTCGGCGGAAGCTCGTAGACAGCGTAGCCGCGGTAATCCACCGACTGCGGTGTCACCCACTGGCCGTGGAAATCCGCGAAATCGTCGTAGTCGAGACCGCCGCCGACACTCTGGAAAAAGTCCGCCATGGTTCTGGCGATCTTGCCTTTGTAGAACGCGTCGCGCCCGCCATGGACAATTTCGGTGAGCGTATGTGCCATGTCGGGATTGCGGAAAATTTCGCCTTGACGCGGTGTGTGCCCGTTGATCAGAAATACTTTCTGGGCGTTGGAAAAATCCCGGATCAGGCCGCGGTGCTTCTCGAACGCTTGCCAATTGCCGTGCCAGTATTCGGCCACGACCTGGGTGACGGGAAAACCGTGCTCCGCGTAATGAATCGCCGGCGCCAAATCTTCACTGATCGGCAACTTGCCGAACTTCTGGTGCAGCGCAAACCAGGTATCCACGATGCCCGGCACGGTCACCGCGAGCGGACCGAAGAGCGGAATCTGATCGCTCGGCTTCATCCCCGCCTTTTCATACGCGGCCTTGACGTCGGCTTGCATCTGGGCGAGCGTGCGGTGCTTGGGTGACCAGCCGGAGCCGTTGTATCCATAGAGTTTGTGGGTTTTCGGGTCCCACACAATCACGAACGCATCGGCACCAAGTCCGTTCAACACGGGCTCGGTGAGGCAGAGCATGGCGCTCGTGGCAATCGCGGCATCCACCGCGCTCCCGCCTTTCTTGAGAATCTCGATCCCGGCGAGCGAGGCGAGCGGTTGCTCGCTTGCGATCATGCCGTGCTGCGCGAGTACCGGCGAACGCGAGCCCCAAGGCACACCGGCATAGCGGTCGCCGCGGCTGATGCCGGCCTGCGCGGCAGGTACGCCAGCCAAGCCCACGAGTGCGGCGGCCGTGACCGTGATGCCGAGATGCCGGAGCGCGCGCTGCCAGGAGCCGGAGCAAGGAACCAGGGTGTGCTTGTGCAACATGGCAAAACCTCCCATGACCAACAGGTGCGGCGCATGTGCGCCAAGCCCGGCCGGACGCCGCAGCGTGGCGACGTCCTGGCGTGTTCGAGCCCGCCGCGCGGCCGTGAAGCTATTTTATCGGTGCGATGATCTCATCGAAGTAATCCGGTGTACCCGCGATACGCACCAGATGTGGATATTGCTGACCACCGTGATAATTCACGGCTACCGTGCGGTAGCTGCCTTGATACTTGAGCAACAGAGTGATCGGCGTTGCAGTGCCCTTGGCGGCGGTAATCGCCGCATTCATCACCTCGGGCGTGTAGGCCTGGCCGTTCACCGCCACGAGATCCTCGCCGCTCGAGACGCCGGCCTGGAAGGCCGGTCCGTTCCAGAGCACATCGACGATGTCACCGCCCTTGCTGGCGATGTTGAGACCGATGGAATACGCAAAGCTCGTGAAGAACGGATTGTTGTTCTGCTTTTCCTCCTTGCTCTGCTGATCGGTAAACTCGAGCTTCCATCCGGAGGCCTCGATGCCGCTCATAAGCGGCGGATTAAGTGTGTCGAGAAACTGGTGCAGGAAGTCCGCCCAGTCGTATTTCACCACGCCGTTCAATGCCGCCACCACACCCTTGAAGGTGTAAGTTTGGGTGACGAAGCTGCCGTTATCCATGCTGTAAAAGGCGCGTGTAAAGTCGTTGAGCGACTTGCGGTCGTGGGTGAGCGCGCGAATCTTGCAGTCCACGGCCAGCCAGATGAGCTGCCCGCCACTGTAGTACTCCTCGCTCATCTGCCAACTGCGATAAGGCAGCGAAGCGCGCTGCGCGATGGTCGGATCGTTGGTGGTGTCCTCGAGCGTGCGCCATTCAAAACCCGGGCGCCCGCGTGCATAGTTGGCCGCCACGCCGGCGAGTGCATTGTGGTACTGCTCTTTGGTCCACATGCCGGAGCGCGCCGACAGCACGTCACCCCAGTACTGGGTCTCGCCCTCGTATACCCACAGGAGTGAATCGCCCTCAGGCACATTGAAGTTCGGTTTCCACAAATCCGCCGGACGGCGGAACTTGCCGTTCCAGGAATGCGTGGACTCGTGCGCGAGCAGGCTCCCCGGTGAATGCCCCTCGCCCCAGCGTTTGAAGAAATTCGCACGCGTGCCGTCCTCGCTCGACTGATGATGCTCGAGACCCTTGCCGCTTAGATAATCCGAAAGTGAGAACAGAAAATCGTAATGCTTGTAGTGATGCGAATCGAACAGGCGGAACTCCTGTTGGATGAGCGCGCGCAAATCGCGGAGCTGCGAGTCACTGACGTCCAGATCGGAAGGCGCATCGGCGACCATGTCAATGTGCACCGGCACCTGGCCACCCGGATTGAGGTCCACGCGCTTGAAATATTTTCCCGCGACCAACGGCGAATCCACCAGTGTGTTGAGTGTGGTCGGCTTGAACGTGGTCACGCCATCCGACTGCGACTGCACTTCGAGCGCGCTGCCGAACTGCCAGCCCGCCGGCAACTTGGCGCTCGCCTGAAACGTGATGTCACGCGAGTAATATCCTGCCGGATAGAGCAACATCTTGTGCCAGGTCAAGTCCAGCATCGTGTCGGTCATCTCCACTGGGCGCTCACCGGGAGCGCGCGCGGATAGATACTGGAACGCCAGATCAATCTGCGAAACGCCGGCCGGCACATCCACGCGGAAGGCGTAGACATCGTATTTGTAGCGTGTCCAGGCAAGCGGCTGGCCGTTGGCGGTCACCGTCAAACCCGCAAACTTGTCGATCGGACCGCTCGGCTCGTGGTTGCCGGGAATCCATTTGGGATAAAAAAGCGTGAGCTCGCCGGAGTGCACCGGAATCGTTTCGCGCGCCCGGAAAATGCCCTGCGCAATGTCGGTGGCATCGACGTTGAGCAGGATGGTGCCCGGATAGGGCGTGTCGTGCGGCGGTGCAATGCCGGCATCGCCCGCATCCGCGAACGCGGTGCCATGAAACGCAAACACCAGCAGCCCGGCGCCAACCAATGCGGCCAGCCTCGCAGCAGTCAGGTAGGCAGGTTGCGAGCGATGCAAACCATGGGAAAGGGACATGACTCGGACCTCGTTAAAGCTAAGGTAGGGTCCGTCCATGGAGAAGGGAATACCGGGCGCACAGAGTATGCGTCGGACCGCCGTGCTGCGCAATTGCCGGCGGGGCCTAACCCGAAGAATTGAGCAAGTCCGCAGACATCGGCAAGTGCTCGGCGACGGCTGCGCGTAACAACTCGGCCAGCCGACGCGCGCCTGGACCGGCGTAATCGCGGTCGCCGAAAATCAGGTACAGATCCGCGTAGCGCTCGCCGCCCTCCTGTAATGGCAGCGGCACGAGGCGCCCGGAAGCAAGTTCCTCACGGATCGCCTCCTCCGGATACCAGGCAAACCCAAGGCCCAGGCAGGCGGCGCGGATGGAAGTCGCCTTGTGACTGACGGTCCAGCGCTGTTCGGCGGCCAGCCACCCCGCATCACGTCGACGTATGGAGCTCGAATCGCGGATAACCAGTTGGCGGTAACGGCGCAGATCGGCCGAGGTCAAAGGGCGGCCAAGCACATGCAAAGGATGGTCGGAAGCCGCCACCGCCACAAACCGCAAACGTACCATCGGATCCCCGAGAAATCCCTGCGGGATAAATGGCGCAACCACAAGGTCGGCCCGATGCTCAAGCAAGGCTTCCTCACTGCCGGCCAATACTGTTTCGAAGAGTTCGATGCGCGTGGCAGGACGCTCGGCACTGAATTTTCCGAGCGCTTGAAGCAGCAGCCAAGTCGGAAAAACCGTGTCCACGGCAAGCCGCAACTCAGCCTCCCCGCCCCCCGCCAACTCCGCCGCGGCGGTTTCGAGCGCGGCGGCCTCCTCCAATAATCCTCCGGCACGGCGGTACAGCACACGCCCCGCAGGCGTGAGCACGGCCTTGCGACCCCGCACCTCAAACACGTGTACGCCCAACACGCGCTCGAGCTTCTGTACCGCATAGGTCACCGCGGATTGGCTTTTGTGGAGCTGCTCGGCACCGCGTGCATAGCTCCCGGCCTCGACGACGGCGCGCAGGGCGCGCCATTGCTCAAGTCCGATGCGTGGCGCTTTCGACTCTGCTATCGGCATATGCATCTATTAAACTGATTGATATAGCCATATTTTTGCGCTTTTCTATCTATACTCCAAATCATATAGTGCAGTACGTCCTACGTTCAGCCGGCCCAGCGCCGGCGCCTATATATATAGAGGAGTCAACAATGAACCACGAGCCACGACTGGATTACGGCAAAGCCTCACCGGACGGCCTCAAGGCCATGCTCAACCTGCAACAGTACGTCGAGAAGTCCGGGCTTGAGCACCCGCTCATGGAACTCGTGAAGATGCGCGCCTCGCAGATCAACGGCTGCGCCTTCTGCCTCGACATGCACAGCAAGGATGCACGTGCCGCCGGCGAAACCGAGCAACGTCTGTATGCGCTCAACGCCTGGCGCGAAACGCCGTTTTACAGCGACCGCGAGCGTGCAGCGCTCGCCTGGACCGAAGCGCTGACGCGTATCCGTAATGGCGTGTCCGATGAATTGTATGCGGAGGTGCGCAAGCATTTCAACGAAAAGGAAATCGCGGATCTCACGCTTTGCATCATCGCCATCAACGGCTGGAACCGTCTCGCCATTCCGTTCCGCACCAAGGCCGGGGAATATCAACCCGGCAAGTACCGGAGATCCACATGAATTATCGCAAGCTCGCGCAAGTCATCAACGCCCTGCCGACCTCCGACGGCGCCGGCGTGAAATTACGCCGCAGCCTTGGCAGCCGCCAGGATGCGCGCCTCGATCCCTTCCTGATGCTGGATGAATTCGGCACCGAGAATCCCGAAGACTATATCGCGGGATTTCCGGAGCACCCGCACCGCGGCTTTGAGACCGTGACCTATATGCTCGACGGGCACATGCAGCATCGCGATCACCTGGGCCACGTCGGTAACCTCGGGCCGGGCGGCGTGCAATGGATGACCGCCGGACGCGGCGTGATCCACTCGGAAATGCCGCAGCAGGATCATGGGCGCATGCGCGGCTTCCAGTTGTGGATCAATCTGCCGGCCGCGGAAAAGATGAAGCCCGCGCATTACAAGGACATTCCCGCCGAGGGAATCCCGACGCTCGAGTTGCCCGCAGGCGGCTCGGTCAAGGTGATCGCCGGCACCACGACGGTCAGCGGCAAGAGCATCGCCGGGCCGATCAACTCGGGCACAAGCCGCCTGTCGACCGACCCGCTGTATCTCGACGTCACGCTTCCGGCTGACGCCCGCTTCGAGCAAGCACTCACCGCCGGACACAACGCCTTCATCTATGTATATGAGGGCGAGGTCACGGTCGGCACGGATGCGCAACGGCTTGACACCCACGTCGCGGGGTTGCTCGACACACAAGGCGACGTGGTCTCGCTCCAAGCTGGCGCCCAGGGCGCACGCCTGCTGCTGCTCGCGGGCAAGCCGATACGCGAGCCCATGGTGCAGTACGGACCGTTCGTGATGAATTCACGCGAGGAAATCGAGCACGCGATTCGCGATTACCAGTCGGGGACTTTTGTATCACCTTGAGGCACCTGCGGCCAGATTTACCGGCCGCCATTGGAGACACGATATGAATCGTCTGGTTCGCAAATTGCGTTTTGTACCGTTACTGCTGTGTGCCGTGTCTATCGCAGCGATTGGGGCCGCCGTAAGTCCGCTGCAAAAGGAGATTGCCACCGCCAAAATCCATGCCGAGGTGGTCGCGCATGCCGACTCGCTGAAAACGGCGCACTTGCATCTGCACCATGTCATCAACTGTCTCGTCGGTGCCGACGGCCACGGCTACAGCGCTGCGGCTGAAGCCGTGTCCGCTGCCCCGTGCAAGGGTCTTGGCAACGGCGCCGTGGCAGATTCCGCGTCCAATCCGGCCCTGCACGCACTGATGGACGACGCCCTGCGGGATGCACAGGCGGGAGTCCGCGCGCAGAGCGTCACCGCGGCACGCGCGGACGGCGCCGAGATCGTCGCGCTGCTCGACCAGGCGAGCGGCAAAGCCTAACCAGCGTTGCACGGAGCATACCGTGAGATAGTTTTGCCGGCACTTGCGCTCCTGATGCCGGCAGTACGGGCTTGATCCGGCATATCCCCCAAGCAATCGGAGAAATACCATGGAACAAAGACTCGATTACGTGAAAGCCGCACCCGGCGCCTTCAAGGCCATGCGCGATCTGCAAGGCTATGTCGAGAACAGCGGACTCGAACACAAGCTCATGGAACTCGTGAAGATGCGTGCCTCGCAGATCAACGGCTGCGCACATTGCCTCGACATGCACAGCAAGGACGCGCGCGCCGCCGGGGAAACCGAACAGCGTCTGTACGGGCTCAACGTCTGGCGCGAAACGCCCTTCTACACCGAGGCGAGCGCGCGGCGCTCGCATGGACCGAGGCGCTCACGCGTATCCGCAAGGGCGTCCCGGACGAGCTCTACGCCGAAGTACGCAAGCATTTCAG
>JBOIBB010000036.1:0-3043 GCA_050739335.1 Gammaproteobacteria bacterium
GCCTCGACATGCACAGCAAGGACGCGCGCGCCGCCGGCGAAACCGAGCAGCGCCTGTACGCGCTCAACGCCTGGCGGGAAACGCCCTTCTACACCGAGCGTGAGCGCGCGGCGCTCGCCTGGACCGAAGCCCTGACGCGCATCCGCAAGGGCGTCCCGGACGAGCTCTACGCCGAAGTCCACAAATACTTCAGCGACAAGGAAATCGTGGATCTGTCGTTCTGCATCATCGCCATCAACGGCTGGAATCGTCTCGCGATTCCGTTTCGCGCCAAGGTCGGTGACTACCAGCCCGGCGCCTACCGGAAGCCCGCCTGGCCTGTTGCACAAATCCGCCGGAGCGGACCGCGCTCCCAGCGCGGGTCCGCGCCCACCGCCTGAGTAAACCACGGATACCTGTACATCACCCTGTCAGTGTTCACCGGCGCGGTAAACGACAGGTCCGCCAAGCCGACTCGGCCGGCGCACACATGTGGTTACAATGCACGCGATGCCGCACGTCGCGCTCGGCCGTTGTTCGGATGTCCAATGCCAAGTCAATGTTCCTATCCACGTGTGTGTCCCGCCGGATCTTGACGGCACACCGGAGGTGAGCCATGGCTCTACGCCTGATCGTTGCGGCCTTACTGTTGTTCGGCTCGACATCCGTGTGTGCTCAATATAAAGACTTGCGCGACTACGGCTATGCCATCGGGGTACTTCCGACCGGCAGATGGAACGCCATTACGGATGTCCCGGGCGTGGAAGTTGGGCAGAAGACGCTCATCGAGGGCAGCAACGTCCGCACCGGCGTCACGGTGATCCTTCCGTATGCCGGGAACATTTTTCAGAGCAAGGCGCCAGCCGCGGTGTACGTGGGCAACGGATTCGGCAAGTTGACCGGCATTACGGAAATCAATGAACTTGGCAATATCGAAACGCCGATCGCGCTGACCAACACGTTAAGCGTGTGGACGGCCGCAAATGCCTTGGTGAGCTACACCCTGGCCTTGCCGGGAAACAGCGAGGTGCGCTCCGTCAATCCGGTGGTCGGGGAAACCAACGATGGTTATCTCAACGTTATTCGCGAACGTAAGGTCACGCCGCAGGACGTACTGGATGCGATCCAATCCGCCAAAAGCGGCCCGGTCGAACAAGGTGACGTCGGCGCGGGCACTGGCACCGTGGCCTTCGGATTCAAAGGCGGGATCGGGACCTCCTCCAGAAAGCTGCCGGACTCACTCGGCGGTTACACGGTCGGCGTGCTGGTGCAGACGAACTTCGGCGGCGTGCTGCAGGTCGACGGTGTTCCCATCGGCAAACTCCTGCACAAGTACTACCTGAGCGACAAACTGGATGCCACGCCCTCGCCGGACGGTTCCTGCATGATCATCGTTGCGACCGACGCCCCACTCGGCTCACGCAACCTCAAGCGGCTCGCCAAGCGCGCCACCCTCGGCTTTGGGCTCACCGGTGGCATCGGATCGAACGGCAGCGGCGATTACGTGATCGCCTTTTCGACCAATACCGGAGTGCGTATCCCGTACCAATCCAAAAGCCCGACGCGCCAAGTCACGATTTTAAGAAACGACGCGATGTCGCCCTTGTTCATGGCCACGATCGAGGCCACCGAAGAAGCCATCATCAACTCGCTGTTCCATGCCCGGACCATGACCGGCCGGGATGGCCATACGGTCGAAGCGCTCCCAGTTGAAGAGGTTTTGCAGCTTATGGCCCGCTACGGCCCGCCCAAGACAATCGCTGTCGGTCACGCTGCGGCTGGGAGTCATGCGGATGCCCGCGAGCAATAGAAGACAGGCCGCGCAACGTGTCAGGGTAAGAGTAGCGTTCCCGTTCTCCGCCTATCGGTTATTTGTTATCCGCAGGAACCGCACGCACCGGCAAGGGCACATTACATACATCGATCTTGCCGGCCTTGTGGACGAACCACGGGTTGCTGCGGTTGCGCCGCGCTTCAATCAACGCGGCAAACGTCGGTGTGTCGGTACGCAAGGCCTCGAGGTGCATGCGCTCGCGCGCTGGCCGATCCGATGCCAACCGCACCCGCAGAATTTTCGTATCGTGCGCGGGATTCCGGTAGAAACCCAGTGGCCCATTTCCGCGCGGCAAAGCCGACAGATATTGCATGCCTTGCACCACGCGTCCGATCAGCGCGACGTTGCGGTCGAGTTGGCGCGGCGCCTGGCCGATCACAGCGTAGAGTTCGGTGCCGGGTCCGGAGTCGGGCGCATTGTCACGGCCGACACCGACCATGCCATAGCAATGCACCAGCCAGGTCTTGCCAGTTGCTGGGTCGCGCGCCACCGGGAACCCGTCGCTGAATCCGACTTCAGGCGCGTACACGTCGCCGTCGGGCAGACGAGTGAAGGCTGAACCTGGCGTGATGTCGCGCTCGAATTCCGGCGGCAGCGTCGCCTTGGCCTTGCCGAGCGGCCGCAGCGGATGGCTCGGGTGCGCCGCCTCGGCCGCAGGGTCGGCCCATTGCGCCACAAAGTTGTCCTGCACTCGTACGATCGCAAGTCCATCCCAATAATGTTCGCGCGCAAGCGTGCGAATGTTCGCGACATGCAGCGGCGCATAGGCCGGATCGAGCGCGATGACCACGCGGCCCTGCGGCAGATCCATGTACAGGACGTCGTCCGGATTCAGTGCGCGCCAATCGGACGGCTTGGAAGCTTTCAGAACCTGTTCTGTCGACGGGGCGGCTGTAGCGGCAGTTGCCGGTTTCTCGGCAGCGCAAGCCGCGCGCGCCGCAACCAGCAGTACGACCATCGCCATCGCGCACAGCACGGATCGGATCACGGGCGGCGTCCCCTGCAACAGTGTATTTTCCAGCACACCGAGATACGGAATCTCTGACTTATTCGTCGTACCCGCGAAAGCGGGTACCCAGGTTCTAGATAATTCTGGATTCCCGCTTGCGCGAGAATGACGGCAACGGAGTTGATCAGAACTTCCATCGCCGAAGCGACGCGGTGGCACTGGAATGCCGTACGGCGCTCTGGCGGCTCCCGAGTCGACTGATTGATCCCGCATCTATGTGC
>JBOIBB010000037.1:0-5350 GCA_050739335.1 Gammaproteobacteria bacterium
CCTTTTGGCTTGTGCGCGGTGATCATGGTTGCCGTCGAACAAGAGTTGCTCGCCTAACTCGGTAGCTGCAGTGAGATCGCCGTTGAGCGCTTCAAGTCGCAGTCTGTTCATCGGCTCGACCCATGCAATTCCGGTCTCGCGCGGGGCACAACCATGTGATCTGAACCAGGCGGTCCAAGCCTGGGAGAGCCTCGCGGTTTCAAGCGTGCCGATTTCGGGGATCCTGAGCACGGGCTTGATAGTGGATTCACGGACGATCGGTGCTGGAGGGGGCGGGAAGCCGTCACGTCTGTGTACTGCGCCGGCCTGTTTTCCGGGTAGCTGGGCTGTTACGGTTTCCGGGTGTCCGCTGTGTTGACTTGCGATCCATGCGAGCACGACGACTATAGCCAAGAGAGAGCCCAGAGCCGCAAATACGGTGGTCTTACGCATCCCTGTGCCCCCACGAACATTCGCTCGAACATGTCGCCAGTCTATGGTTCGATGTCTGAACATGAACGCGCGCGTTCGACACGGTTGCTGCGCCGGTGAATCGCGTCTGTGTCCTCAGGGTCAAAGAGCTACACATGTGTCGAGTTTACCCGCCGGCCGGAAGCGGGGCATTTTCCCGGCGCTCGTTTCGCTGAGGCCGACCCACCGTCCGGTTCACCTGCATGCCCGAAGTTGCGCGCAAGCTGCAGTGGGCAGCAGCCGGTCCAGTGCTACCATCCAGCCACCGTTATTGCGGAGTTTGTGCATGAACACTCCGATTGCGGCCGCGCATGAAGGGACTCCCCCGGCCAACTTCCTCGGTCATCCACGCATGGTGTGGATGATCTTTGCAGCCGCCATCGGCATCAATTTCGCGTTTTACGGTTTCCGTGCGTTTCTCGCCCCGTACTTTGCGGAAGCATTCTTCTCGGCGCTGCCCCACGACCAAGCTCTCACGCAAGCGAATCTGCTGTTCGCAGGTTTTGGCTCACTCTTGTATGCCGCGACCATTGTGGGGGGCTGGGTCGCGGACAACGTCCTGGGTGAAGTCCAGTCGCTGCGCTTGTCGTTGTGGTTAACGATCATCGGGCTGGTGTGCATGGCACTGCCGCAGCGCGAGTTTTTCATGCTGGCGCTCGCCTTTTATATCCTCGCCTCGGGCCTGAACATTCCACTCACGGTGCTCGTCGGACGCAATTACCTGAAGAACGATCCGCAGCGCGATGCCGGCTACACGCTTTTCTACATGGCCATCAATCTGGGCGCGTTTGTTGCGCCGTTTGTTTGTGCCGACTGGATCGGTACCCATTATGGGTACCGGTGGGGTTTTATTCCCGCCGCCGTCGTGGCTCTGGCGGCGGCAGTGATTTTCGAATGGAAACACCGGCGTGTGGCGACATCCGGCGAAAAAGTGCGCTTCAAGCGCCGCTGGTCCACCCCGGTGGTGGCGGTGATCACGGTGCTGCTTTCCTGGCCCTGCATGCTGCTCTTGGCGCATCCGAGCGTGTTGACGATCGTTGTATACGCGCTGATGGCGTTGTTGGTGCTGTATTTTGTCGTGAGCAGCCTGCGGCGCGGCGATCGCGTGCAGAGTCATCGTTATCTTGCCATGTTTCTGCTGTTTATCGCGATGATGTTGTTCTGGGCCTGGAGCTTGCAGAGCGCGAGTTCCCTGAACTTCTTCGCGCGCGATTTCGTCAAGGCGCCGTTCAATTTCACGCTTTACCAGTCGGCCAATCCGCTTTACATCCTGATTCTTGCCATACCAGTATCCGTTTTATGGCCGTGGCTGGACAAGCGCGGGATCAATCCTTCGACGCCGCGCAAGTTCGGCATCGGCCTGCTGCTGGTAGCGCTCAGTTACGGCGTGATGTTGTACGCCGCACGTTACATGGTGATGCCGGACGGCCGCATTACCTGGTGGCCGCTGCTGGTGTATTACCTGCTCGCAACCGTTGGCGAGCTCGCGCTGTCGCCGATCGGTTACGCCATGATCGGCAAGCTTGCCGCGCCGAACGAAGCCTCGCTGGCCATGGGCGGCTGGTTCTTCGGCGTGAGTGTCTCCTATGTCCTGGCCGGACAGATCGCAGCGATGACGACGAGCGGCGGCATTGCCGGATATTCGCATGTGTTCACGTTGCTGCTGGTAGTTGGCGTCGCAATTGCGATCATCTATCTGGTCGCGGCGCCCTGGATCGTCAAGCTGATGCACGGCGTGCGTTGACCAAGTGGCGGCGGGAACATCGCCTGGACATTTGATATGTGGTGGTGCTTGCGCCGGTCTGCGCCCCCCGTTAATCTGCCCTACCTTCCCGAAGCGCCACCGGTTATTTAGAAGGAGCCTCAATGGCCCAAGGCAAACTGCGCAAAGACGCCGGCATGCTGAGCCTGCTGTTCGTGGGCGTGAGCACCATGATCGGCTCAGGTTGGCTGTTCGGCCCGATGAACGCCGCCAAGGATGCCGGGCCGCTGAGCATCGGCTCCTGGGCGATTGCCTCGGTGGTTGTCGGCCTGATCGCGCTCGTCTACGCGGAACTCGGGCCAATGTTCACCAAGAGCGGCGGACTCATGTACATGAGCCTGGTGACCCACGGGCGCCTCGTGGGCCGGGTGTGGAGCTGGATCCTGTTTCTCGCCTATGTGTCCATCGCCCCGGTCGAGGCCATGGCGGTCGTGACCTACGCCGACAGCTACCTCCACGGCCTGGTGAATCCGCAGACACTGCTGCTCACCGGCAAGGGCGTGGAGGTATCCATCGCGGTGCTGGCACTCATGACGCTTTTCAATTTCATGATCCTGAGACTCGTGCTGGCGCTCAACACCTTCGCCACCTGGATCAAGCTCTGTGCACCGGTCGGCACCATCATCGTGCTGTTGCTGTTCTCGCACCACCCCGAAAACCTGACAGTGGCTGCGCATGCTTCCGGCAATGTCGCGCACATGTTCATCGCTATATCGACGGCCGGCGTGTTCTTTTCGCTCTTCGGTTTCACCCAGGCCATCCAGCTCGCCGGCGAAACCAGCAATCCCGGCCGCAACATCCCGATTTCCGTCATCGGTACCATCGTGATCGGCCTCATCGTGTTCGTGCTGGTGCAATACGCATTCGTGGCGGCGGTACCACCGGCGATTCTGGCGCGTGACGGCTGGAGCGGTTTGAGCTTCGCGAACATTTCCGGCCCCATGGCCGGGCTTGCAATCACCGTCGGCGCCTCGTTCTGGGCGATCGCGCTGTTTGCCGACGCTTTCATTTCGCCTTACTTCTGCGGCTACATCTGGACTACCGCGACGTCACGCATGTTGATGGCGATTTCCGATGAGAAACTCGGGCCGCGCGGCCTCACCAAAATCAACCACTACGGTGTACCTTGGATTTCTCTGATCCTGACTTTCCTGATCGGCCTGCTGTTCTTCTTTCCGTTTCCCTCATGGCAGAAGCTCGTGGACTACGCGTCCTCGGCCACGGTGCTTTCGTATGGTCTGGGCTGCGTGGTGCTCCTGCAGATGCGCCGCGTGATGCCGGACACCAAGCGGCCGTTCCGTTTGTGGGGTGCCTGGATAATTGCGCCTATCGCGTTCATCGCGTCGAACTTCATCATGTTCTGGGCCGGGTACACGGTGGTGACTTTTCTGTTCGCGATATTGCTCGCGGCCTTCATCGTGTACGTCATCTACCGGGCCCTCAAGCCGCGCGACAAGGATCCGCTCGATTGGCGTCACGCCTGGTGGCTCGTGCCTTACTTTGGCGGCATGTGGGTACTCTGCTGGGTGGGGCCGAAGTCCATGGGCGGCCACGACCTGCTCAACATTTACTGGGACATGCTCGCGGTCGCGGTACTGAGCCTGATCATCCTCTGGATCGCGCTCGAGACCAGCGTCAGCGGCGCACGCTCGCGTGCCTATTACGACAACATGGTCCGCACCGAGGTCGGGGCGGACGTGCGCGCGGTCGGCGAACCGCTGCCTTGAATTGAATAGCCTCTGCAATCGGCGCAGCTCGCGCGGATCGCAGATGGTGCTGATGCATGGCCCGAAGACTCGCGGAGCGTGTAACAAAATTCGGGTCAGATCGGCATAGGGTGCGCGCCGTTGCTGGCGAGTCCCCTATCGAAGGTACGAGTGTCTGCACGCATGATCCGAACCACCCGTAAGCAGTGGACAGTGTGACGAACGTGGACAGTGGAACTTATACGGCGTGCTCCGATGTGGACGACCCTTGGAAGTTCCCGACGGGGGATGGCGACATCGTGAGGCGCGACCGTGATTAGCGTGCAATTGCGTTTAACTGGAGCAGTGGCGACCTTCATTCCGGGGTGTCAGTAATATTTGTGAGAATATCGATTGCTACGGCATCAGGGTCTGAGGATACGGACGGTCGATAGGTGCTTATGGACAGGGCAGGGTTGCCGGGAACAACAATAGCAATGTATCCGGTATCTGTTCGCCAAGCGGCAGCGGACGACCATCGCGTAGGTTGGGGTGAGTCCTCGAACCCCAACAGTACACGCATCCCAACACAAGGAATGTGGTGAGTTATCGATTACCGCAGAACCCCGATCCCTGGGGACACGCATTTCTTTACCGTCAATTTAGCCAGCAGCTTGACCATCTGAATGTGACCAAGGCGTTCGATCTTGGGTGCTAGTGCGAATACGTGACACCCGATAAAAAGCTGGAACGTGTCCGTGGCCATCCATTGATCGGTACATCCGTCACGGAATGCACACTGAGGTTGGGTGTAGGATTCTAAGGTCAAGAGGCCATTAGGTCATGCGGCAAACAGGATGTTGGGGTTCGCGAAAGACGCTCACCCCAACCTACGCGACACGCGACGGTGAGTGAAGTGGGTGACTGCGAAAACTGATATTGCAGGACTCGACCCCGATTCTCCTCGATCTTTTCTTCGGCGGGCTCAGACGGAGGAGGCACCCGGTAGGCTGCGCCGTTGCCACCAGATCCAAATGAAATACAGCGGTATGCCCACGAGCGTAATCAGGATGCTCGCAAAGGTGGACCAGAACTGCGCGTACAGCGAGTTGGCGACCACTACGAAGGTGCCGAGGATGAAAAGCGCGGGGATCACCGGATAGCCCCAGGCCTTGTAAGGGCGCGGGAAGTCCGGCTTGGTCTTGCGCAAGATGTACAGGCCAACCGCCGCGAGCGCGAGAAATGGCCAGATGCCGAGCACGTAGGCCGTCGCGAGCTGCATGAAGTTTCTGAGCAGCACGTAGATCACCGCGATCACCACGATGAAGGCGATGGCCACGTAGGGGGTCTCGTACTTGGGGTGCACCTTGCCGACGGTGCGGAAGAAGAGTCCATCCTCGGCCATGGCGTAGAACACCCGTGGGCTCGAGAGAATCACGCCGTTCAACGTGCC
>JBOIBB010000038.1:0-13325 GCA_050739335.1 Gammaproteobacteria bacterium
TAGGTCGACATCGCTTCGCGATGTGCCGCATTCAGCTTACGCATGAAAGGTAGCACGGCGAGCGCGACCACGGTGCAGGCGATACCCGCGATCCCCAGCCAATTGAAGAGCCGGGTGTAGATCGGCATCATCACTGTAGGGTCGGTAATGGTGCTCGGCACGCTCGCGACCGTCGCCACCATGCCGCCGAAATACATGGCCAGACCCACCGCCACATAGTAGGCACCCATCATGAAGCCGCCCATGCGCGACGGGACGTAACGCGCGATCATCGCGAGCCCCAAGCCACTCGTCAGCAGCTCCCCGAGCGAGCCGAATCCATAACCCCAAACCATCACCCAGGACGTAGTCTTGCCGGGCTCCGCGAGGAAGTGGCCGGCCGCGCCGTAGATAAAGTACCCAATGGCGACCATGGCGAAGCCAAGTGCAAACTTGGTGGCCACCGAGAAATCCTTGCCACGTTTGCCAAAGTGCGAGTAGATCGCGGCCAAGATCGGCGACAGGATCATGATCCAGATGGGATTGAAGGCCTGGAATTGTGCGGGTTTCCAGGTCCAGAGATGCAGACCGAAGATATTGAAGCTCCAGTCCACGTTGCGCAGCGCAAACAGGTTGAGCGAGGTGGACATCTGCTGATAGAAGATGAAGAAAAATACCGTCTGGATGGTAAGCACCAGTGCCGCGATGAGTCCCGGGCGTTCGTTCTGCTGGCTGCGGCGGATGAGATACAGGAATATAGCGAGCACCACCGCGGCCGCCAGGTACACGAACACGCGCGCCACCATCTCATAATTGAGGATGATGGCGGACACCACGACGGCAATCACGCCTGCTCCCAGCACCGCCGCGAGCTTGTGCAGGACGAGCGGATGCTGATCAGGCGCGGAGCCGATGTGAGCGAGTGTGTGGCGCATCGCCAGGTAATTGCTCAGGCCGATCAGCAGCCCCAGGCAGCAGACCGCGAAGGCCGCATGCCAGCCGAAGTTCTGGCCCCAGGTGTCGTTGACATAGTCCTTGATCCAGGGCGTGAGCAGCATGGACACGGTGGAGCCGATGTTGACCGCCATGTAGTAGATCGTGAACGCGCTGTCGATACGTGAGTCGTCGCCCTCGTAGATCTTGCGCACCAGGTTGCCGGCGTTGGCCTTGAACAGGCCGTTGCCTACGACGATGACGCCGAGCGCGGCAAATAGCAGCCACACGCTGGTTCCGGGTACGGCCATCAGCGCATAGCCGACCGCGAGCACGATAGCGCCGGTGAGCATGGTATGGCGGGTGCCAAGGACCTTGTCGCCCACCCAGCCGCCAATGGCGGGCGCGACGTAAATCAGGGCTGAGGCCGCGCCCCAGGTCAGGTTGGCGCGCGTGTCGGCGAACCCCAGGCGCTCGACCAGGTAGTAAACAATCAGCACCTGCATGCCGTAGAAGCCGAAGCGCTCCCACATCTCGATGAGGAACACCGTGGAGAAGGATCGCGTCCGGGATACGGGCTTCGGCGTTGACATGCGGATTTCTCTCCACTGAGGTGCTAAGGCAGGGTTGGGACGGCCCCGGGCGGGGCCACCCCTGCTTTTGTACCCAATCCGGCCGGCGTTGTGAAGCCCTGCGGGCGCGGGAGACATGCCGCGGCCGGGCACGGCCCATTTGTGGAATTTTTGCGCGGTTTGGCCCGCGCCCGGGCGCTCCTGTACCTATACTATGCGGGTAGAGGCATCCGGGAGGTGATCATGGCAGCGCAGCCAGGCCACGAACGACGCCGTTTCCAGCGGTTCCGCTTTTCCTCCGTCATCACCGTCCAGCGCGGAGATGTCACGCAAGAGTGCGAGATGCTCGACATGTCGCTGCGCGGTTTCCTCGCACGTTGCCCGGATTCCTGGCAGCCGGCCGAGGGCGACAAATTCAAGGTCGAATGGCGCCTGGCCGATCTCATCAAGCTTGAGCTCGACGCGGTGGTCATGCACGTGCACGACGGGCGCATCGGTTGCACTTGGGAAGCGCGCGACGCCGAAAGTTTTGCCCACCTGCGCCGACTCGTGGAAGTGAACCTGCTCGATCCGAAACTGGTCGAGCGCGAACTCGAGGCCCTCAAGGCTGAAACCCGTGGCCAGCGTCGCGGGGCCGCACACTGAACGACTGCATTGATGACAAGTCGAGCTGGTCCATTCAATGCGGGTCCATTGTCAGCAATTTCGCGCGTGTTAAGGTAGCCGCGGCTTATACCGCGCGCCAGCCGCGCATTTCCAATACGTGAATTTCCCGGAGGTAGGGTGCGCGCCGTTCCGAGCTTGTTGCTGATGGCTTTTGCCCTTGCCGGCTGCAGCGTTCTGGCGCCGCCGGCTGCGCCTCCGGCCGGGCCGGTTGCTTCGAACCCGGTTGCGCCGCACCCGGCCCCGCCGGTACGCATCGGCACACCCACGGACCCGGTCGTCACTCCCGCGCTCGCGGATTTGATCGCGGGAAAGATCGACCAGCAGATGCTGGTGGAGTTTTTGGTCCAGGCGGACGGCCACGTGGCCGACCCGGTGGCGTTGTTCACGGGCTTGTCGCCCGCGGATACCCATACCGCCTTGCAGGCTTTCCAGGGGTGGCACTTCAAGCCGGCACGCGCCGGCACACAGCCCGTCGAGCAACGCTTCATTTATCCGCTGTTCTTCGGCCCGGAGGCGCGCCAGGAGCGCACCCGGTTTTTCTGCCGGAATCAGGCGCAGGTCTATGCGCCCGACAGCAAGTGCGAGATCGTCACCTTTGGCCACTGGCGGATCTACCGGATGAACCCGGTGTACCCGGCAAACCTTCTGAGCCAACATCTCGCGGGAACCGTCACGCTGTCCTTCAATATCGGCACACGCGGGCAGGCGCTCGATCCGAAGGTGGTGTCCGCCAACCCGGCCGGACTGTTTGATGCCGCGGCGCTGGCAGCGGTGCAGCAGTGGTATCTCGAGCCGCTCGCGGAGACGCCGCAGGATCCGCCTCCCGAACACGTAACGGTAACCGTGAAATTCACGCCGCCGGTGACAGCCGGCGTCAAACAGCCAGCGCCCACGGCGGCATCGCAACCCAGCCGCTAACGTCAACTACTCGCCGTCGGGCCTTTCCGGTCCGAGCGCTTGCGATAGATCTGGGTTGCTGTGTATTCGACCTGGTGCCAAGGGCGCCAAGAGGTATATATCAGGCGCCGCTCTGTGCCCGCTTGGACACGCAGGAGCTGGCACGTCGTGCCAGCTCCTGCTTCCGTCATTTTGCGCTCGCGCTCTCGATGAACTTGTCCATGTTGCCGTCGACCTCAGGCAGCACCTTGAGATTCAGGTATAGCATGTGGCCCACCGGATAGTAGAACCAGTGGATGTTCTGCCGCAGGGGTGCGGGCAGGCCCATGTGATTGATGGAGTACACCGTGCCGAAGAACGGCGTCGCAGTGTCGTAGTAGCCGTTGTTCATCATGAGCTGCATTGCGGGGTCGTTGCTCATGGCGCGCGCCAGCGCCGGCGCGACGTTGGTGCCGCAACAGGTGGTGCGGCTGCCAAAACCCATGTCGCCGCCCAGCATTTTTGGCTGGTAACTCCAGTTCCAATCACGAAACGCCACGAAGCTGCTCTGCACGTAGGGCCGGTCGCTGTGATAGTTCAGGTCCTGGCTGAGGTAACGGTTCATGGTGGCGGTGAGGCCGCCGCTGAACGCGCTGCTGGTCGGCCCCATGCTTTCTGGGAACGGCATGAGCGGTTGCAACTCATAAGTCGTGAAGCGTTCGTCGTAGCGTCCGGTCATCATGTCGTTGTCGAGCAGGTTGCGCCGGAATACCGACAGTGACACGCGCAGGTTGGCCTTGAGCCAAAGGCTTTCCGACAGGCCGGTGTATTGGCTGAGCTGCGCGGCGACCGACTGTTTATCGCTCGCGGACAAGTCGGCGCCCTCGAAGAGTGCCCGCGCATAGGTAGTGCCGGCGTAATGTTCAACCTGTTGCACAAACGCGGGCAGATCCGGCGGCATCGGATTCAGGCGGTGGTGATACCAGGCAATCGCCGCATAGGATGGCAGGTAACTCACGTACGGCAGATCGTTACCCGGCGCGTTGTTGATGGCGAGGAAATTAAGCCCGCTCGAGCACAGGATGACGCCGTTCAGATACACGCCATCGTTCACGAGGTCGCTCGCGAGCACCGCGCTGCGCGTCGTGCCGTAGGATTCACCGAGCAGGAACTTGGGTGAGTTCCAGCGATGGTTCACGCTGAGGTAACGCTGGATGAATTGATCAAATTCCTGGGCGTCGGCGTTGACACCGTAGAAATCGCTGGGCGTGCCCTTGCCGATGATGCGGCTGTAGCCTGCGCCCATGGCGTCGATGAATACGAGATCGGTGCTCTTCAAAATGCTGTACTGATTGGGCACCAATTGATAAGGCGGCTGCGCCGCCTGGGCGTCACCGGGCTCGGGCCAGACGATACGTTGCGGGCCGAAACCGCCGATATCGACCAGCGCCGAGGCCGCGCCGGGCCCGCCGTTGTAGGCGAAGGTGACCGGACGCTGATCGGGGTTGGCACCGTTTTCGGTATAGGCGATATAGAACATGCTGCCGATTGGCTGATGCTTGTCGTTCCAGAGCAGCAGCGTGCCGGCCGTCGCCGTGTACTTGATGGCCTGCCCGTCGATCGTGACGCTATGGTGGGTGTTGACGGCGGTCTCCGGTGTTATGGCACTTGCGACCGGAGTGGGCTTGGAGGGCGCCGCCCAGGCGAGAGCCGGCAGGACGCACAGGGACAGGACGGCTAGTGAGAATCGCATGCGAGAGTCTCCTTCTTGTGGGTGAAACACGCAGGCAACGTTCCGACCGCCGCGCGGTCGGTTCGTTCCTTGGGGAACGGCGAGTGCACGTCAGTTCCGTGCCGGGAGGCTGTCGGCGGGACGCGTCGAACGCGTGATTTATCCTACAGTTTGAGCGGGAAATCAAATCGCCGAATATCACGGGCGCCGCACTGCGCAGAGAAGCCGGTCCGCGCGCGCGGCGTTAGAATGCGCGCCGTGCTCCAGGGGAGGAGCCGCGCGCCAGCGGAGCCGGGACGGCTATTAGCTGCTTGGCTTTTTGCACAACGATTTCCCTGCCGAGGAGCTTTCTGAATGAAAACCTTGCGTGTGTTTATGGGCGGCCTGGTGCTTGCCGCATGGATCGCGGCTCCCGCATTCGCCGCCGACATCACGACAGCTTATCCGGGCACCATCGCCCTGCAGGTGGATCTCACGCATGCGCCGGAGCAGCGCATTTTTTACGTGCATGAAATCATCCCGGTGAAGCCGGGGCCGCTCACGCTGTATTACCCCGAGTGGATTCCCGGCGAGCATTCGCCGAGCGGCCCGCTCGCGAATCTCGTGGGCACGGTGTTCACCGCCAACGGCCAAGTGCTCAACTGGCGACGCGATCTTGTGGACATGTACGCGATTCATCTGACCGTGCCCGCGGGCGCGAGCCGCCTGGACGTGACCTTCCAGTTCCTGTCGCCGCTCAATGGCGGCGAGTTTGGCGCAGGCGTGTCGGTGACTCCGGTGATTGCCGACCTCGAATGGAATCAAGTGGTGCTGTATCCGGCGGGTTACGTTTCGCGCGCCATTACCGTGGCGCCGAGCCTCAAGCTTCCGGCGGGTTGGCAGTATGCCAGCGCTCTTGAACCGCACACCGGTACGGGCGGAGAAATTCATTTTGAGCCGGTGACGCTCAACAACCTGGTGGATTCACCGGTAATCTCCGGCTTGTATTTCAAACAGCTCGATCTCGATCCGGGCGCCAAGGCCGGCGTGTTCCTCGACATGGTGGCCGACAGTCCGGCGGATCTCGCGGTCAAGCCCGAGCAGTTGCAGGACTTCCGCAACCTCGTGCAGCAGCAATACCGTATGTACGGCGCACACCACTACAGCAGTTATCACGCGCTGCTCAAGCTTTCCGCGCACACCGACCACTTCGGCCTCGAGCATCACCAGTCCAGCGATGACCGCATCAGCCCAGATTACTTCATCAACCCGCAGAATTTCCTGCGTGGCTCAACGCTGGTGCCGCACGAGTACACGCACTCCTGGAATGGCAAGTTTCGCCGCCCGGCGGGCCTGTGGACCCCGGATTTCAACACCGAACCGATGCAGGGCAATCTGCTGTGGGTCTACGAAGGTTACACGCAGTACATGAGCGGCCTGATGGCAACGCGCAGCGGCTTCTGGACTCCGGCACAATATCGCGCCTCGCTCGCGACGACCGCGGCCAGCCTGGATCATGAGCCCGGACGCACCTGGCGGCCGTTGCAGGACACCGCCGACGAGGCGCAGATTCTTTACTACGCGCCTTTCACCTGGCACAACTGGCGGCGCGGCACGGATTTCTATTCCGAAGGCGTGCTGTTGTGGCTGGACGTGGATACCAAGATCCGCGAGTTGAGCCACGACCGGCGATCGATCAACGATTTCACGCGCCTGTTTTATGGCATGGACAACGGCAGCTACGTTACCAAGACGTACACGTTTGACGACATCGTGACGGCCCTGAACACAGTGCAGCCTTATGATTGGGCGGCCTTCCTTCGCCAGATTCTGAATACCAAGCAGGCGGGTGCTCCGCTCGCCGGGATCACGCGCGGCGGCTGGAAGCTCATGTACACGGACAAACCCTCGAAGGCCTTTGGCGGCGGTCCGTCCGGGTTCGGCGTGAATGCGATGTACACGCTCGGTCTGAGCGCCAGTGCGAGCGGCAACATCTTCGATGTGCTGTGGAATGGGCCGTCCTTCGAGGCGGGCTTGGCGCCCGGCATGCAGATCGTGGCCGTCAATGGCACGGCATTCACTCCCAAGCTGCTGGACGCGGCCATCACCGCCGCTACTGGGACCAGCGCGCCAATTCAATTGCTGATCAAGAACGTCGAGCGTTACCAGACCTACGCCGTCAATTACCATGACGGTCTGCGCTATCCACACTTGGAGCGGATCCCGGGCTCCGAGGACTATCTCGACCAGATCGTTGCGCCGCTGAAGAAATAGCCGGCACGCAAGCTCGCGTCAGTGCGCCGGCATATCGGCCGGCGGCATCGAGTGCACCCGCACCGAGGCGGCGGCGATTACGGCGAGCCCGAGCAGACCCTCGGCGAGCACTGCGCGTGCACAACTGCGTACCGCGGCTTGAGCATCGCTGCTCGCGCGTGCCGCGGATTTTACGGGCCGTTCCGGCACGTAGTTGGTCTTGATCCTGTTGAGAGTAAGCTGATGAAGAAAGCGTCGATGATGTTGGCTGCGGGGTTGGCGGCCTGGTGGATATCCGCGATAGCCGTTGCGGCCGGCATGGCCATGTCGGCCCCAGCGGTATTTCCCTACGGTCACCCCGGGCCGGGCAGCGCACCCGCGAAGGTCATCCATATCCGGGCGCTGGATACGCTGCGTTTCGTCCCGGCACGCATCACCGTGTATCGCGGCGAAACGGTAAAGTTTGTGGTAACCAATGCTGGCAAGCTCACGCACGAATTCGTCATCGGCGATGCCGCGCTGCAAGCCGCGCACCAGAAGGAAATGCAATCCATGCCCGGCATGATCATGCGGGACGTGAATGGCTTCACGCTACTGCCCGGCCACACCCAAGATTTGGTGTGGACCTTCACGCGCGACGGCCTGACGGAATACGCCTGTCATGAGCCCGGTCATTTCTCGGCCGGGATGATGGGCAAAATCATCATCAAGTCGCCGACGCAGCATCGATGATTTCCCGGCAGCAATACCACGGCGCGTCATCCGGTACCGCTGATTTCTTTCTCGCGCATAACTCGCACCCACAGTGAGATGCTTTATTTTGGCGGTGGGCAAGTGAGCGGCCGACGACGTCGAGTATCCCGACGTCTGCATGTACATGCCCGGTATGTTTTGCGGCATGTCCGCCGGCGGCATGCTGTGCAACAGCACCGAGGCTGCGGCAATCACAGCCAGGCCCAGAATACTTTCCGCAAGTACCGCACGTGCACAACTGCGCACCGCGGCGTGAGCGTCGCCGCTGGCGCGTGCCGCACCCGCGAAGGTGAATCTGCGATACGGCGCGCGAAACAGCGAGGCCGGCGGGGGTTGGCCCGCGGCGCGCATCAGGCGAGGCAACTTTATATAGCGGTTGTGCGCGCCGAAACCGATCATCAGGATCACGATGAAGATTTTCACGTCGAGTGTGAGCCCGTAGGCCGAGGTCCACAGGCCGCTCCATCCGCGGAACTCACCGATCGCCGTATAGATTCCCGCGGCCAACACCAGCGCGAGCGCGATTCCAGCCAGTATGGACAGGCGGCGGAAGATTCCGGCGCTTTGTTCCGCGGCCGCTTCCCCCGCGTGCAACAGCTTCGGAAAGACGGCGAGCGACATGCCGAACAGGCTTCCCACCCACACGGACGCCGCCATGAGGTGTACCCAGTCCACCCACACGGCCGCGGTGAAGTCGCCGTGATCCGCCGGGTGACCGGTTTCGCTGCGGGTGAGCGCAATTCCGGCCAGCGCAATCGCCATGAGCCAAGCCACCCAAGTGTGTCCGCGGTGCCGCAAGCACCAACCCCAGGCAAGCCACAAGAGGATGAGCGCCGGGATGCGAAATACCCACACGTGACCGTAATGGGTAACCTTGAGTGCGGGCGACAGCGCGGTGAGGAATTCCGCCCAGGAGCCGCCGTCCAACTCCAGCACGCGCGAAATCAGGATACCGGCGCTACTGAGCGTCAGCAGGAAAATGGCCCAGCCGAGCAGGCACATGACGCCCGTGTCGAGCGTTCCGTCCACGCTGCGCGGCAATACCGCCATGCGGCAGGCCAGTAGGCCGATGGCTGAGACCAGCATGCACACGTCGAATGCAGTAAAGGCAATGTTGATGGGCATGGAGGCGTTCTCATTTGATGGTGAAGGGGAAATGCCCTTCGGTGTGATGGCCGTCGTGGGCGATGACGCTCCAGTACACCCAGTACTTGCCGGGCGGCAGCGTGGCCGGCAACCGCGTCAGCAGCAGGGTGTTGTTGGAGGACGAGACTGCACCCTTGCCCTTGCTCACCTGCTGTCCAGACGTGTTCTTGACGATCAGGGTCGAGAATATCGGAGCGATTTCACCGTCAAACCAGACTTTGACGATGGGGGGCACCTTGGCGACGGTTGCGCCGACGTGCGGCGAGGAGTTGTCGGGAAATGCATGGGCGAAAGCCGCTTGCCCCGCGACAAGCAAGGCCGGAATTATTAACGTGTAAAGAAGTTTTTTCATCACGTGTCTCGGTTATTGGAAGATCGGTGCGCCAAAGCTGTGCGGCGCGAGATCGTCCAGATAGAAATCGAACCCCACCAGGATGCCAACGGAATTGCCGGTACGGTGGTTGATGGGCACCTGCAGTTCCACGCCCCACTGGAAATAATGGCCCACCCAGATGACACCGGGGTCTACATAGCCGGTGGTTTCACCGTGACAACCGTTGTCAAGGCAGGTCCGCATCGGAAATTCGATGATCGGAAACAGGTTGTTGAACGGCGCCTGGATGCCGACGTATTTCACGAAGTCCTGCAAGTACGGGATGCTGTATTGCAGCGAAAAATCCCAGTTCAGCATGCGTGGCACGGCGGAATTCGTGGGCACATCCACGGATACCGCGCCGCTCACGGCGAACGGCTTCAGCCAGTTGGCCGAGACCTCGCCCAAGCCCTGACCGAAGGCGAATTCCGGCGACCATACGGAGTACGGCGTGCCGATGGCGAGGCTGCCGGTGTGCGCGATGGTGTCCGCGAGCGACAGCATGCCGATGGACTCCGTATTACCGTCCAAATAAAGCTGGTAGGCGCCCGCGACGGTGAGATCGTCGAAGCCGCGCTCCGCCGGCAGGCCGCCTGGCACCAGGCTCTGGTAGTCGGTGCTCGCCACCAGCGAGAAGTCCGGCGTGACGGGTTTGGTCAGGGAGGCCGAGAGTACGTTCTGTTCGGTGCCGTCCACGTTGATGTGGCTGAATACGAACGGCAGTTCCGCGCCGATTCCGGGGTCATCAAAGTTCAGGGTCGAGGGAAACAAGCGCATGCCGGCAATCGCGTGTGCCTGAACCGCCATCGGAGCACACGCGAGCAGCGAGGCGAGTGTCGCTCCTAACAGAATCTTTCTGTCGAGGTGTCGCATTATGGGATTCCGCCTCAAATGCTGCCGCCGGCGTGCGCGCCGGACGGCCGTGACAATACATTGGCTGATTGTGCAGTCCCCGCAACAAACCGCGCTCGCCAAACGCTCACGAGGGCGCGCGGTCGCTGCGGCTTGCTACGGGTTCTACGGGGTGAAAAGGATCAGGCGAAAGGCGGAGCGCGCGGCTGGTTTTTGATGACGAACGCATGCGCAGGAATGCGCCGCTGCGTTACCGCATACGCGAGATATTCCACCCGAATGGCGGGCGCCACTGGCGCAAACTGCGGCGCATAGACCTGGAGCGCGCTATGCGCAGTGACTTGGCAAATCGCGCATGGAACCGCCGCGGTGTCATGGTCATGACAGGACATGCCGACCGTGAACACACCCACGGCGCATACCACGGCCGCCAGCAGCACCCCGTTGAACCAGCGCGCACGGCGCAGGTGCGAGAGCCGATTTGAAGATCGGCTTGAGGAGCGTGCAGGCGTTAAAACAGTCATGTTCTGCGGGAACCCGGCGCAAACGCGGCACCGGCATGAATTTGCTGGCGGCGGGGTCCACCAAGTTCCGAACGCATTCTAGGCTGTTCTTGTGCCTATTTCAGGTCCGTTGGGGTGCGGTTCACCGTCACCGTCTGGCGGCGCATCTCCGGGCCGTTAATGCACGGTGGCCTCGTCGTAGAAGCGGTCGAGATCGGCGTGCAGTTTGGAGAGCGCCGCGGTGTGCAGGTACAGCATGTGACCGTCGTCGTAGAAGCCGAAGTGGATGTGGCTCTGCAATGAGGGATCGAGCCCCAGGTGATTCAACTCGTACTGGGTCTTGAAGAACGGCGTGGCTAGATCGAAATAACCATTGCCGGAAAAGACCTGCAGGTGCGGGTTCTCGGTCATGGCTGCGCGCAGATCCGGCAAGGTGTCCGGCACCGGATATTTTTGACCGTCCACCGTGTGATGCCAATCCCAGCTTGCGTTCACCTGGTAGTTCAGGAATTCGTAAGCGGCGCTGCTGTGATACTTGAGATCGTTGTTCAGGTACCAGTGGAATTCGGCCACCATGGCCGGAAAGATCGCCGTGCCCGATGCGTCGTAGCCCGGAGCTTCGCCGGCGTTGTCGAAGTCGATGCCTTCGAAGCGTGCATCGTAGCGGCCCACGGTGCGGCCTTGGTCACGCAGCAGTTGTTTCATGAAACGCTGGGGCAGTACCCGCAGTTTGGCGTTGCGCAGATACGTGGTGCTCAAGCCGGTATAGGCGTGCAACTTGGCGAGTACAGCGTTTTCCTCGGCCGCCGAAATGCTGTCGCCCGCATTCAGTGCCTGGGCGTATTCGCCGAGCGCGAACTCGCGCACCTGCTGCACGAAGGCCGGAAGATCGGCAGGCTGATCCGGCAGGTGGTGGTGGTACCACGCAATCGCCGCATAACTCGGCAGATACAGCTCGTAGGATAAGTCGTTGGAGCCGGGCGGCTGGAACCAGAACTCGTCGTTGAAGTTGAGGATGCTGGACAGCAGGATCACGCCGTTCAGCGCCACCCCGTTTTCCTGCAGCCAGTTCGCGAGCATCGCCGAGCGCGGTGTCCCATAAGACTCGCCGAGCACAAACTTGGGTGAGTTCCAGCGGTTGTTCTCGGTGATGTAGTTCTGGATAAATTCACCGAAGGATTTCACATCCGGATCCACACCCCAGAAGGCTTTGCCTTTGGTTTTGCCGAGCGCGTGACTGTAGCCGGTGCCGACTGCATCGATAAACACGAGGTCGGTCTTATCGAGCAGGCTGTAGGGGTTTGCATGCAGGTCATAGGGCGGCGGTGGCGTGGGCGCGGCGTCCGTGGTGGCGACGCGCATTGGGCCGAAACCGCCGAGATTTACCAGCACGGAGGAGCCGCCCGGTCCGCCGTTGTAAGCAAAAGTCACCGGCCGCTGGTCCGCATTGGCGCCGTCCTTGGTGTAGGCGATGTAGAACATGCTGGCCGTGGGTGTGCCCTTGTCGTCCTTCAGGATGATCGTGCCCGCGGTCGCGGTGTAGCGGATGGTGACGCCGTTCACGCTGACCGTGCCGTGGCTGAGCACTTGTTGTTCGGCGGCCGTGGTCGCGGTGCTGGCTGCCGGCGCCCGGCTGGGAGGTGCAGCCAGCAGGGGTGCACTGGCGAGTGTCGCGAGCAGGAAAATGCAAATGAGCAAACGTTTCATGGTGTGCCTCCGCGGTTCGGGGTTTTTGTCATTCAGCCATTTGGTAGAACTTGGCGAGATCGGCTTTGTATTGCGCCAGCGCCGGCACGTGCAGGTAAATCATGTGCCCGGACTGGTAATAGCCGTAACTGATGTTTTTCATCAGGCTCGGATCGAGCCCCATGTGGTCCAGGTCCCACTCGGTCTCGAAGAACGGCGTGGCAAAGTCGAAGTAGCCATTGGCGGAAAATACCTTGAGGTGCGGATTCTCGGTCATCGCCTCACGCAGGTTCACTTCGGTATCCATCATCGGGTACTCCTGGCCCTGGATGCGCTGGCCGTTGTTCCAGTCGATATTGACGCGGAAATTCTCCACCAGGTATTGAAGCTTGCTGTGGTAGTTGAGGTCGTTGGCGAGATACCAGTGAAAGGCGGCAGTAAACGCCGGATCGGTGGCGGTTCCGGTCGGGTCATTACTCGGGGTTTCACCCGCGTTGTCGGCGTCAATGCCCTCGAAGCGCGCATCCAGCCGGCCAATGGTGCGACCTTGGCCGCGCAGGAGTTCCTTCTCGAAGCGGTCCGGCGTGATGCGCAGCTTGGCATTCAGAATGTACTGCACCGGCAGGCCGATGAAGTCGTGCAGCTTTTCGGCAATCGCGTGCGCATCCGCGGGCGAGATATTCACGCCCTGGAAGAGCGCCGCGGCGTAGGGGCCGGAGGCGAACTCGCGTGCCTGCTCGACGAAGTCGGCGAGGCTGGCCGGTTTGTTCGGGATCTTGTCGTGATACCAGGCTACGGCCGCCATGGTTGGCAGGTAGAGTTCATAGGGCAGATCGAGACTGAACGGCGGGCCCGGGAAGTCCACGAAGGCATTCAGCCACGAGGATTGCAGCACGATGCCGTTCAATGCAATGCCGTTTTGCTGCAGCCACTGTGCCATGCCGGCCGCGCGCGTGGTGCCGTAGCTCTCACCGAGCAGGAATGGGGGGGAATTCCAGCGGTTATTGACCGTGATGTAACGC
>JBOIBB010000039.1:0-2860 GCA_050739335.1 Gammaproteobacteria bacterium
TGCGCCGCAATATCAATATGCTTTATATCATCGAGAACAACGGCGTGTACGGCCTCACCAAAGGCCAGTTCTCGGCTTCGGCGGACGTTGGCAGCGCGGCCAAGCGCGGCGAGGTCAACCAGCAGCCGCCAATTGACCCGGTGGCGGCTGCGCTGACCCTCGGTGGCAGTTTCGTGGCGCGCAGTTTTTCAGGCGACAAGGCGCAGCTCGTCCCGCTCATCCAGGCGGGGCTCAAACACAACGGCTTCGCCCTGCTGGATGTGATTTCGCCCTGCGTGACCTTCAACGACCACGAAGGCTCCACCAAAAGCTACGCGCACACCCGCGAGTTTTACCATCCGGCGTTGCACGTGGACTTCGTGCCGCCGCGGGAGGAGATCCGCGCGGCCTACGAGGACGGCGCGGCCATGCCGGTGCAAATGCATGACGGCAGCACTGTGGTATTGCGCAAGCTCGCGCGCGATTACGACCCCAGAGACCGCGCCGCCGCGTACGCGTATTTGCACGCGCACCAGCAGCTTGGCGAGATCGTGACCGGCCTGTTGTACGTGGACGAAAGCCAAGCCGAAATGCACGCGCTCAACAACACGGTGAGTACTCCCCTGCGTGATCTGCCGTATTCTGCACTGTGCCCGGGCGCGCAGGCGCTCGACGATATCCTGAATCTGTATCGCTGACACACGCGGCCACACGCGGCGCTATCCCGGCATGTTCACGCTACTCCACCAGGTGGAGATTGCCTGCGACGCGGTTTCCAGTGATCCAGCTCAATCAGTCCAGGCGAAACACTGCGTACTGAAAGCGTTGCAGTTTGCCGCCTGGCGTGTAGTGGTCTTCCTCGCAGGCTTCAAGTAATGCAAAATCCGCACCGAGTTCGCTGGTGAGTCCGGCCGCATCGTAGCGGCAGGTCGGCAGTCCGCTGCAGTGTTCCGGACCGTTGGCCGCAAACGTGGCCAGCACGGCGATGCCGCCGCTCCGCAACGCGGCGCGCAGCCGCGCGACGTAATGCTGACGTGCGTCCGCCTCGGTCAGGAAATGGAACACCGCGCGATCGTGCCAGACGTCGAAGGCCGAGACTGAGAACACCGCATCGGTGACGTCGTTCTCGATCCACTGGGCCGAACTCGCGTGTGTACCGAGGCGTGCGCGGCTGATCTCGAGCGCATCGCCGGCGATGTCGAGCACCATGGGCTGCGGATAGCCGGCCTCGATCAGCTCATCCACCAGCACCGAGGCGCCGCCGCCGACGTCGATGACTTCCGCCGGAGGCGGTGCGTATTTCTGGATGAGGCGCAACGAAGTTGCCGCGTGCGGCTGATACCAGCTCATACGGTCCGGCGGTTGGCGCGCCCAGATCGATTCCCAATGTTGCTTGAGCGGTTCTGTGGTCACGTTCAGTACCTCCTGCTCAGCCGTCGCATAATGCCGTGGTATGGCGCACGCGTCGACCCACGCGCCACCACAGTTGCACAACTATAGATGCAGGCCAAGTCGCCATTGTGCCAATAACAGCGTACCGCGAAACGCAGCAGCAAACGATAAAAATATAGAGCGCATGGGTCCGTGCTTGTATTTGTGTGCATGAATCAAGAGCTTACGCTGCTTGGGCCGTGAACACGTTGCAGGATTTGGGGACATTCGAGGGATCGCAGGTCTGCGCAAGGCCCGGGGGAGTGTGCGCCGTGTGACCCGGTCCCGGAGGTGCGAACAGATGCGCCGCGCCGACTCGGCCCCGGCTCGCGGCGGGACGACAGCACCATTGCAGGTTGCGATGATCGCCGCGAATCCCAACAGGTTTTTGATCTGAGCACCGCACAGGCCTTGAATTCGCGCGCGCCTGAGCTCCCGGCTTCCTCGATCAAGGTGACGGCCCTCTGTTTCATCGGCGCCAGGATCGGCCGTCCGTGTCGCTGCCCCAGAGGGCCTGAGCTTTTTTTGACAATGTCAGCAGTGCGGCGGCTTCCGCGAGCGCGCGATCCTTGCGTCTGAGTTCTTTCTCCAGGAGGCGGACCTTTTGGCGTTCGCGTGTGAGCTCGGCGCGGCTCCCTGCCCCAGCCCCCAGGTCCGCACACTCAATGGCTGTGCGCCAGGCCTCGAGTTGCTCTGCATAATATAAGCCGTGTTCCCGGCACTATGCCGAGCGCTCCGCGCTGTTCAGCGCGGCCGTCTCGATAACGGTCGCGAGTTTCGCTTTGCTGTCCGCGTGACCGCTCGCGGATTTCACTGTTGCCAACGAGCCCCGGTCCCGATATCGCCTCTTCCATGCAAACAGTGTCAATTGCCCGACGCCCGTCTCGTCACTGACCTGGGCGATGCTTGGGCCATCGGCCAACAGCATCTTCTTCACAATCTGCTCTTTGAACTCACGACTGTACGTACGCATTGGTTCCTTACTTTCGGCCTCCTCAAGAGTTTTTAATCCAGCGGACATCTATGATGACAGAGGGGGGTCCCGCCTCCATGACACAGTCTTGCAGCGGATACCAAACACCTGCTTGCGCATTGACTAGGATCAGAGTAAAAAAATTACAGGTGGTTAGTAGCGTTATTGGGGGCTATTCATGAGGACACGCTACACGATAAGTCTCGCGACGTTGTTCATTGCACTGGTCGTCGCTGCTGGCGCAGCGTGGATGATTCGGACCAACCTAGCGCCTATTTCTCAATCTCGCGCCGTCGTTACTGTCACGCCAACGGCAAAGCGAGTCCTCCGCACCCCCTCCGCCAATCGCGACACAGTCAAAGCCTCGTTCCACTTCTATTCTCCGTTGAGTGACCCGCCACCCCTCCCCGCGCCCGGGCAGCTTGATATCTGGCACAACGAGTTGCACACGGAAATGATGAATACAATTCGACCGGA
>JBOIBB010000040.1:0-2110 GCA_050739335.1 Gammaproteobacteria bacterium
ACGCCTCCGGCACCTCGCGCTCCGTGCTGGCCGAGCGGTTCCAGCTCCTCGTCGGCAGCTCCCCGATCCAGTACCTGACGCAGTGGCGGATGGTGCTCGCGTCCAACCTGCTCGCGCGCAGCAGCGCCCCCATGACTCAAATTGCCGAGGCGGTCGGCTATCAGACGGATACCGCGTTCAGCCGCGCGTTCCGGCGCGAATTCGGCCAACCTCCGGCGGCGTGGCGCCGGGCGCGGGCGGCGGCAAGCCGGCAGGCCGGGTGAGAATCCATGAATACCAAGCTGCTCGCCAGAGCCACGTGTTTCTGTTCATGGGAATCGGTTGCGCAATAGCCCGGACCACCACTCCCAACACGCTAGGCGGACCCGTGCTCCGTGCGTTGTTCGATGCCTTCAATACCGGGAATCACTCACTATACAGGTGTGAGCGTCCAGTAACCGGAAAGCTAAAGGATGATCCCGGAGCGGATCGCGCCAGTTCCGCTAAGTGCTCATTGCGGTCGGTCAAGGTTCCTCTGAAGCGGCCGTTCAGCTTGCGGGAACAGACATTCAAATCGCTGGGAGTTAGGCTGTGCTCTCCTTAATCCGTGCGCACCAAGAGTTTAGGCCTGCAGGGGTGTGTTATTCGATGAACATCACGATAAGACGCGGTAAGCCTGAAGATGCAAAAATCGGTTGCGGATCGATTTGCTACAACGCTTTTGCGACCATTTCACAAGCGCACAATTTCCCGCCCGACATTCCATCGCCCGAAATAGCATGCAATTTGCTCGAGTGGATGCTGTCGCATCCGCACTTCTACTGCGTCGTGGCGCTATCAGGCGATCGAATCGTGGGCAGCAACGTTCTGGATGAGCGCAACCCCATCTACGGTATTGGACCGATCACGGTCGATCCCGGCGTGCAGAATACGTCTGTGGGCCGACTCTTGATGGACGATGTCATGGGCCGGGTTGCGGCGCAGGAAGCTCCGGGTGTGCGCCTCGTCCAGGCTGCCTTCCACAACCGCTCGCTCGCCTTGTATACCAAACTTGGATTCGACGTGCGGGAGCCATTGGTCTGCATGCAGGGCGCGCCTCTCGGCGTGAAACTTCCAGGCCGCAGCGTACGGCTGGCTGTCGAGGCCGATATCGACGCCTGCAATCGTGTTTGCCGCGCAGTACACGGACACGACCGCGGGGGCGAGTTGCTCGACGCGATCAGACATGGCACGGCGACGGTGGTGGAATACGGGAGTCGAATTACGGGCTACGCGACCGTTGTCGGCTTCTTCGGCCACGCGGTGAGCGAAAGCAATGCGGACCTCCAGGCACTGATCGGCGACGCAAAGGCGATTGCTGGTCCAGGTTTCCTGCTACCGAGCCGCAATGCTGAGCTGTTCCGCTGGTGCCTTGCACGCGGCCTACGCGTAATTCAACCGATGACTCTCATGAGCTTGGGCCTCTACAACGATCCAGCCGGCGCCTTTTTGCCGTCGATCACGTACTAAGGAAGTCCTAAATCAACTGTCTGTGGCGCAGCCTGATGGCCGGTGCATTTGCATCCAGAGCGACGGTGCAAAGTTGAGGCGTACCAAGTAAAGGCCACAGGATCGCCCGCCCGCCAACGGGCGGTATCAGCGAGCCTGGCCGATCGTCGGCAGTGGCAGTTCCTGGCCGGAGACTGTCCGTGGGGCCGAGCGCAAGACAATAGACGAGCGTAGTTCACACGCACTCGCACAAGCTCGATTCCTGCAAAGCCTTGCTCCCGCTCAGCTCGCGGCCTGGAGCGTCCCGGCATTGGAGCTGATGCCGCTGAGGTTCATAATGCACGGGGCGGAGCATGCCGGCCTTCGGCGAAGGCCACGTCAGCCGCACACTTCAAAGCCGACGGGCACCCCCATGAGGCGCTGACCATGAAAGCTGTTCGATTCAACCAATACGGCGACATTGACGTCCTGCGAGTCACCGACGTTCCAACTCCAGAACCCGCCCATGGCGAAGCGCTCGTCAAGGTGAAGGCCGCATCGATCAACCCCGGCGAGGCGAAAATCCGCGCGGGGTTGCTTCATTCGATGTGGCCGACCACCTTCCCGTCCGGCGAGGGAAGTGACTTCGCCGGGATCGTCACGA
>JBOIBB010000041.1:0-2976 GCA_050739335.1 Gammaproteobacteria bacterium
GAGGATGCTTATGGGTGGCGTAGTTGTCGGCGATCAGGTGCAGCGTCATGCCCTTCGGGGTCTGGCGATCGATTTTGCGTAGGAACTTGAGCCACTCGGCATGCGTGTGCCGCGACTGGCATTGACCAATGACTTGTCCGTCCAGCACGTTTAGCGCCGCGAATAGGGTGGTGGTGCCGTGGCGCTTGTAGTCATGGGTCATGGTCTGCACGCGACCCTTCTGCAACGGCAGCCCAGGCTGGGTGCGATCGAGCGCCTGGATCTGGCTTTTCTCATCACAACACAACACCAACGCGTGCTCGGGCGGCTGCAGATACAGACCGACGATGTCGCGTAGCTTGTCCACGAATTGCGGATCCCGCGAGAGTTTGAAGGTGCGCTGCACATGCGGCTTGAGCCCGTTGCGCTGCCACACCCGGCGGATCGTCGTCGCACTCAACCCCAGCTTGGCCGCCAGCGTGCGGGTGCTCCAGTGCGTCGCGGCAGCCGGCGGCTGGTGCAACGTGGTTCCCACGATGCCGGATTCGAGCTTGGACGTCACCTTGGACGGTCGCCCCGGCCGTGCGGCGTCATGCCGCAGCGCCGCGATCCCACCTTCGAGAAAACGTCGCCGCCACACCGCCACCTGCCGCCGGTCGAGCTTGACCTCCGCGGCAATCGCCTTGTTCTGTTTGCCTTTCCCCGCCAACAGGATCACTCGGGCGCGTTGTTGCACCCGCACTTCTACCCGCCGACGTTGCGCCAACACGCGCAACTCCTGTGCGCTTTGCGCATCCAGCTTGATCGCCTCGGCCACTCGCATGGTTTTACCCTCCTTGCTGATTGGAGGGCATTCGAGTGTATAAGTGCAATTATTTATAGCGCACCACACTATCAGGATCCGTGGATGATCGTGGCCCGGAATAGGGGCGATCGATGCGGCCCAGCGCCCGCACGGGGATGCGCCGGTTGGATGAACCATCAAGAACGGCTGGCCATGGAACCATTAACACGAGAGCGCTGTTCGATTCCGCCACAACGATTGTGCGGATGCGGGATCACAGTTCGCATTTACTTATCATGAATTGTGGAAGATGGTGGCCAGGGGCGGGCGAGGCCGCGCGGGCAGCCAAGGATGGCTGCCCCGGGAAGGCGGGCAATGCAGGAGCAATTGCCCGCCGCGCGAACCACCGAATCAACAGCCATTCGATTCCGCCCAACCGAATGCGAGTCGACCGATATCAATTGCTCAGTTGACTTTACACAGGACGCGAGTGGTGGCCAGGGGCGGAATCGAACCACCGACACGCGGATTTTCAGTCCGCTGCTCTACCAACTGAGCTACCTGGCCTTGTCTGTGAACAACGCTGCAACACGGATGCGTCCCTTCGATGCCCCCAGCTCGGCGGGATTGATGTGTCACTGGTACGCCACTGACATCACCGCCTCGCCCGCGCCTCGCGTTCGGTCGGATGCGCGCGGCACTCGCGGAAACACCTCCAACCCCACCCATCTGAACCTACCAGGTCTTGAATATCAGACAACTGACCTTATCTGCCGTGCCAGTCGGTCGCGATTTTAAGACCGTTAATTCTCGTAAGGCTCTGCGGACTTCACCGGCTTCGGCGCTGACACCCTCACTAGGATTTCCTGTATGCGGAGCGCACTCGCCAAGCAATCCGGTATCCGCGCGAAAATCAGGGGCGCTATTAGACCCGCCAAGGTCTGACTGGTCAAGTGTCAGCGAGGTTTTTGACACCTGCAGGTTCGCAGGCTAGGCTTCAAAAGAAGTACCCGAGATGACGCCACAAACCCTGAATTTTGCTGCGCCACATGCGGCATCGTTGCGCGATCGTTACCGTGCGGTGCGTGCGCTCACGCGGGATTTGTGCCGCACGCTCGCGCCTGAGGATACGGTGGTGCAAAGCATGCCGGACACGAGTCCCGCAAAATGGCATCTCGCACACACCACATGGTTCTTCGAAAATTTTATTCTGCGCGAATTGTTGCCGGGATATCGAGTTTTTGACCCGCACTATAGTTACTTGTTCAATTCCTATTATCAGGGCGCAGGCCGCATGTTTGCGCGCCCGCGGCGCGGCCTGCTTTCGCGCCCCACACTCGCGGACATCCTGCACTACAGGGAGCATGTTGATGTGCACATGCTGCGGCTTCTTGAGCAGCGTAGCGAAGATGACCACTTCGGTTTCATCGTCACACTTGGATTGAACCACGAGCAGCAGCACCAGGAACTGCTCCTGACCGACCTCAAGCACATGTTTTCGCTGAATCCGCTCCAGCCTGCCTGGCGCGAGTTGCCGCTCCCCGCGAAACATTCAGCCCCCGCTCTGCGGTTCATCGCGCGCACCGAAGGTCTCAGGCGAATCGGCTACGAGGGCGAGGGTTTTGCGTTTGACAATGAAACTCCAAGCCACCGCGTGTTCCTGCGCGCTTACGCCATCGCCAACCGCCCCGTGACCAACGGCGAATACCTGGAATTCGTCCGTGCCGGCGGGTACACGCGGGCGGCGCTGTGGCTCTCGGACGGCTGGGCCACCGTGCAAAGTGAAGGCTGGCAACGACCGCTGTACTGGAGTGCGGATTTGACCTGCGAGTTCACCCTCGGCGGCAAACGCGATCTCGACACCGATGCGCCGGTTTGTCATGTGAGCTACTACGAAGCCGACGCCTTCGCGCGCTGGGCCGATGCGCGCCTGCCGACGGAAGCCGAATGGGAAACCTTTGCGGCGGATCAACCACAGAACGGCAATCTGCTCGACAGCGGCCGCTTTCATCCGGCGGCAGCAGAGGATTCCGGTGCGCCCTGTCAGCTCTATGGCGATGTTTGGGAATGGACCATGAGCCCGTACATGCCCTACCCGGGCTTCCAGCCGCTTGCCGGCACGCTCGGCGAATACAACGGCAAGTTCATGTCCAACCAGCTCGTGTTACGCGGTGGCTCGTGCGTCACGCCCGCCGACCACATCCGCGCGAGCT
>JBOIBB010000042.1:0-31670 GCA_050739335.1 Gammaproteobacteria bacterium
ATGAAATCCACCGCATCCAGGAGATTGACATGGGCTTGCCGGAAGTCAAAACCGGCTAAAATCTTGCCGCTACGGCGCCATTCGGGTATTGTTTGCAACCCGCAGGCGCGTAGCTCAGCTGGTTAGAGCACCACCTTGACATGGTGGGGGTCGTTGGTTCGAGTCCAATCGCGCCTACCAAATACATCTGTAGCCGGAGACCGTTTTTACCGAACCCGAAACACGCGGCTTTTGGTGTGAGCCGCCACTGTAAGGAATGCATGTATGCCCGCTATCACTCTTCCCGATGGTTCCGAGAAAGAATTCGAGCATGCCGTTACCGTGGCCGAAGTGGCCGCGAGTATTGGCCCGGGCCTTGCCAAGGCCGCACTCGCTGCCAAGCTCGATGGCAGGTTAGTGGATACGTCATTTCCGATAAAAAGCGACGCCAAGTTAAGCATCGTGACTGAGCGCGATCCGGAAGGGCTGGAGGTCATCCGTCATTCGACCGCGCACTTGCTTGCGCAGGCGGTCAAGCAGTTGTTCCCCGAGGCCCAGGTCACCATTGGTCCGGTGATTGAGGACGGCTTCTATTACGACTTTGCCTACAAGCGGCCATTTACCGAGGAGGATCTCACGGCGATCGAGAGGCGCATGCAGGAGCTCGCAGCCAGGGACGAGCTTATCGAGCGCAGCATCATGCCGCGCGCTGCTGCAGTGAAGTTTTTTCTTGACATGGGTGAAAAGTACAAAGCTGAAATCATCGCCAGTATCCCCGCAGACCAGGAAATCTCGCTTTACCGCCAGGGCGATTTCATCGACCTGTGCCGTGGACCTCACGTGCCATCGACTGGCAGGCTCAAGGTGTTTCATCTCACCAAGGTTGCAGGCGCGTATTGGCGCGGCGACTCGAAGAACGAGATGCTGCAGCGCATCTATGGCACCGCCTGGGCCGACAAGAAATCGCTGCAAGCTTACCTCACGCGCCTCGAAGAAGCCGAGAAGCGTGACCATCGGCGCCTCGGCCGCGAGCTTGATCTGTTCCACATGCAGGATGAGGCGCCCGGCTTGGTGTTCTGGCACGCCAAAGGTTGGGCGATCTGGCAAGTGCTCGAGCAATACCTGCGCACCGTATATCGCACCGGTGGCTATCGCGAAGTGCACTGTCCGCAGATACTCGACAAGAGCCTGTGGGAGAAAACCGGACACTGGCAGAACTATCGCGAGTCCATGTTCACGACTTCTTCCGAGAATCGCGACTACGCGCTCAAGCCGATGAACTGTCCGGGCCATGTGTTGCTTTACAAGCATGGATTGCACAGTTACCGGGAACTGCCGATCCGCTTCGGTGAGTTCGGCTCCTGCACGCGTAACGAACCTTCGGGGGCGCTTCACGGGCTGATGCGAGTGCGGGGTTTCGTCCAGGACGACGGGCACATCTTCTGCACTGAAGAGCAGATCGAGAGCGAAGTCGTGGCGTTTCACCGTCAGGCCATGCAGGTCTACGCGGATTTCGGTTTTCACGCCATCGGCTTGAAACTCGCGCTGCGCCCGGACGCCGACAAACGCATCGGCTCCGATGCAGTTTGGGACAAATCCGAGGCCGCCTTACGCCAGGCACTGCGCGCCTGTGGCGTTGAATGGCAGGAGTTGCCGGGGGAGGGCGCGTTTTATGGTCCCAAGATCGAGTACCACATGCGCGACTCCATCGGCCGTGACTGGCAGGTCGGCACGATGCAGGTGGATTTCTCCATGCCCGGACGGCTGGGGGCGGAGTACGTGGCCGAGGACGGTGCGCGCCGGGTGCCGGTCATGTTGCACCGCGCCATCGTTGGCTCCATGGAACGCTTTCTCGGCATTCTCATCGAGCACCATGCCGGACGGTTCCCGGCGTGGCTTGCACCGGTGCAAGCCGTAGTACTGACGATTACCGAGCGGCAGAACCAATATGCGCTGCAGGTGGCTGAAAGCCTGAAAAATCATGGGCTTCGGGTCGGGCTTGACTTGAGAAACGAGAAGATCGGCCTTAAAATCCGCGAACACACGCTCCAACGTGTCCCCTACCTTCTGGTAGCCGGCGATCGGGAGCGGGAATCAGGTTCCGTGGCGGTACGCACCCGCGAGGGCAAAGATCTGGGTAGCCTCGAAGCCGAGGACTTTGCCCGGCGACTCGCAGACGAGGTCGTGCAGCGCGGAGTATCAGCCTGAACGCTGCCCAGGAAGGCATCATGGGGCAGGTTCGGGTTTATTTTTGGAGGGTCGACTAATCAGTTCTGAAAAACGCGCCCGGCGCAACGGGGAGATCACGGCACCTAAGGTCCGCGTGATCGGACCAGGCAACCAACAGATTGGCATCATGAGTACCCACGACGCCATCCGCTACGCCGAGGAAGCGGGGGTGGATCTGGTCGAAGTGTCGCCGATGGCGGAGCCCCCGGTTTGCCGGGTGATGGATTTCGGCAAATATCTCTTCGAACTGAACAAGAAACAGCAAACGGCGCGCAAAAAGCAGAAGCAGATCCAGGTCAAGGAAGTCAAATTCCGCCCCACGACGGACGAAGGCGACTACCGGATCAAGCTGCGCAACCTGACGCGCTTTTTGACCGATGGTGACAAGGCCAAGGTCACCATCCGTTTCCGGGGTCGCGAGATGCTGCACCAGGAACTTGGCACTGGCTTGATCGAGCGCATACGCGGAGATCTGGTCGGCGACGCCCAGGTGGAGCAATTCCCGCGACTCGAAGGCCGACAGTTAGTGATGATACTGTCGCCCAAAAAGAAATAAGTTCCGTGAGGGACTGACGTAAAAGCAGGGCATTGGCGTCCTGCCGTCTGGCGAGCGAACGCCGCAGTTGCGGGGCCAGACCCTAAAACACACACCACAGGAGTCAAGACCATGCCGAAGCTGAAGACCAACCGCGCGGCGGCCAAGCGCTTCCGCGCGAATGCCAGCGGTCAGTACAAGCGTGGGAAATCCCACAAGCGTCATATCCTCACCAAGAAAAGTCCCAAACGCAAACGACAGTTGCGCGGTATGACGGCCGTGGTGCCACAGGATCACGCACGTGTGCGGCAAATGCTGCCTTGGGCATAAGGGAGGAGAAATACTATGGCTCGTGTAAAACGTTCGGTTACCAGCCGCGCCAAGCACAAGAAAGTCCTCGGCCGAGTCAAGGGCTATTACAACGCGCGGCGCAAGACGATTCGCGCCGGGAAACCGGCGGCGATGAAGGCCGGGAAGTACGCGTACCGCGACCGGCGCGCGAAGAAGCGCATGTTCCGTGCACTGTGGGTAGCACGCATCAACGCTGCGGCACGCGCGAATGGCCTGTCCTACAGCCGCTTCATGCACGGCCTGAAAGCCGCGCAGCTCGATCTGGATCGCAAGGTGCTGGCGGATCTGGCGATCTTTGATAAGCCGGCCTTCGCAGTGCTGGCCGAGAGAGCCAGGGCCAGTTTCGGCTGACTTGCGGGCCTGCGCGGTGCCGGCGGTGCTTTACCCACGAGCTGTACGTGACGGGACAACGCGCGGCTGCGGCTTTTCTTAAACGGGGCGGTCGAGGGCGCGGCGACAGGAGCGGGGGCGTGGAGAACGTAGCCAACTTCATCTTTGAGGCTCAGGACAAAATTGCCGCCACGGAATCTTCCGAAGCGCTTGAGTCGCTGCGCGTTGCCTACCTAGGAAGAAAAGGCCTGGTTACTGAGCGGCTGAAGTCGCTCGGCCGGCTGCCCCCGGAGCAGCGACGTGCCGCCGGTGCCGAGATCAATCGTGCCAAGCAGATCATCAGCGACGCCATCACAGCGCGCAAAACCGCGCTGGACCAGGCGCGGCTTGACGCCCGGCTCGCAGCCGAAACCGTCGACGTCACCCTCCCCGGGCGTGGCCAGGAACGTGGCGGCCTGCACCCGGTGACCCGCATCCTGGAACGTATCGAGGCTTTATTCGCCAGTATCGGTTTCCGCACCGAGTACGGACCCGAAGTCGAAGACGAGTTTCACAACTTCGACGCTTTGAATTTCAAGCCCGATCACCCGGCGCGCGCTGAGATGGATACGTTCTACCTCAAGGATCGCCCGCTGCTGTTGCGCACCCATACCTCGCCGGTGCAGATTCGCGCACTGCTGAAATACGGTGTGCCGTTGCGGGTGATTGCGCCGGGGCGGACCTTCCGCCATGACTACGACGTCACGCATACCCCAATGTTCCATCAGGTCGAGGGCTTGCTGGTGGATGAACAGGTAAGCATGGCGCAGTTGCGCGGTACGCTTGCAGATTTTATGCAAAGTTTCTTCGAGCGTGACGATCTGCAATTGCGGTTTCGTCCTTCATATTTTCCGTTCGTCGAACCGGGCGCTGAAGTTGATATCAGTTGCATCTTTTGCAATGGCCGCGGTTGCCGGGTGTGCAAGCAAACCGGGTGGCTGGAGGTGCTGGGCTGCGGCCTTGTACACCCCAATGTGTTGCGGGCCTGCAAGGTGGATCCGCAGAGATTCAACGGTTGGGCCTTCGGCGTGGGGGTCGAACGGCTCGGCATGCTGCGCTACGGCATCGACGACATTCGCATGAACTATGAAAACGATTTGCGCTTTCTACGCCAATTCCGCTGAGGGCTAAAGATGAGAATCAGCGAACGCTGGCTGCGCGAATTTGTCGACCCTCCGGCGTCGGCGGTTGAGCTCGGCAATCGCCTTACGCTCGCGGGCCTTGAGGTAGTCTCGCTTGATCCTGCACTTCCGGATTTTGACGGCGTGGTCGTGGCCGAGGTGACGGCCATCGAGCCGCATTCGGCGGCCGACAAATTGAAAGTATGTCGTGTGTCTACCGGGGCAGGTCGAACTTCGCAGGTTGTCTGCGGCGCCCCGAACGTGCGCACCGGCATGCATGCCGCGCTGGTACGGGCAGGCGGGCACTTGCCCGGCGGCACACCCATACAGGTCAGCAAGCTGCGCGGCATCGAATCGCAAGGCATGCTGTGCTCTGGGCGCGAACTGGGCCTGACGGACGACCACAGCGGGCTGCTCGAGCTTCCGCCCAACACCCGCGTGGGGCAGTCGCTGGGCGAAGTGCTGGGCGGGCCGGACACGATACTGGATATCGAGATCACCCCGAATCGCGGCGACGCGCTGAGCGTGCTCGGCATCGCTCGCGAACTCGGCACGCTCTTCGATCTCGAAGTGCAGTTACCGGATACCGCGAGCGTACCCGTCACGACCGACGCGCAGCTTGCTTTGCGGCTTTCCGCAGCGGATGGTTGTGTCGCATTTTGTGGTCGGGTGATCCGCGGACTCGACGCTCACACTGAGACGCCGCTCTGGATGCGTGAGCGCTTGCGGCGTGCCGGCTTGCGCAGCGTGAGTTTGTTGGTCGACGTGACTCAGTACGTGATGCTGGAATTTGGCCAACCGTTGCACGCTTATGACCTTGACAAACTCCACGGCGGTTTGCAGGTGCGCTGGGCGAGTGCAGGAGAACAGCTTGCGCTGCTGAACGGCAGCACCGTCCATTTGCAGCCGGATATGCTGGTCATCGCCGACGATTCCGCGCCAGTGGGTTTGGCCGGGATCATGGGCGGGCAGGCAACGGCGGTGGGTGCCAATACGCGTGCGGTGTTTCTTGAGAGCGCCTGCTTTCTACCTACAACTGTTCAAGGCCGGGCCCGGCGCTTGGGACTCGTCACGGATGCTGGTTACCGCTTTGAACGTGGCGTGGATTCGGAGGGTCAGAGGCGCGCGTTGGAGCGCGCTACTCATCTGTTGCTGGAGCTTGCCGGAGGCCACACAGGTCCGGTCACGCAGGCGCAGGGCACTGTCCGCAAGCTTGCGCCTCTCAGGCTACGCTCGCAGCGGCTTGCGCAACTCCTCGGGATCGAGGTACCTCCGGTCGAAAGCCTGCGCATATTACAGCGGCTGGGGTTTCAACCTGCCAAAGCCGCAAATGGCTGGCAGGTGAGCCCACCGAGCTGGCGCTATGACATTGAAATCGAGGAAGACCTTGTGGAGGAGATCGGGCGCATCTACGGCTATGACAAGATCCCAGTACAGCCGCAGGTGGCTGCTGCGGCCATAGCACCCTTACCCGAAAGGCTCCTGCCAGTCGCGCGGCTGCGTGAGGTGCTGACCGGGCGTGGCTACCAGGAAGTCATCACCTACAGCTTCGTGGATAGCGGAGTCCAGAAGCATCTCACCGGCATGTCTGGAATACCCCTGGCCAATCCGATCACCGACCAGATGACGGAACTACGTGTGAGCCTCTGGCCCGGTTTGCTGCAAGCGCTTGTGTACAATTTACACCGCCAACAAGAGCGCGTGAGAATATTTGAAATAGGCAGTAAGTATCTTCCTCAAGCTCATGTCATAAAAGAACAATTATCTCTTGCGGGGCTGATATCCGGTCCCCAGTTCCCGCTTCAGTGGGGCGAGCCTTCGCGGCCCTGCGACTTCTTCGACTTGCGCAGCGACATCGACGCCCTGTTGTCGGCAGACGGCCAGTTGTCGTCGTTGCGAGTGGAGCCGGCACGGCACGCGGGGCTGCATCCCGGGCAGTCTGCGCAGCTGTGGCTGGGGGAAGTCGAACTCGGCTGGATCGGCGCGCTGCGACCGGAGCTCATGCATGATCATGACGTGCAGCAGCCGACGCTGTTGTTTGAATTAGCGCTCGAACCCTTGCTCAAAGTGCCCTTGCCTAAGGTGATACCAGTGGCGCGGTATCCGTCTATACAACGTGATCTGGCTGTAGTTGTTCCCGAACAGGTAACCGCTGCGCAGTTGATGACCGTAGTGCGGCAAGCCAGCGGGGGCACCTTGGGAGACCTTAGTATCTTTGACATATACCGGGGCACAGGTATAGATTCTGGTCGAAAAAGTATCGCTTTCAGGTTGATTTTACAGGATTACTCGCGCACGCTGACCGACTCGGATGCCGATCGGTTGGTGGCTGAGGTTAGGGGGCGGCTCGAACGGGTACTGGGCGCAACAATAAGAGATTGAACATGGCACTGACCAAAGCGGAAATGGCGGAAGATCTTTTTGAGGAGCTGGGCCTTAACAAGCGGGAGGCCAAGGAGCTGGTGGATTTGTTTTTCGAGGAGGTGCGTACCGCCTTGGCTCGAGGTGAGCAAGTCAAGCTGTCCGGCTTTGGGAATTTTGACCTGCGCATCAAGAACCAGCGGCCTGGGCGGAACCCCAAGACCGGCGAGGAAATTCCGATTTCGGCGCGGAGGGTGGTTACCTTCCGTCCCGGGCAGAAACTCAAGGCGCGGGTAGAGGCCTATGCTGGAAGCCGGGAACAATAGCGAGCTGCCGCCGATTCCGGGCAAACGCTACTTCACCATTGGTGAGGTCAGCGACCTGTGCGCCGTCAAGCCGCATGTGCTGCGCTACTGGGAGCAGGAGTTTTCCCAGCTCAAGCCGGTCAAACGCCGCGGGAACCGCCGTTATTACCAGCGGCACGACGTGCTCGTGATCCGCCAGATTCGCAGCCTGTTGTACGACCAGGGGTTCACCATCGGCGGTGCGCGCCAGCAGCTTTCCGGCGATACGGCCAAGCAGGACGTAAGCCAGAGCCAGCAGATCGTGCGCCAGTTGCGGGCCGAACTCGAGGACTTGCTGCAGCTTCTCAAGCGTTAATCGCCTACGGTGATCCGTCATCTGTCCATGAGGTATCATGGACACCAGCCTTTCATAGTTAGACTTTTCAACTCGGGGCGTAGCGCAGCCTGGTAGCGCACTTGCATGGGGTGCAAGTGGTCGGAGGTTCAAATCCTCTCGCCCCGACCAAACCTTTGGTTTGCTATGGCTTTTGACTATCCATGGCAGGCATACGAGGCGCCTGCCCGGCAGTGCAGCGCTCCGCCGCAGTGGCTACCCGCCGAACACACGCTGATTGCGCTGGCATCGGCCGCGTGCCCGGTCGCCGCGGTTCTTGACTTGAGCGCGTGAGGAAAATAGGCGTGCGCTTCCACGGTACAGCTAGGCAGCATCGTACCCAGTATCGCGGGACGATAATTCTCTTCGGCCTTGCAATTTCTGTTACTGCGGCGCTGGTGTGGATGGGCGTCGCGGGCGTGCATTTCCCGGCTTGGCTGCTGGCGCTGACTACGGTGTTTTAGGCTGTGCACTCGGCGCTTCTGGGGGTGGCGACAGCGCCTTTAGGTAACGATGAACCTCGCTGACCGCAAGCGGGACGGAGAAATAATAACCTTGCCCGCGGCGGCAACCGAGCGCGCGCAGCAGCTCAAGCTGCTGGGCGCTCTCTACGCCTTCTGCGACCACGTCCATGCCGAGGTCGGCAGCCAGCACCGTCACGGTACGCACGATGGCGCGGTCGCTGCGGTTCTGCATGATACCGGTAACGAACGAACGGTCAATCTTGAGCGTATTGAGTTTGAAGTTGCGCAGCGCGCTCAGCGAGGAGTAGCCGGTACCGAAATCATCCATTTGCAGACTTACTCCAATGGCACGCAATCGCCCGATGGTCTCGGCCGCGAGCTCCGGATTGGCCATGAACACCGTTTCGGTGATTTCCAGGCACAGGCAGCTAGGCGGCAGGCCGGTAGCCTCCAACAAGTGGGCAACCCGTTGCGGCAGCACCCAGTGGGCGAATTGATGGTTGGCGATGTTGACGCTGACCGTGGTTGCCTGATCACGAAGAAAAGCGTAACGCTTACGCCACTGGGCCAGATAGGTGCAGGCGTTTTCCATTACCCACCAGCCGAGCGGAATGATCAGCCCGGTTTCTTCGGCGACCGGCAAGAACTGCTCCGGGGCGAGCAACCCGCGCGTGGGGTGCAGCCAACGTACCAAGGATTCGAAGCCGGTTAGCCGGCCGGTGCTCAGTTCAATGATGGGCTGGAAGTAGACTTGGAATTCGTTGCGCTGCAACGCATGCCGCAATTCTGTTTCCAGTTGCAGCTTGGCTTTTGCTTGGGCGTGCATGGCCGCGTCAAACACCACGTAACCGGCCTTGCCGGCGGCTTTGGCGCGGTACATCGCAGTGTCGGCGTCGCGCAGCAACTCGTCCGCATGCTGATAGCGCTGCGGATCACCGGTGACGATACCGATACTTGCGGTCGAGAACACGTCGCGGTCGTGGACGTTGAACGCCCGCGCCAGCTCCTCGTGAATGCGATCGGCGACCGCCGTGGCTTCGTCCAGACCCTGTACGGATCCGAGCAGGATGGCGAATTCATCGCCGCCGTAACGCGCCAAGACATCCTCGGGACGAACGCAGGTGCGCAGGCGCTTGGTGATCGCTGCCAGCACCCGGTCGCCGAAACTGTGGCCGAGGCTGTCGTTGATCAACTTGAATCGGTCCATATCGAGAAACAGCACTGCCAACGGCTGCTCGTTTGCAGGCGGCCCCGCATGCAAGCGGCGGCGCAGGCGCTCCAGGAAAAAGCTGCGGTTGGGCAGACCGGTGAGCTCATCGTAGTAGGCGCTGCGTCGCAGCGCACGCTCGTTACGCTTGCTGGCGCTGGTGTCGTGCACGCTGCCGAGGATCGCGGTACGTCCATGCCAGAATACCCGCCGCATCCGCAGTGTGGCAGTCAGGACTTCGCGCTCGTCTTTGCGTTGGAGCTGGACCTCGAGGGCATCGGAGGCGCGCGTCCCCGGACTACCGCGCGTGATGGAACCCACAAGCTGGTTTTCCTGCTGCGAGAACAAGCTATCGACGGGCAGGCCCTTCAGTTCGTCGGCCGCATAGCCGAGCAGGTGCGCCAGCACGGGACTAACGTACGCAAGACTGCCGGACCGACTCAGGAAGATTCCGTCCGGGCTCATGTCGATTAGTGCCTGATACATCACCTCGGATTGCCGGCGTAACCTTTCCGCACGCCGGCGCGCACTGTCATCCTGCAGCACGCCCTGATAGAAGCGGATTCCTTTGGAGGAATCGCGCACGGCGTGTAGGTCAGCACGTACCCAGAGACGCGAGCCGTCGCGGCGCAAGATTTGGCAGGCTTGCCCCGAATATCCGTTGGCGTGCGCGATCTGATCCCGCATTGCGGTGCGCTCTGCAAGATCGAGCTGGAAGATCGCATCACGGTGCGGGCGCGCCGCCATGAGTGCAGTCAAATCGGGGTAGCCGAGCAGTTGCGCGAATGCCGTGTTGGCGTGCAGCAGGCGTCCATCGGGGGTCATCCGGTAGAAACCCACCGCGGTGCGCTCCAGGAACTGCTCATCGTCGCTGGCCGGCGCATCCGGCGAGCGCTGCAGTTCCGCGGCGGCGCGCTGCGCGAGCATGCGCAGCGCGGCGAGAAGGTCGTGGTCCGCCGACAATGGCTGACGGCACATGATCCCCAAGTGACCGATGTTGCTGTTATCGGCTCCGCGCAGGGCGACAGCGCAGTAGGCACGAATGCCGTGCGCACGCAGCCAGCGGTCGAGCGGGTACTGCTCCGCAACGCCGTCTGGGCAAACAAGCTCATCCTTGAGGAGCGTATCCGCGGCCGGGGTGCCCGCAAGATTGATGGTGCCGTGGTCTTGCCCCGGGCGGTTTACATGCCAAGCGGCGACAACGTTCAGGTGCTTGGCATCTCCGGGAATACGGTGGGTGACGAAGGCGTACTCGGCATCGAGCGTGAACGCTAAAGCGCGGACGGTTTGCGCAAATAGTTCTATGCGCGTGACCCCAGACACCGCCTCGGCGAGACTGCGGTATACGTCACGCGAGGCAAATACCGGTTGCGACGATGATGACGGCTGTGCTTTCACGGAATCCATGTTGTGCACGTACGTATTAAACGGGACATAGGCAACCTGCAAGCGTCCCCGACGCTCAAAGTTTAAGCTTATGATAGATTAACACGTAAGGATATATAATAAGCATATGATTTAAATAGCCTTATATGCTCACTGCCACTGTCCGGAGAAGCTAAACTGATGGTCCCCGGAGGCGTTCACTGGCATGAAGTCGAGCAGCTTGTTAAGTGCCACATCGGCCCTGTCACGCGACGCCAATGTTCCGGATATCGCGTAGTGTCCATCCGGCTCGAGCTGCAGGCTGCCTTGTAGTGCCAGAGGGCCCGAGCGGTCGAGCAGCGTGCCGGATATCCCCGATCCTGCACGTGTCATGAGTTTGAGCTGGTAGCTTCCCAGCGTGAGCACCTGCGGCCAGCTTACCGTCGTGTTGGCGAGCGACACCACACCGTCGGCGGCGATTGGATGTGCGCTGGCCAATTCGACCCGATGGAGATCCAGCTGCAGGTCGCCGCGGATCGCGTCCGGCGGTAGCGGCAGCCACGGATCCAGCCGCTGAAGATCCAGGTGTCCCTCGACGTCGCGCAGCAGCAGATGATGGGTATTGCCAGCGACCCGGGCATGCAAGTCAAGGCCGGTGCCCTCAAGATGCAGGCGGTAACCGGGGTGACCGCTGACGAGTCCAGCCCAATCGAAGCACCAGCGAATCCGGCCCCAGGAATTGCCGGCAACTGCGAGCTCGACGGCGTTCCCCGTCCAGACGCTGCCCTGGACCCCTGCGAGCTGTACTTCCGGAACCCGGTGGCGCAACCAGCCGGTGATGTACGACGCCGGTAACGTGGCCAGCAGGAAAACCAGGTAGACAACCGCGCCGGCGAGCCACCACCGCAAGCTGCGCCAGCTCATGACCCTGGGGCTTGCAATACGAGACTGGCATCCACGAGCCCCGGTCCCGCAGCGCGCGTTACCGTAGCGTCGCTCACGGCGATGCCATAGACCTGCTGCAGGCTGGTGAGCCAGCGCGTCAACCGGTCGAAGTTTGCGCCGCTGAATTGCACGCGCACCGCACCGCTGTTGATGGTTTGGGCCTGTTGCAGTGCGCTCCCGAGGCCGGCGCTCGCGACGTTATTGTTGACGGCGCCGAGGAGCGATCCGCCGGGCAGCGCGCTGCGCGGGCTCGTGGGTAGCGACTCGAGACGCAGCGCCGCGGGCCGCATCCAGGCAAGCAGAGTCTGCTGACTCTGCAACTCGCTCCACAGTGCCTGGCGGTGATGGACGTAGGGCGACAGGATGGCGGCATAAAGGATGAACAGCACCAGCACGATTACGCCGGCACCCAACACCCGGCGGTCGCGCGCTTCAAGCGACAGAAACCATTGCCAAAGTTGCCGCAGATTGTTCAAGCGCCGTTACCGGTAATAGTGAGGCGGGCAGTGGTCTGACCGGAATTGCTGCTGATCGAGTCAAGGCTCGCTTGTACCGACGAGGTTTGCTGCAACGCGGTTTTGAGCGTGTCGAGAGCGCTCGGACTCGATGTCTGTACCTGCAACTGGAGCACGCCGTTGTGAAAGCTCAGGGCCTGAAGTTGCACGTCGGGTCGCGACTGCAGGATCTGGCCCGCGCTGCTCAACAAAGCGAGCAGGCTTGAACCACCGTGCTGGCCGCCGAGACTGTTCAGTCGCTGCTGCATCTGGGCCTGGGGATCCACCATGCGCGTGACGTCAGGCAGTGCTTGGTGGAATAGTGCGGCCACTCGCGCGTGCATTAGCACGGTCTCGTGCCGCAGATGGATTTCACTGACGACCTGCTGCGCGATCAGTACCACGATCAGTCCGGCGAGCAATGCGGCTGCCGTCCGCCAGCGTTGCCAGCGGGCACGCGGTCCACTGTGCTGCCCGAATTCGCCCTGCAGGAGATCGATACTCGAGCGCGACAGCTGCCCGGCACTCATCAGGCCGATGGCGCCGAGTGGTGCGGCCTGGTGTTCCAAGCTCAGATGGAGGTCAGCGGCGAACGCGGCGATTTCGGCCGGAATTTGCGGTGCGGCGCTGTACACGCGAACCGCGGTGCAGGCCGTGTGCTCGGGCATTTGCTCGAGGTGCTGGCGGAGCAAGCGTGGCAGCAGGGTTTCGCCAGCGACCATTCCCGTACCGTCCGGAAAGCGCGCGAGCATGCGCGTGGCGTCATCGACCAGCACCAGCGTGTGCGTCGCGACCGGCAAGGTCAGCACGTCGGGGACGAGTTCCGCAGGGCGGATGCCGACGGCGGCGAGTTCCTGCAGCCAATGCTGCATGCGCGTCCGCGCGACGGCCGCGACCGAATACCCGCTGCCGCTGCGTGCACCGAGCGCAAAGTGCAGGGTCTCCACGTCTTGCGCCAGTTGGTCTTCGAGCGCGAACGGTATCGCCTGCAAGGCTTTGCCGCTGCTGCGTGTAGGCACTTGGACCTGCAGGAGCAAGACCTCGTTCGCGGGCACGCAGACGCGTATCTGCCGGCCCTTGGCGCGCAGCGTGGCGTCGGCGAGTGAGCCGTGTTCCACCGCGCCCATGTGGTTGCCGAGGGCATCCACCACGACCCATTCCGCTGAGCGCTCCGCTTCTGGCAGACGCAGTACCAGTGTTTCACTCATAAGCTTCCGAAAGTGCGGCGGATCGCCACGGTAGCGCCGCTCGGCATGCGGTACAGCAGACTGTACAAGCTGAGTTGAGCGCTGCCAATCTTGACGGTGGCAGTGAGGCGAAAGTAGTTGCTGGTCGTCTGCAATGCGGGGATGCCTGCGGGCACCGCGATGTTACCCAGCAACTGGGTGAGCTGGGTGGTGTTCTGGAACGGCTGCTGTGCGCGGGTTTCGATAGCGCCGGCGGCCATATCAGCGCTGATACCGGTGGTGATACTCATGAGTACCGGTGGCGGAGCCGTGTTGACGTTGATGGCCGTCGCGGAACGCGGTGTGCCCGGAGCCGAGCCCGGCGGTTGCACCGGCAATGCGCACACGTAGGGCAGCAAGGTCGCGTAAACTTGCGGGGTCACGCCTTTTACGAGCAGGAGTTCGCTGACGCTCGCCATCGGTTGCTCGGCGGTGACGTAGGGCGGATCCAAGGGCGAATAGTATCCGTCTTTGGCGCCGCCCGGAAATCGTGGTTGGGTGCCGGGGTTGACCCAGTCCGCTGCTGCATCGGCAATTTCCGGATCGAGATTGAGCGCCACGAGCAGGCGCTGAAATTGTGCGAGTGCGGCCGTGGCCTGCACGGCGTTACTGCTGGCGAGGTTGTTGATATTGAAAAGGCCTTGCAGATCTTCGAGGTGACCGGTGACGGTGCCGCCCTGAACCGGCAGCGGCGGCAGCTGCATGGCCCAATCCTGCGTGAGATTGGTGCTGCCCGGGTCGGTCTGATAATCGCGGCGCAGGATCTGCTCGGCCCAGGCTTCGGCGCCGAGCGCGTACTCCATCGCCTGGTCGCCTTGGGTAATGTTCGCGGTGCGCCGGATGTCGAGTTCGCGATTCCAGATCATGCCGGTGGAAAGCATGGCGGCGATGGCCACAACCACGATCGCAATCAACAGAGCGACGCCGCGCTGTTGCCGGCCCGTGCCGGTACGCGGCGCGTTCACGGACTTGCGACCTCGACGATGCGCGTAATGCGGCCGATATCCTTGAGCGTCACCGCGACTTCCACAGCGCGTGGCAGCTTCGCAAGGTAACTCTCCGAGGGAACGTTGAGCGGCGGCCACTGGGTCTGCCATTCGCCGGTGGTACCCATGAAGCGCACGTCAAATGCGCTCACCCCGTTCAGCAGTACCTGCTTTACGATTACCGCTTGGGCCGGCATGTCCAGTTCTGGCCAGGAGAGCCGCTCGAGCTTTTCTCCATCGAGCTCGTAAGCCACGCGTTCCTCGGTGCTGCGTACATCGGCAAGCGGATTGCTCCAGCCGCCGCGCGTGAAAGTGAGTGGTGGTTGGCTCTGTGGCGTGCTGAGCAGGGCCGGGAGCAGCGTAGTACCCAAGGGGTCGCGCACCGGGCGCGGTACGAGCTGGCTGAAATCCCGGGTCATGATCACGAAGGCCTGCTGCAGCCGTTGCAGACGTTGCATGCTGGCGGCGGTGTGCTCGCGCTCGTTAATGAGCCCGTGCAGCCCGCCGTAGGCCAGCACCCCGATGATTGCCACAATGACCATGGCAACCAGAATCTCGATCAACGTGAAGCCGGATGGACGCTGCGCATTCATGGCGGATTTTGTGCGGGCGGCGTAGTCGTCGACGCTGCCGGCAGGGGTGCAGTGGCGAACGGCCGGCCGATGAAGCCCGTAATACTCGCCGCCACGCTATGCGGCGCAAGCGCGGGGCTCACGTCGATATCCACACGCCGCAGATCCGGATCCGGCGTGGTGCTGATCTTGGCGTCCCAATTCCATTTCTGCCCAGCGAGCTCGGCGCTGCCTTGCTGGCTGCCGGTCTCGGGCCAGGACGAGGCGAGTCTGAACAAGCTGAGCTGGTTCATGGCCACCCAGTGCGCGTAGGTATCGCTTTGCAGTTCGCCGGCGTTGCGGATGCTGGCGCCCACGGTGGTGATGATCGCGCTCATGCCGATGGCGAGGAAGGCGAGCGCGATCAGAACTTCGATGAGCGTGAAGCCACGCGCTCCGCGGACGCGCATTTCAGCCGGCACGCGTGTCGTCCGGTGCCAGCACACGAATGCCGTTTTGCAGATCGCCGCTCACGACGTAGCTCTGCTTGCCACGCGTGCCGCTAACCGTAATTTTAAACGGTGTAATTTCACCGCTTGAGAGCAGCAAGATTTGCGGACGCAGTTGCGTTTGGCCGGAGTTATCGTCGGCGGTGAGCGCGCTGCTCGAACTCGTTGTGGCCACGGGCAGGCGGATGGCCGCGCCTTGCAATTCGAGGGCCAAGGTCACGCCGGCATCCAATTGGCGCGCGCGCAGCAAATCGTCGTTGGTGACCGGAGACCATTTACTGCCGTCGTAACTCAAGAATTCATAACTATGCGGCGATACCCGCAGACCATACTGTTCACCGCGCATCACGGCCTGCTGTGACACCAGGTTGGCGATGGCGGCGAGTTTCTGCGCGGCATTGCCGGCTTGCGGGCTTTGCCCGAGCGCGCCGAGCGACAATACCCCGATCGCGGTGACGATGCTGATGATGACCAGCACCACCAGAATTTCGACCAGCGTGAAGCCCCGGACTGTGGACCGATCCATCGCCGTACTCCGGGCGGACGTCAGCTCCCGCCGCTACTGCTGCCGGAACTCGATGCGCTGCCGGCGCCCTCGAGATTCCAGTTGCCGATGACGCCGCTGTCGCTGTCGCCGGCTGCCGGGCCTTTCGGGCCGTACGACCAGATGTCGATGCTGCCGTGCACCCCCGGGTTGAGGTATTGATAGGGATGTTCCCAAGGGTCGATGGGCAGGCGGTCGAGGTATTGCTTCCAGTGCGGGGGTGCCGGATCACTCGCCGGCTTGGTCACCAGCGCCTGCAGGCCCTGATCGGTCGTCGGATACACATAGTTGTCAAGCTTGTACATTTCAAGCGCCGACTGGATCGCGCGAATGTCTTGTTTGGCCTTGACGACACGCGCCTCGTCCGGCTTGTTCATGATCTTCGGGACAATAATCGATGCGAGGATGCCCAGGATGACGACCACCACCATGACTTCGATGAGCGTGAAACCCAAGGCGGTACGTGACCGGGCGTCAAGTCCTGGCTTGGATGGCATAAAAATGTGCGTGCGTAACAACATGACTGATTTGCTTGATAAAGTGGTTTAAAGTGCGGCTCGAGCGCAAAAGCCATCATACCGCAACGGCTTGCCAGCATTGAGCAGCGTGACACCCAGATTCCGAGGCCTGCCGTGGAAAAGAAAGCGCGCGCGAGGCAAGCCGCCGGGCAGCGTTACACCCAGATTCCGAGGCCTGCCGTGGAGCCTCTGGCGCCTATGGCCGGCGCTGATCGTAGTCGTGCCCTGTATCGTGCTGCTGCTTGGCGGCACACCGGTACGCGACGCGCTGCGCTTCGACCGGTTCGCCATCTTGCACGGGCAGCCATGGCGGATTTTTACCGGTAATTTCGTGCACCTTGGCTGGGGGCATCTGACTGAGGACCTCGCAGGCTACGTACTCCTGTGGTTGCTGTTGGAAGACGTCTTGCCGGGCTGGCGCTGCCCGGCGCTGATCGCAGTCGGTGCCGTGGGCGTGGGCGTGGGGCTGCTCGCGGGGGATCCTGGCTTGCGTTGGTATGTGGGGATTTCCGGGGCGCTCAACACACTCTGGCTGGTGGGCGCGACGCGCCTCATGCAAAAACGCGATTGGCTGGGATGGGTGCTGGCGATCTTTCTGGTGCTGAAGCTCGGCTACGAGCAACTGTACGGTCCGATTCCATTTTCCGTCGAAACCACAGGCGGGCCGGTGGTAGTCGATGCCCATCTTTGGGGTGCGCTCACGGGCGCGCTGGTCGGCAGCGCGGACTTGGTCTGGAGGCGTGTCGGGCCCCGGCTCCGGCGCACCTGAGCCTCCCGGTATAATCCGCGGCTTGCTCTTCCCGCGAGAGGCCGCCGATGAATTTTGCTGCCGTGTTCCCTGGTCAAGGTTCCCAGAGCGTAGGGATGCTGTCGGGACTGGCCGAGCTTGCCGAGACGCGGCCATTACTCGCCGAGTCATCCAAGGCCTTGGGTTATGACCTTGGCGCGCTCATCGCCACAGGTCCTGCCGAGCGCCTGAATAGCACCGAGTGCGCACAACCCGCGCTTTTGGTTGCGGGCTACGCGGCATGGCTGGGGTGGCGTGCACGCGGTGGATTGGCGCCAGCTTATATGGCGGGCCACAGCCTGGGCGAGTACACAGCCCTTGTGAGTGCTGGCGCATTGGAATTTACCGAGGCCGTCAAACTCGTTGAGTATCGTGGCCAGGCGATGCAGGCGGCCGTGCCGGCCGGGGCTGGCGCGATGGCTGCCGTTCTTGGGCTTGCGGACGCCGTGGTAGGCGAGGCGTGCGCCGCCGCGGCCGAAGGCGGAGTGGTGGCAGCCGCAAATTTCAATGCACCCGGACAAGTGGTGATTTCGGGGCAGGCGTCAGCCGTCGCCAGGGCCTCGGAGCGTTGCAAGCAGGCCGGGGCGAAGCGCGTGATTCTGCTGCCAGTCAGTGTGCCGTCCCACTGCGAGTTGATGCGGCCCGCGGCCGTGAAACTCGCCGCACGTCTCGAAAGGCTCCCGCTGCGTACCCCCAAGGTTCCGGTCGTGCACAATGTCGACGTGCGCGCGCACACGGATCCGGCGGATATCCGCCGGATACTCACCGCTCAGCTTTTCAGCCCCGTGCGTTGGGTCGAAACGGTGCAGTACTTGGCGGCACAAGGAGTGACACATTTCATCGAGTTCGGGTCTGGGCGCGTGCTGACCGGTTTGATAAAACGTATCGACAAGAGCCTGGTTGCCTACTCAGCGTATGACCTGCCGACTTTGGAAGCGGCGCTCAATGCGGTGCGTGCCTCATGAACGGATTGGCAAACGAAATCGCACTGGTTACCGGTGCGAGCCGCGGGATTGGACGGGCGATCGCCTTGGCCCTGGGCGAAGCAGGCGCGACGGTGCTCGGCACGGCGACCACTTCCGAGGGGGCAGGGCGCATCGGCGATTACCTGCAAGCTGCGGGAATTCGCGGCAAGGGAATGGAGCTGGATGTCGCCGAACCTGCGGCGGTGACTGCGGTCACCGCAGCGATCGCGCAGAAGTTCGGCGAGATCACGATCCTGGTGAACAATGCCGGCATCGCACGTGACAATTTGCTGTTGCGCATGCAACCGGAGGAATGGGATGCTGTCCTCGGCACCGACTTGGGTGCCTTGTTTCACGTTTGCAAGGCCTGTGTGCGTGGCATGCTCAAGGCGCGCCACGGCCGGATCGTGAATATTTCCTCCGTGGTAGGGGTTACCGGCAACCCGGGTCAGGTGAACTATTCGGCCGCCAAGGCCGGCATTCTTGGGTTCACCAAGTCTTTGGCACGTGAAATCGGTTCGCGCGGCGTCACGGTGAATGCCGTAGCGCCAGGGTTCATAGAAACTGATATGACCCGTACCCTGGGCGCCGCGCAGCGCGCGGCGCTGCTAGAACAGATACCCCTGCGAAGGCTGGGCACGTCCGAAGACGTAGCCCGCGCGGTGGTGTTTCTGGTCTCAGAGGGGGCCGCCTACATCACCGGTGAGACTCTGCACATTAACGGCGGGATGTACATGGCTTAGTGCGTCGGCTTGCAGGTGGCGCCGCCGTGGGCTTTTCACTAGAATACCGCCCCCAGTTTGGCCAAAATCGTCCGTTACAAATATATATTGTCACTTCCGGAGGTCCGAACCGTCATGAGTAGCAGCATCGAAGAGCGCGTGAAGAAGATCGTGGTGGAGCAGCTGGGTGTCAAGGATGATCAGGTGACGCCGCAGGCTTCTTTCGTGGACGATTTGGGCGCCGACTCCCTGGACACGGTGGAACTGGTCATGGCTCTGGAAGAAGAATTCGAGTGTGAGATTCCGGACGAAGAGGCGGAAAAAATCACGACGGTGGGCCAGGCCGTGGATTACATCAAGGCGCACCTGCCCAACGCCTGAGCCCCGCATTTGACGACACCGGCGCCGCTGTTGCCGCGAGGTAGCAGCGGCCTTGTCTTTTCTTGTAGTCTCGTAGTCATTGATGGTTGAGGGTGTGCCTGTGTCCAAGCGGCGCGTGGTAGTTACGGGTCTGGGGATCATTTCGCCAGTTGGCAACAGCGTCGCGGAGGCGTGGCCTGCAATCCTGGCCGGCCGGAGTGGCGTCGGGCCGATCACGCATTTCGACGCCAGCAACTATCCGACGCGCATCGCCGCCGAGGTCAAGGGTTTCGATGCTGCCCAGTACATTGAGCACAAAGACATCAAGAAGATGGATCCTTTCATTCACTACGGGGTGGCCGCCGGAGTCCAGGCGATTGAAGATGCCAAGCTCAAAATCGATGCTGCCAATTCCGCGCGCGTGGGCGCAGCCATCGGAGCCGGCATCGGCGGCCTCACCAATATCGAACGCGCCTACCGATCGATTCTCGAAAATCACGGACCGCGGCGGGTGTCGCCCTTCTTCGTACCGTCCAGCATCATTAACATGATCGGCGGCCAGCTTTCGATCCGCTACGGCTTTCGTGGGCCGAATCTCGCCGTGGTTACGGCCTGCACTACCGCGAATCACAATATCGGTGTGGCCATGCGCTGCATCCAGTACGGTGACGCCGATGTGATGATTGCGGGGGGCGCCGAGATGTGCGTGACGATGCTCGGCATGGGCGGATTCTGTGCCTCACGGGCGCTGTCTACCCGCAACGACGAGCCCGAAAAGGCCAGTCGCCCCTGGGACCGGGATCGCGACGGCTTCGTGCTGGGCGAGGGCGCCGGCATGCTGGTGCTGGAAGAATACGAGTACGCGCAACGGCGCGGTGCCCACGTGTACGCGGAACTCGCCGGGTTCGGTATGAGCGGCGACGCCCACCACGTGACCGCTCCCGCGCAAGACGGCGAAGGCGCGCGCCTGTGTATGGCCAACGCCTTGCACGACGCGGGGTTGCGTCCGGAGGATATCCAATACATCAATGCGCACGGCACTTCCACGCAGTTGGGTGACAAGGCGGAAAGCGTGGCCATCGAGCGGGCGTTCGGCGAGGCCGCACACAAGGTCGCGATAAGTTCCACCAAGTCCATGACCGGTCATTTGCTGGGCGCTGCGGGCGGCGTGGAAGCGATCTTCAGTATTCTGGCCCTGCGCGATCAGGTCGCGCCGCCCACCATCAACCTCGAACATGCGGGGGAAGGCTGCAATCTGGTTTACGTGCCCAAGGTCGCAAGGCGCATGCGAATCAACGCGGTGCTGTCCAATTGCTTTGGTTTCGGCGGTACCAATGGCACGCTGGTGTTTACTCCCGCACGCTGACCTGGCGCGCCGGTCCCGCACCCGGGCCACGCATGCCGCTTGGCGCCGGCTTTATACCTGCTCTTTCTGATGCGTCGCCTGCGTTTCGTGCTTCCGCTCGGCCTCGCGATTCTGGTAGTCGCCGCTGCGGCTTACCTAGGCTGGACTTGGTACGCTGCGCCGGTTACGCGTGCTCAAAGCCCGGTCATTGTGGACATCACCCCGGGCGCGCCACTGCGTCAAATTGCCCGCGAGCTGCACGCGCAGGGCGTATTGCCGCGGGCCTGGAGCCTCTGGCTATTGGCGCGCCTGCGTGGTGAAGCGCATGCACTGCGCGCCGGTGAGTACGCGGTCGCGCCCGGGACGACCGTCGCGGGCCTGCTGGCGCTGCTCAAGAGCGGCAAGGTCGTGCTGCATTCGCTGACGCTGGTGGACGGCTGGACCTTTGCGCAGATTTTGCAGGCCGTGGAATCTGATCCAGAGTTGCAACACACGCTTGCCGGGCTTGACGATGCCAAAATCATGCAACGGCTTGGTCATCCGGGGGAATCACCCGAGGGGCGCTTTTATCCGGACACCTACCAGTTCCCCAAGGGCACGACCGACGTGGCGTTCCTCGATCGTGCCTATCGAGCCATGCGGGGAGCGCTCACGCATGCCTGGCAGCAGCGCGCACCGGGGTTGCCATACCAGACGCTCTACGATGCGCTGATCCTGGCTTCGATTGTGGAAAAGGAGACCGCGCAGCCCAAGGAACGCCCGGAAATTGCCGGGGTGTTCGTGCGGCGTCTCGAAAAAGGCATGCGCCTGCAATCCGACCCCACGGTGATTTTCGGATTGGGCAAGGCCTACGCCGGGAAGATCACCTACAAGGATTTGCGCACCGACACGCCGTATAACACCTATACGCGCAACGGCTTGCCGCCCACGCCGATTTGCATTCCGGGACTGCCGGCCATCGAGGCGGCCCTGCATCCTGCGCCCGGCGACGCGTTGTACTTCGTCGCGCGCGGCGACGGCACGCATCAGTTTTCGGCGACGCTCGCGGAGCAGAATGCCGCGGTCAAGAAATATCAACTGGATGGGATGCACAATAATGGCAAGAGGCAGATTCATCAGCGTTGAGGGGATCGAGGGTGTGGGCAAGTCCACGCATCTGCGGTTCATCCGCGCCTGGCTCGTGCGGCGCGCGGTGCGGGTGCTGTGCACCCGCGAACCGGGCGGCACCGTGCTCGCCGAGCAGATACGCCGTTTGCTGCTTGATTCCACTCTACGGCAGCTGCCGCCGCTGAGCGAACTGCTGCTCATGTTCGCGGCACGCGCGAGTCACGTGCGCGAGGTCATCCGCCCGGCCTTGGCCAGTGGGCGCTGGGTACTGTGCGATCGGTTCAGTGACGCGAGCTACGCCTACCAAGGTGCCGGGCGCGGGCTTGGACCCCGGCCGGTGGCTACGCTCGAACTTCTGGTGCTCGGGCGGTTCAAGCCCGATTTCACCTTGCTGCTTGACGCCCCGGTGCAGACCGGACTCGCGCGGATGCGCAAGCGCGGTCCAAGAGATCGTTTCGAGCGCGAGCAGCAGACGTTTTTCCAACGCGTACGCCGGGCCTATCTGGCGCGCGCGCGCCAGGAGCCACGTCGCTTCCAGATTGTGGATGCCCGTGGTGAGCCTTCCGTGGTGCGCGCGCGGATTGCCACGGTACTGGAGGAGCGTGTGAGTCGATGGCTGTGAACTCGACTCCCGGCTGGCAGGAGTTGCCGCTGCCATGGCAGCAGCCGGCCTGGCAGCGTGTGAACCACTGGCTGGCCGGCAAGCGCCTACCGCATGCCTTGCTGTTGCACGACTCCGCAGACGGCCACAGCGAACTGTTTGCAATGGCCCTGGCGGCGCGCGTGTTGTGCGCGGCACCTGAAGACGGACGCGCCTGTGGCCGCTGTCCATCCTGCCGACAACTTACCGCCGGCGCCCATCCGGATTACCGCGCGGTGAGTATCGAGGCCGACAAGACCGGGATCGGTGTCGCGCAGATCCGCGAACTGTCGGCCGCACTCGTGCTCACGAGTCAGTACGGACGCGGCAAAATCGCGGTCCTCCATCCCGCGGATGCGATGAACGTCAACGCCCAAAACAGTTTACTGAAAACCCTGGAGGAGCCGTCCCCCGGAACTCTGCTGCTCCTGGTCACCGCGTATCCCGCGCGTCTTTTGCCCACGATTCGCAGCCGCTGTCAGCGCCTGGTGTTGCAGGCCCAGGACCCGGACGTGGCGCTCGCCTGGCTCAACGCCCGCGACACGCGTGCGGATTGGGCCGTGTTGCTCGCGATTGCCGGCGGTGCGCCGCTCGCCGCACTCGAGTGTGCGAGCCTGCCATTGTTCCAGCGGCGTCTGGATTTTTTCCACGCGCTGCTCGAATTGCGCGCCGGCCGGCGCAATCCCCTGGCCTGGGGTGCCGAACTGGGCCGCGAGCCCTTGCCACAGGTGTTGCGCCTGCTGCAGGTGTGGGTGCTGGATCTGATTGTGCTGCTGTCCACCGGCAACGACGAACGCGCACCGCTGATCAATACCGATGCCTGCGCGTTGTTGCAAAGCGGAGCGCAGAGCTTAAACTTGCGCCAGCTGCATGTTTACCTCGATCACATCGGGCAGAGCTTGCGGCTCGTGGACGTACCGGTGAACCGGCAACTGCAGCTTGAATTGCTGCTGATGGAGTGGGCGGAGGGTCTGCAGACGCAGACATCCGCACCGCTGGCCGCGCTGACAGGATGAACGACGATGAGCACACCGCGACAGCAAGGCATACTGAATCTCGCGATCAAAGACAAAAGCGCGCTTTACAGCGCGTACATGCCGTTCATAAAGAACGGCGGCTTGTTCATCCCTACCAACAAACCCTATCAACTCGGCGACGAGGTCTTTGTGTTGCTGCAATTGATCGACGCCGACGAAAAGTTGCCGGTCGCCGCACGCGTCGTTTGGGTAACGCCGCGCAGCACCAACCGTACCCGCGCGCCCGGCATCGGCATCCAGTTCAGCGAGCAGGACAAGGGCGATACCCAGCGCAAGATCGAGGCGTTGCTGGGCACGGCGGTGCGCGCCGACCGCCCGACGCACACGCTTTGAGTGTTGCACGGTGAACGTTCCGGCCGATGTCGGCAATGTTCCCAGCGCGGAATTGGCGGCACGCGCAGCGAGCCTGGTGCAGGCCAACCAAGCCGAGCAGGCCGCCGAGCTCTATGACTGCTTGCTGCAGCGCGATCCGCAGCATCGCGATGCCCTGAATTTCTTTGCGACCCAGGCACTGGCGGCCGGCAAGATCGCGCAGAGCATCGGGCTCTATCAGCGTGCGCTCGCGTTACATGCTGAGGATGCCGGCCTTTACAAGAATCTCGGTTTGGCGCTGCGCAATGCGGGCCGGCCGCAGGAGGCGCTGACCGCTTTTGAAACTGCACTGCGACTGCAGCCGCAATATCCGATGGTCCACCTGCATCGTGCCGCGCTTCTCGAGGAACGCGGCCAAGCGGAACAGGCGCTCAGCGGATACCTCGCCGCGCTCGGCCAGGCGGAGAATTTGGGCTTGGTGGCGCAACGCGAGCAGCTGCCCGCCGGGCTGCGCCAAGGTCTCGAGCATGCGCTGCGCGTCGTGCGGGCGGCGCGCGCGGATTACCTGGCTCAGGTCTTACAGCCGTTGCGTGCTCAGCATGGGGACGAGGCGCTCGCCCGGGTCGACCGGAGCTTGCGGGTGTACTTGGGCCTCGAGGCGGCGCTCCCCGGTGAGCCGAAACAGCGCTGTACCTTCATGACTTTTCAGGGCATCCCCGCGCAGGGCTGGTTCGAGCGCAGGCAGTTTGCGTGGTTCAGCGAACTTGAGGACCGCACCGAGGAGATCCGCGCGGAACTTCTCGCGGTACTCGGAAGCGAGGAGGGTTTCCGACCGTTCATCCAAGTGCCGCGCGAGCATCCGGGCGCCAAGTATTGGGAAGCCTTGAACGATTCGCCGAACTGGAACGCGTTCTTCTTTTACCGTGACGGGCGCCGCTTTGCCGACAACTGCCGGCGCTGCCCGGTGACCGCCGGGCTGCTCGACCAGCTGCCGCTGAGCCGTGTGGCCGAGCACTCGCCGGAAAGCCTGTTCTCGGTGCTCAAACCTGGCGCGCACATTCCGCCGCACACCGGTGTGATCAATACGCGGCTGGTCGCGCACTTGCCGCTCATCATTCCGCCGGATTGCGGTTTGCGCGTGAACGGCGAAACCCGCGTGTGGCAAGATCACGAGTGCCTGGTGTTCGACGACACCTTCGAGCATGAGGCTTGGAATCACAGCCCGCGCACACGCGTGGTGCTGATATTTGACATCTGGAATCCTTACCTAACCGCCGTAGAGTGCGAAGCCATGCGGGTGGTGGTGGAGGGCATCGGACGCTTCAACGCGCTCCATGGCCAGATACAGGCAGCCTACCGTAACACCTGAACGTTCCCGAGCGATGAACGATCTGAATGCGAGGCGCCGCACTGCGGGTGCAAAGCGCCAAACAGAAAAGCCGGTGGGTATGACCTCTACGTGAGCTCATCAAATACGTAGCGCGCGGCGCGCGCGACCTATTTCTTGACGATAGTCAACGGCCGGCGGTTGGCGCCGACACGCACATAGGTAATCTGTGCGGTCGCAACTTTCACGCAGGTTTCGTGCACACCGTCGTAGCGTTGCGAGAAGACGGTGACATCGATGGCAATCGAAGTGTGGCCGATGCGCGCGACGTCGGTGTAAAAACTCACGACGTCGCCCACGTAGACCGGGCTTACGAACACGAACTCGTTTACCGCCACAGTCACTACCCGGCCGCCGGCCTCGCGAAACGCGAGAATCGCACCGGCCATGTCGGCATGCGACATGATCCAGCCGCCAAAGATGTCGCCGAGTCCGTTGGTGTCCTTGGGCATGGCGAGTGTGCGTACCGCGGCATCGCGATCACGAGGCATGGACTCGAATTTCATGCTTGGGGTTCCTTGAGGGCTGGAGCGTCCCAGCCGGTGTCAGGGCTGAAGCGCGCGCCATATTGTGCGGCCAATTTCACGAGACGTGCTTTCAGCCCGGCGGCGCCGCTCGCGCGGATGTAATTGATCGGGCCGCCCCGGAACGGCGCGAAACCGGTGCCGAAGATCACGCCGGCGTCGAGAAAGTCACTGTCCGCGACCAGCCCCTCGCGCAGTACCGCGACCGCTTCGTTGAGCATCGGCAGGATCAGGCGATCCTGCAGATCTGCAGGCTGGGGGCGTGTGCGGCCTGGGTCTTTGACCGGTTTGCCGTCCTGGTACCGGTAGAAGCCCTCGCCGCTCTTGCGACCGAGTTTCCTGGCCTCGACCAGCTTGCCGAGGCCCGTCGGTACAGGTTTGTGGAATTCCTTGGAGAACTCCTTGGCGACGGACAGGGCCACATCCAGTCCCACGGTGTCCGTCAGTTCGATCGGGCCCATGGGCATGCCGAAATCCAGCGCAACCTGATCGATGGCTTCGTGCGCGATGCCGGCATCCGCCGCCAGCATCGCTTCCATCAGGTAAGGCATGAGGATGCGGTTGACGAGGAAGCCCGGCGAGCTTTTCACCGGCACGGCGAGCTTGCCGATTTGACGCGTGAACGACAGCGCTTTGTTGATTTCCGCTTGCGGAGTGTCGTTCGCGTGAACGACTTCCACGAGCGGCATCTGGGCGACTGGATTGAAGAAATGCAGACCGACGAGTCGCGCCGGGCTCTTGAGAACAGGACGCAGGGTTTCCAGCGGGATGCTCGAGGTGTTGGTCGCCAGTACCGCTCCGGCTTTGAGTTTCTGGTCAAGCGATTTGTAAAGCGCCTGCTTGGCCTCGACGTTCTCAAAGATCGCCTCGATCACGACCTCGGCGTCTGCCGCCCCGTTGCCGGCCACGTCCATTTTAAGCCGCGCGCCGGCCTGTTGGATCGCGGCGCCACTCAGGCGCTTTTCGAAAAGCTTGCGCGCACGCGCGAGCGCCGGCTGTATATATTTTTCCTCGCGATCCTGAAGCGTGACTTCGAAGCCGCGTAGCGCGCACCAAGCCGCAATGTCGCCACCCATGGTGCCGGCGCCCACGACGTGCACGTGCTTGAGCGCCAAGTCGGATTTTTTGCCGAGCGATTTCAAACGGTCCTGCAACAGAAACACGCGCACCAGATTGCGCGCCGTATCGTCCAGCATGAGGCGCGCAATCGAGTGCGCCTCTTGCACGTACATCGCATCGCTGCCGGCGTATTTGCGCCACAGCTCGATGATCGCGTAAGGCGCGGGATAGTGGTCACGGCGCACCTTGGCGGCGACTTTTTTGGTCAGCATCCGGGCGATCATCGGGCGCAACGGCGCCAGCGCGAGCACCCGCTGTACCAGTGGCGCGTGCTTGCGCGCTGGTGCCTGCAATATCAACTCGCGCGCCGCCTGCTTGGCCGTCTCGGGTTTCACCAGACGGTCGATGAGGCCGATGCGCAGCGCCTCGCCGCTGTGCACGTTGCGCCCGGTGAGCATGAAACTCATCGCGGGCGACACCCCGACGAGGCGCGTCGAACGTACCGTGCCGCCAAAGCCGGGGTGAATTCCAAGTTTCACTTCCGGCAGTCCGAGGCTCAGTTGGCCGTCGTCGATGCCCACGCGGTAGTGGCAGGCCATCGCGAGTTCGAGGCCGCCCCCCAAGGCGAAGCCGTTGATCAACGCTACGGTCGGGAAGGGCAGCTTTCCCAGGGCTTCGAGCACCAATTGGCCGCGGCGTATGAGTTTGAAGGCATCGTCCGGCGTTTTGAGGGTCGTGAATTCCTTGATGTCGGCGCCTGCAATGAAGCCGCTGGCCTTGGCCGAGTGGATCACCAGACCGCGTGGCGGGTGGTTCGCGAGTTCCTGAAGGCGCTCGCCAAGCTCGAGCATCATCGCGCCCGAGAGTACGTTGGTGCCGGCGCCGACTTTGTCGAAGGCCAGCCAAGCGATCTGCTCAGTATCGCATTCCACGCGCCAGTTTTTTGCAGCGGCGGTATCAACCATGCTTGTCTCCCTGCACGCGAGTGCAACACCCGTAACTATCAAGCCGGAACGGAAATGACTCGTTGGCGTCCAGCATGATAGAAAGCCACCTCGTGACTGGCAACTTGCATGTTTTGCCGGCGCGGGCCTGCGCGGATGGAGCAAGGCGCTTTTTAGTCGCGCGCGGACCAAGCGTGCCTAGTTAACCGGATGCGACCTCGAAGTCCATAAGCAGCGGCAGGTGATCGGAAAGCTCGATCTGTGGCATTCGAAACGTCCGGGGCATGATCCGCTGGTTATAGAGTATGAAGTCCAGTTGCCGCGTTGCGTGGGTGCTTGGCCAGGAGGGCAGGTTGCGCACATTCACACTATATAGGCCCGCGGCGGCGGCAAACATGTCGATTTCTTCGCTGCCCCAAAGCGTATTGAAATCCCCGGCCACGATGACTGGCTTGTGCGCGCCACGCACCAGCGACACGAGCTCGTGCATTTGCCGGTGCCGGTGCCGGTACTTGAGTGACAGGTGCACCAGGAACAGACAGAGCTCGCGCATCTCGAGTTCGATGATCAGGCGTTTGATGCCGAGATCGAAATAATGAAACCGCAGGATGGCATCGGCCTCGCGCGTCAGGAATGCGTTGCCCTGTTTGCGTACTATGGGAAGATACTGGTTGAGCGAATGCTCCCCGTATTTGCTGCGGAAAGCGGGAATCAGGCCGGTGGCAGCGGCGATGGCTTCGGCCTGGTTGACGCGGCCAGCACGCACCGAGCCCATGTCGACTTCGATCAAGCCGACGATATCCGGATTCAGGGATTTTACAAAGGCGGTAATTTTCGCGAGCTGATGCACGGTACCGCGCAGGTAACCGCCCACGCCCGGTACCGGGAAATTGAACGCCGGGCCGCCTCCGGTACCATAGCGGATGTTGTACAGCAGCAGACGCACGGCAATAATGGCTCAGAACAACAGGGCGCCTGGGGACCCGGGCGCGGCGCGGTCACTATACCAGCCTGTAGCCACAGCTTCTAATGCCGTGGACAGCGGTAGCGGGCAGATCGTAGTGACGACACGTTACGGCCGCAAGACTCTCTACACTGAAGGCGATGCACTGTACGCGGCTATGCTCGAGGCCATCGCCGCCGCGCAACACTCGGTCAAACTCGAAAGTTACATTTTTGCCAACGATGATGTCGGTCGGCGCTTTGCGGCGGGACTGAGTGCGCGCGCGCGCGCTGGAGTCCGGGTGCTTGTCAATATCGACGCCGCTGGGTCGCTGTTCTGGGGCTCGCACCGCATGGAAAAGGGCATGCAATGCGCAGGCGTTCAGGTGCACTGGTTCCATCGCTGGAGCTGGCGTGACCCGGCGCGCTACAACCGGCGCAATCACCGCAAACTCTTGGTGGTGGATGCACAGCGCGGTTTTCTCGGTGGCTTTAACATCCACCGCGAGAATTCGCGTGCGGCCTACGGGGCAGAGCGCTGGCGCGATACGCATCTCGAAATTGACGGCCAACTGGCGCGTAACCTGGACGTGCTCTTCGACGCCTTCTGGACACGTCGGCGCCGCAATTTTTCCGTGTTGCGCTCCCGTCAGGGCAACCTGATCACCAATCACTCGCGGTACGGGCGTCTGCTGTTGCGTGACCTGTATGCCGCACGTTTCACTGCTGCCCGCGAACGCGTGTGGCTCACCACGCCGTATTTCGTGCCGGATAGCCGCACGCAACGCGCGCTCAGAAGTGCCGCGCGCCGGGGCGTGGATGTGCGGGTGTTGGTGCCGCACAAGAATGACGTGCGCGTGGTGCAGTGGGCGGCACGTGCCGCTTATGCCGGGCTTCTGCAGGCCGGTATACGCATTTACGAGTATCTGCCGCGGGTGTTGCACGCCAAAACCGTGGTGGTCGACGGCATCTGGAGCAGCGTCGGCACTGCGAATATCGATTACCGCAGTTTCTTTCTGAACTATGAGCTGACCTTCACGCTGCGTGACGCGGACTTTGCGACGGTCCTGGAACGGCAGTTCCGTGCCGACCTCGAGGCGGCCGTGCAAATCCAACCATCACTCTGGGCCAAGCGCGCTCTGTGGCGCCGGATGCTGGAATTCATTGGCTGGCTCGCGCGGCGCTGGTTGTGAGCGTCTCAGAGGCAGGGTTGCTAACTGCTGGTGACTTTATGGTCAATTATGGAAATTAGGACGCATAATAGCTTTCGTGAAGCGCGGGGGCTAAACAACAAGGCATCAGTTACCGGACTGCCTGGAACTGGTACAAGCAGGGCAAATTGCCGGTACCAGCAATTCAGGCTCCCTCCGGTACGATCATTGTGCGGGAGCCGCCCGTCCCGGAAGGGCAAGCCGTTGTCTACGCTCGGGTGTCGAGCTCTGATCAGAAGTCGAATATCGATGGCCAGGTTGCGCGGTGCGTTGCCTTCGCCAATTCGCGCGGTCTCGGCATCGCCAGCGTGGTTAGCGAAGCCGGGTCTGGACTGAATGGTCAGTGCAAAAAATGGATGTCGCTGCTATCGAATCCGAAGGTGAAGATGGTGGTGGTGGAGCATCGCGACCGGCTGATGCGCTTTGGTTCCGAGTATGTCGAAGCAGCGCTACAGGCTAGAGGTGCGCTTCTTATAGTGGCCGACGAAAGCGAACTGAAAGACGACCTCGTGCAGGACATGCTCGCGGTACTGACCTCGTTCTGTGTCCGGTGGTATGGGCGACGTTCGGCCAGTCACAGGGCGCAGAAAGCGATGGCGGCCATCGATGGCTGAGACCGCCCCCTTCACCTACCAGACGCGTCTCGTGCTGTCGCCCGAGCAGGGTCGGGCGCTCGCGGGCTACGCCGAGTTGTATGGGCGCGTCGAACGCGCCTTGTTCGCGCAGATGCAGCGCGGCGGAACCCTGCCAGAATGGAAACGCAGCTTTCTCCAACGATTCGCAATCACGGCTCGCCAGTTCAACGCCGTTGCGCGTGGGCTGCGTGGCAAAGTCGAGGCCATCAAGGAGCGTCGGCCTGCGCTGATTCGGGAGGCCGCGTCACGCATCCGCTCGCTCGAGAAGACCGTCCAGAAGCTTGCGCGCAAACCCTCGCACAAGCACCACGTGGCACCAGAAGAAGCGGCGCCTTGCCACGGTGCGCGCGCGCCATACTCGCCTGCAAGCGGATCAGGCCGCCGGCGCTGTGCGCCTGTGCTTTGGCAGCCGCAAGCTCTTTCGTGCCCAATTCGCACTTGAGGATAATGGCTACGCCTCGCTCGATGCTTGGCGCGACGAGTGGCGGGCAGCCCGCTCCAATCAGTTCTTTGTCATCGGCAGCCATGAGGAAACCTCCGGCTGCCAGGGGTGCGTCGCGACGCGCAATGCAGACGGCTCGTTCGATTTACGCTTGCGTCTGCCCGACGCGCTGGCGCAAGCCCACGGCAAGTACGTGGCACTTCACGGCATCCGTTTTGCTTACGGGCGGGATCGAGTCGATCAGGCACTCGGCAAGTTCGCCCTGAGCTATCGGTTCTTGCGCGATGCCAAGGGCTGGCGCGTATTCGCCACGGTGAAAGTCGAAGCGCCGAGGACGCTGACAACTCGCTTGGCGGGTGCGGTCGGCATCGACATCAATGCGGACCACCTGGCTCTGGCTGAACTCAACCGGCACGGCAATCTGGTGCGGGCCAAGCGGCTGCCGTGCTTGACCTACGGCGCAACCTCGGCGCAGGCCGAAGCCAGGATCGGCGATGCAGCAGTGACAATCAGCGAGTACGCGGCGGCGACCGGCAAGCCCGTTGTCATGGAGGACCTGGAGTTCAGCACGAAGAAAGCGGACCTCGCAGAGAGCGCGCCGCACTACGCACGCATGCTGTCCAGCGTCGCTTACCACAAGACCCTTGCCGCCGTACGCTCGGCCTGTTTCCGCGCGGGCGTCGAGTTCATTCAGGTCAATCCTGCCTACACCTCTATCATCGGCACCATGAACCACGCTCGGGTCCACGGCATCTCCGTACATCAGGGCGCGGCTTTCGCCATCGCCCGTCGAGCACTGGGCTTGTCCGAGTCCCCGAC
>JBOIBB010000043.1:0-14210 GCA_050739335.1 Gammaproteobacteria bacterium
AAGCGGCAGTGCGTACGGGCTGGGGTGAATTTCAGCAATGTCCGTCGCCAGACGACAATCGCGCCACTCCTCGAAGGGCGCATGTCGTTGGAGCGAAACCACGGCTCTCTCGACGCGGTTTCCTTCCAGCGTTGTAACGGCGCAGGGTATTCCGCAATACTGACGGCCGTTTCCGCAAATGTCCGGCGGCTATCAACAGCCGCAGAGCATGGAGCGAATTGAAGGGGTGAGAGGGCGGTATTTTGAACAGGATGCCCAAGTGTTTCGCCAGCCAAGTCACATAGCGGTAGGTATAGACACGTTTGGACGGAATCTCTGCCGGCCCTTTGTGCTCCCAATGCTTCAACAACCCCGCAAACAACACCGGAACACGTTCAATTTCCAGGGACGCGGACAGCTCATGCAGCCGTTTGAAATGCAGATACGCAAATGGCGAAATCAGATCGAAATACCAAACTGCCCGAATCATGTTGCACCTCACTACCGGCATAAATAATGGCAGTTCGCCACTGATTATCCAGCTGAGGCACCGGAAGTCCAGAAAATCATGGTTTTCGTGTTCCCTCGATTATTTCCGGATGTTCCGTCGTTAAACCGCCGTGATCAAAACGTGTATTCTGTGCAAGGTTGGGTTGTCGGGATGCCCGCATGAACAGAAAATCCATGTTGCTCGTGACGCTTGTGGTACTGATCAGCGGGTGCGCCACACTGAGTGAATCGAGGTCGATTAACGTCCATCCGCCCTCGGCGAACGGTAGTCAATGGGTAATCAGTGCAAAGGCCGAGACCGGCAACTGGGATGACAAAGTCACGCTGTTCGTGAACGGCACGCAGGCTGGACAGGGAATTCTGGCGCCAGCGTACCATCACGACGTCCAGGTAGCGGGAAGTTACGGCCAGCACATCGTCATAGGTATCTGTTCACGCAGTGACGGAGCTCCTGTCACGTATGAGTGTCACGTGTACGTAGACGGGTCGAGTGTGGGAACACTGACGTGGCTGGCGGACGGTTAATCCCATGTCAACGCGGCATGTGCCGCTTGGTGGAGTAATCGAAGTTAAACGGTGCGCTAGTGTCGTCCCTTCAAAATTCATCGGGGACGCCGGTCTTGTGTCATCGAGCAGGACGTGGCCAATTCTCCCCCACACGCACAGTCAGACTCGGAGCGGCGGTGCTCACTGGCCCGCGGATATTCACATGCTCCACCATTGACGTTATTGCACAGGCCACAGCCGAATCCCTTTCCCATCCCTTGGAGCACCCGCATGCAATAGCCACCGCTGCTTGACAGTGAAAGTCATATCGGCGCTAAAGCTCAGCCACCACCCGGCTGCGTAGCAGTTGGGGGGTCGGCTGAAGCGCTTTGTTGGCCAATTTCTTGCTTCCATTGATCTGAGCGCGACCATGAGTAAACCGCCCTGCCCATGATGATGTGGAAATACGCCACCGAAAATGGTGACGCATAGAGTTGTGCGTGCGTGGCAGCGTTGAGTTTTTCCACGTTGACGAAGGGCGCAAAGGCAAATGTGGCGGCCACTGCTCCGACCATCGGCAGACCGGCAGATACAAGCAACCACATTTCATCATATGTTCGGCAGTCATACGCCCGAGCAGCGGCGACCTTTTCGGTGATTCTCGCGACGAGACCGGGCAAGGGGTCACCTGGGCCCCACATTGCGTAGGGACTTGCTCCGGAAACCTTTGCGGTTTGCACTTCCGTGGCCCGAAGCTGGCTGCCTTGCGTGTCGAGCCGCTCGTCACCATGGAATTGCGTAACCTCGATCCCGATGCGCTTTGCCCCGACATGAGCAACGACGTCTGGCCTGTCCGCGGGCTCGAGACGTACCGCGGGTTGACCGACCGCGGCAAGTAACCTTCTCACAAGCTCGATTTCAGTCGCCTGCTTAGTGTTCATGCTGAAGATGCCCGACGTTTGGATTTACCGGACTGGCGCGGCTTGCCGCAACAAATCCGGTGGAATGATGGGTTGGGCATCGCGGCTCGCGCTACGCATGCGCGTCTACGTAAACCCAAGCCGTTTGTCCAGAGGCCAGAGTGACTGAGACGCGCTTGTAATCTGATACTTCGTATTTGTCTGCATTGGCGAGTTCTTCATCCGTCACCTCAAACGCTGTACCAGGAACGCGATCCTCTATAACGCCCGTTTGCTTGACGATGGGATGGTGGATCTTCCCGCTCGTCTTGATAACCTCCGGATCTGCGATCTTGACCATAGATTGATGAAAACCTACCAGTTGGTCGGCGGTGCCGCGAAGCTCACGCCCGAACGTGACCAGTTGCACATCACGTTGCTGAAGCGTTCCATACGAAAAGAGCAGTTGTGCCATAAAGCGGGGTCTCCGTTGACAGAGGTTAGTGATGCCCAACGCAGAGCTAAGCGGCGGCGCCGGAGCGCCGTCCGCTTGAGCCATGTTAGCGTTCGTTTACGCGTTAATTTCATCAGCGAACACCTGATTTTCAAGTGCGTTGTAAATGACGGCATCTAGCCTACCGAGAAGCTCCGACAGTGACTCGCCGGGTTGCCGAACGAGCATGGCTAAGCACTGATCTTCGTCGCTAGCTGTTGCCGCGCATGCCACCGGCCCAATCCTGCCGAGGGTGACGTCGCCTCCGTGCGTTACGAGCCAACCGATGTTCTCGAAGTCATCCACTTTTGCGATCACCTGCAAGCGGAACCTGAGGTTTGACATGAGCGGCGGCCAACAGCAAGCGAAGCTTGATGTTGTATGTTCGCTCGATGGAAGGGTTAGGTTGCCAGCTGCTTGAACATGACATAGGCGTTAACGTAGCCGTGCTGTGCGTGACGGAAAGCGCCAGGCAGCGTCCCAGCGATATGAAAGCCAAGCTTCTGCCACAGACGCACGACTCCTTCATTGGTGGACACAACCAAGTTGAACTGCATTGCTCGGAAACCGAGCCGAATAGCCTCGACTTGGGAATGCTCGCACATTGCCGAAGCGGTACCTTTGCCTCGCGCTTCAGCCGACACGACATAGCCGTAGTTGCAGACGTGCGAGCCAAGGCCCGGCTGATTTGGCTTGAGTACGTACGTTCCGATGATCGTTCCCTCACCAGAACACGCGACGTAGGTTGCCAATGGCAACTCCACCCAGGCATTGAGGATATCTGCCTCCGCGCTCGCAGGAGCAAACGCATACGTGTCTCCGGACGCGAAAGTCTTGTGAAGCATGGGCCAGACGCTGGACCAGTCTTCGAGTTGAAAGCGGCGAATGGGGGGCATGGACGTGTTAAGGCAACCTGGACAGTATGACTTTCGCGCTGGCGAGCGCTGACCCCCGCGAGGCCATAGACGCGGGTTAGCGTGACGCCAGAGCCGCAGGAGCGAGTATGTACTACGCTCATTTCGGTTTCCACGCGGGGGGGGTCAGCGCCATGAACGATAGCACCAAGTGTGTCGGTCTGGACGTGCACAAGGAGTCAAACGTTACGGCGTACTCAGCCCGGTTCGGTGAGGTTCAGGGTCTGGGCAACACGGGCGTGCGCGAGCGGGATCTGGACCGCGTGTTCACACGGATGCAGAGCAAGGGCTCGCGGGGGTGTTTTGTGTACGAAGCGGGCCCCTGCGGCTACGGACAGTACTGGCATCTGACGAAGAAGGGCTTCAAGTGCATGGTGTGTGTGCCGTCGCTGATCACGCGCAAGCCCAGCGGCTGGGTCAAGGCCGGCCGGTGCCAGGTCGAAAGGGCCGCGTGGTAGCGGTACACTACCGCCCCACAATTCATTGGTTTCTCAAATAGGGGCTTTGCCTATGTCGCGCAATTACCTGTTCACCTCGGAGTCGGTCTCGGAAGGCCACCCCGACAAGATGGCCGACCAGATTTCCGATGCCGTGCTCGATTCGATGCTGGAGCAGGACAAACACTCGCACGTCGCCTGCGAGACGCTGGTGAAGACCGGCATGGTGATCATCGCCGGTGAAGCCACCACCAACGCCTGGGTGGATCTCGAACACCTGGTGCGCATGGTGGTCAAGGACATCGGCTACACCGCGGAGATGGGCTTCGACTGGGAAACCTGCGCGGTGCTGAATGCCATCGGCAAACAATCGGGCGACATCGCCCAAGGCGTGGACCGCAAGACGCCCGAGGAACAAGGTGCCGGCGACCAAGGGTTGATGTTTGGCTACGCCACGAACGAAACCGACGTATTGATGCCCGCGCCGATCACGTATGCGCATCGGCTGGTCAAGCGGCAAGCCGACGTGCGCCGTACCGGAAAGTTCCCGTGGCTGCGGCCGGATGCCAAGAGCCAGGTTACGTTCAAGTACGAGAACGGCAAAATTGCCGGTCTCGCGGCTGTGGTGTTGAGCACCCAGCATTCGCCGGATGTGGCGTACAAGACGCTGCAGGAAGCGGTGATGGAAGAGATCATCCGGCCGACACTGCCCAAGGAATGGATTGGGCGTGACACCAAAATTCACATCAACCCAACCGGCCGGTTCGTCATCGGCGGGCCCGTTGGCGATTGCGGGCTCACCGGCCGCAAGATCATCGTGGACACCTATGGCGGCATGGCACGCCACGGCGGCGGTGCATTCTCCGGCAAAGACCCCTCCAAGGTGGACCGCTCGGCCGCGTACGCTGCCCGTTACGTGGCCAAGAACGTCGTAGCGGCGGGGCTCGCGGAGCGCTGCGAAATCCAGGTGAGCTACGCCATCGGCGTTGCGGAACCCACTTCCATCAGCGTGGAAACCTTCGGCAGCGGGCGCCTGAGCGACGAGCAATTAACCAAGCTCGTGCGCGAGCATTTCGACCTGCGTCCCTACGGGCTGATCAAGATGCTGGATCTGATCCGGCCGATTTATCGCAAAACAGCGGCTTACGGCCACTTCGGCCGCGAAGAGCCGGAGTTCACCTGGGAGCGCATCGACAAGGCGGACATGCTGCGGGATGCAGCGAAATTGAAAGCGGTGGTGTGAGAAAAGTGCTGCGTGCTGGGTGCTGCGTGAAAGGCCGGTAACCATAGAGCCAAGGGCAAAAGGATTTGCCATGAGCGGAATCAGGCGTTTCGGGGATTTGATCGCTTGGCAAAAAGCCCGGGAACTGACGCGACGGATTTATGCGCTTACATCAAAATCAGGGTTCTCGCGTGATTTCGGCTTGCGAGATCAAATCAGGCGTGCATCGGTCTCGGTTATGGCCAACGTCGCGGAAGGGTTTGAGCGCAATGGGCGCCGCGAGTTTCATCAATTCTTGGTGATTGCTAAGGCTTCTTGCGCTGAAGTCCGATCGCATCTGTATGTGGCGTTGGATAACGGCTATGTTGATGATTCGGAATTCCGTCAAGTACACGATTTCGCCGATAGGACGGCGCACGTAATCGGTGCGTTACGCGCATCACGAAGTCAACGGCAATAAACAATCCTCAATGACAAGGTAACAGATATGGCTACTCTCAACGCAGCACGCAGTACGCAGCACGCGGCCCCTGCAAAGCAGGACTATTGCGTCAAAGACATTGGTCTCGCCGATTGGGGCCGCAAGGAAATCGCCATCGCCGAGACCGAGATGCCCGGTCTCATGGCAGTACGCGCGGAATACAAAAAACAGCAGCCCTTGAAAGGCGCCCGCATCGCGGGCTCGCTGCACATGACGATTCAAACCGCCATGCTCATCGAGTCGCTCAAGGCGCTCGGTGCCGACATCCGCTGGGCATCCTGCAATATCTATTCCACCCAGGATCATGCGGCCGCCGCGATTGCCGCCGGCGGCACGCCGGTCTTCGCTTACAAGGGCGAGACACTCGACGAGTACTGGGAATTCACGCATCGCATCATGGAGTGGAGCGATGGCGGCACGCCCAACATGATTCTCGATGACGGCGGCGACGCGACCCTGCTGGTTACACTCGGCGCAAAGGCGGAGAAGGATCCATCCGTCATCGCCAAGCCCACAAGCGAAGAAGAAACCGCACTGTTCAAGGCGATCAAGAAACGCCTCGATACCCGGCCCGGCTTTTACACGCACATCCTCGCCAACATCCAGGGCGTGACCGAGGAAACCACCACCGGCGTGCACCGGTTGTATGAAATGGAACGCAACGGCACACTTCCCTTCCCAGCCATCAACGTCAACGATTCGGTTACCAAATCGAAATTCGACAACCTTTACGGCTGCCGCGAGTCGTTGGTAGACGGCATCAAACGCGCCACCGACGTGATGGTCGCGGGCAAGATTGCGGTGATCGCCGGCTACGGCGATGTGGGAAAGGGCTGCGCCCAGTCATTGAAAGGACTCGGCGCCAGCGTGTGGATCACGGAAATTGACCCGATCTGCGCATTGCAGGCGGCGATGGAAGGCTATCGCGTGGTGACCATGGACGAAGCCGCGAGCCAGGGCGACATTTTCGTGACCTGCACCGGCAACGTGGACGTGATCACCCACGACCACATGGCCAAGATGAAGCACAACGCCATTGTCTGCAACATCGGTCACTTCGATTCGGAAATTGACATCGCGTCCTTGCGCAAGTATCCATGGGAAAACATCAAGCCGCAGGTGGATCACGTAATCTTCCCGGACGGCCACCGCATCATCGTGCTCGCCGAGGGGCGCCTCGTGAATCTCGGCTGCGCGACCGGGCACCCGAGCTTCGTGATGTCCAACTCCTTCACCAACCAGGTGTTGGCCCAGATCGAACTTTTCACGCAGACCGGGAAGTACCAGAAAAAGGTGTACGTGCTCCCGAAGCACCTCGACGAGAAAGTCGCGCGCCTGCACCTCGCGCGCATCGGCGCGCACCTCTCCACGCTCAGCCCGAAGCAGTCCCAATACCTGAACGTGCCCGTGACAGGTCCCTACAAGCCGGATTTCTACCGCTATTGAATCGGCCCGCACCATCGGTCCAAAAGAAAAGCCCCGTCCGGGGCTTTTCTTTTGCAGAGCCGCGACGCAATTATTGGGCAATCGGCGTAAAGGTGAACTTCTGACCGCCAATAGTCGCTTCCGCCATGAGCCCGCCCTTCGCCAGGGTAAAGACCGCCACGCCGTTGTTCCAGGCCGCATTGGCTGCGGCGCCCGCGGTGGCGGCCACCGCCGAGGCCTGGGCACTGAAATTGAAGTTGCCGGCCTCGAACGTCGCGAGCGCATCGGCGTCACGAAAGAAAATGATTTCGCTGTAGGCCTGGCCACCAATCTGTGGCCCGATCGTTACTTGAATGATCTTGGTGACGCCCGCGATTCGGCCCTGCCGATAAACCGCGCCGTCGCCGTAGGCACCACCGATCCAGAAGCCGCCCTTGCCGACCGATGGATAGATCGCATAACCGTAGGCGCGATCGAAAAACCCTTGCATGCTGGGATCGCTTTGCTTGAAGCTCGCGATCGCGGCGTTCACCTGCGGGGTCATGGTGTCGGCCTGCTGCTGACTCACCGCGCCGCTGCCCGGCTGCCAGCCCACGCAGGCCGCGAGCAACAGCACGGCTGCCGTACCCAACGCACCCGATCCGAACCTGACGGCTGCCGTTCTCATGTGACTCGCTCCTTTCGCTATGGCAGTCCGGATCACGGGCTGCGGACTCAATTGAAGATGCGGCGCCACGAAGTCACGTCGCCGCTCTGACCCGGGATCAATTCAATACCGGCCAGGAACCCGTCGCCATCGCTCGCGGCCCGGCACCAGCGGATGTCGCCGCGCAGATGGAAGGAGTCGCCGTAACCCTCGACGGTGATCACCGCTTCCACGGATTCGTTTACCAGCAGTTCCTGCTTCGCGCGCACCTGCAAGCCGCCCGAGGAAATATCCACGGTCTTGCAATACAACACCGCGTGCTCGGGATCATCCTCGCCGACTTCGAGCCGGTGCAGCACCGCTCGCTCCTCGCGTCGCAGGCGTGGAAATTTCCGGCGCTCCTGCGGGCCTTTCATTCTGTTCCCCTGCAAGTCCAACGATTCCATGCTGCTCTCCGCGCGGCGGCGCACGTTACGCTCTGCCAGTGTGAGCCTAAAGTAACGAATGCGCCTGCCCATCGCAAGTCGCGGGAGACCTGCAAGCTCCGCATCGCGCCTAAAGAGTTAAAATACGTCTGCCGCAGACGCACGCGGGCGCGCGGCTCCCTCCTCTCCCCGCAATATCAACAGGCAAAACTTGCATGGCTACTCAATTTCCTGCACATATCTGGCACAACGGCAAAATCAAACCCTGGGCCGAAGCCACTACCCACGTGATGGCGCATGCACTGCATTATGGTTCATCCATTTTTGAAGGTATCCGCAGCTACCCCACGCCCAAAGGTGTGATGATCTTCCGGCTCGCGGATCACATGAAGCGCTTTTTCAATTCGGCAAAAATCTACGATCTGCCCATGCCCTACGATGCCGCGACCGTGGCCGCGGCCTGCCGCGAAGTGGTGCGCGTCAACCATCTCCAGCACTCCTACATTCGCCCTGTGGCATTCCGTGGTCTCGGTGAGAGCCTGAGCCTGAGCGCGGACAGCCCCACCGAGGTGGCCGTGGGTGCCTGGGAGCTCGGCGGTTATCTCGGCAAGGACGTGACCAAGAACGGCATCGAGGCCTGCGTGTCCACCTGGCAGCGCTTCGCGCCGAACACCATTCCGGCGGGCGCCAAGGCCGGCGGCAACTATCTTTCCGGGCAGCTCATGGCACGCGAGGCGCGCCGGCTCGGCTTCGATGAAGGCATTGCGCTCACCCACAACGGGCTGATCAGTGAAGGCGCGGGCGAAAACATTTTCCTGGTGTTTGATGGCGCGCTGCACACCACGCCGGTCAGCGCCTCGATACTGGACGGCATCACGCGCAATTCACTGATCAAGCTCGCGGGCGATGCCGGTATCGATGTGGTGGAACGCAATATGCCACGCGAGTACCTGTATCTAGCCGACGAAGCCTTCATGTGCGGCAGCGCGGCGGAAATCACCCCCATCCGCTCGGTGGACAAAAAGCCGGTCGGCACCGGCCAGCCGGGACCGGTCACACGCAAGATGCAGGAACTCTTCTTCGGCCTGTTCAACGGCAAAACGCCTGACAAATACCACTGGCTGGAAGCGGTCGGCTGACAGCCGCCACTTTCGGGCTTACACTTCCGGCGGGAAAATCACCGCCGAAGCTCCATGCCCGAATGCAGCGCTGACGGCAAAACAGATCTGCTTAGCTCGCGCTGGGTAGTGCCGCTGTGGTGGCTGCCCTGGGCGCTGGTCATCATCGGCACCTTCACCGGTGACACCGTGCGTACTGTGTTGTGGACCGTGGGATTTGCGGTCGCCGGTGGCGCCTGTCTCGTGAACGCGCGCCGCTGCCATCGCCGGCACTGCTTTTACACCGGACCATTGTATTTGCTGGCGGCGCTGGCTTCGCTGCTTTACGGTCTGGATGCGCTGCCGCTCGGCATCAACGGCTGGGGCTGGATTGTGGGTGTCGCCGTGGTCGCAAGCCTGCTCTTTTGTTGCGTGCTGGAACCCCTGCTCGGCAAATACACGGCGGCGCACGGCTAGACGCACTCAGTGCCAGGCCTCCCACGCGCGATAGTAATTTTCCACGCCATCCGCAAAACCGCCGCGCTGCGGCTGCCAGCCGAGACGGTAGACCACCTTGCGCAGCGTGGTTGCGGCTTCCAGCCGGCGCGCGCCAGCGCCGATGCCACGGCATAGCCGATGTAACCCGATGCGCCAATCACCAGCACTTTCATGCGCCCCTCCGCGTTGAATACTCAGTTGAGTTTACGCGCCAGTGTCAACCCGTCGCCGATGGGCAGCATGCATAGCTCAATGCGCGCATCCGTTTGCAGCGCGGCATTGAACTCGCGGATCGCCGCCGTGTCTTTGCTCCGATCGTGCTTGTCGATCACCGCGCCGCCCCACAACACGTTGTCCACCGCGATGACGCCGCCAACCCGCATCAATTCGAAAATGCGCTGGTAGTAATTCAGGTAATTACCCTTGTCGGCGTCGATGAAGGCAAAGTCGTAACGCCCTTGCGCACCGTCTTTCAGGAGCGCGTCCAGGGTTTGCACCGCGGGCGCGAGGCGCAGCTCGACTTTCGCCTCGACGCCGGCCGCGTGCCAGTAGCGGCGTGCCACGGCCGTGTACTCCGCGCTGACGTCGCAGGCCGTGATGCGCCCATCGTCCGGCAGTCCGAGCGCCACCGACAGGCTGCTGTAACCGGTGAACACGCCGACCTCAAGGCAGCGGCGTGCACCCATCAGGCGCACCAGAAAACGCATGAACTGGCCCTGCTCCGGGGAAATCTGCAAGCCGTGCTGGGGATGGTGCGCGGTTTCCTCACGCAGGCGCTTCAGGATCGGCGGCTCACGCAGCGAAACCTTCAACAGATAGGCATACAGCTCGTCATCGAGTGAGATGGTACGATTGGACATCGCGCTGCTCCTATACCAAACATCAATGACTGACGATTTTACGCCGGTGCGCATCTTGCAGATCACCGATACGCACCTGTTCGCCGATCGTCATGGATGTCTGCACGGCACCGATACGCGCCGCAATCTCGCAAACATCGTGGAGCTGGCGTTGCAGGCCCCACCGCCTGATCTGGTACTGACAACCGGCGACCTGGTGCAAGACGGATCACCGGCGGGTTACCAGGCTCTCTTCAAGATCTTGAAGGCGCTGAAAACGCCGGTGGCAGTGATCGCGGGCAATCACGACAACCCCGACGCACTGCGGGAAAACCTGCCAAAATCCGTGCGCCTCGGTGGCGTGCACCTGCTCGGCGCGTGGCGCGCCGTTCTGCTCAACTCCCAGTTGCCCGGCGAGGCGCGTGGCCACCTCGATAATGCGGAGCTGTATTTTTTGCGGGCGGCACTGGAGGCGGCGGGCGAACATCACGTGCTGGTCGTGCTGCATCACAATCCCGTACCCGTCGGCAGCGCCTGGCTGGACCGCATCGCACTCGACAATCCCGATGCGTTGTTCGGGGTGCTCCACCGCTTCCCCAACGTGCACGCGGTGCTTTGCGGCCACGTGCACCAGGAGCTTGACACCCGGGCCGACGGCCTGCGCATTCTCGCCACGCCAGCCACCAGCGTGCAATTCCGTCCGCACTCGCCGGACTTCGCGCTCGACGCCAAGCCGCCCGGGATGCGCTGGCTAACGCTGCGCGAGAACGGGTTATTGGAGACTCAGGTCGAACGACTCACGCCTCAAGTCTGAGCTGACTATCGCCAACGCGACGATCCAGTCCGGCAACGGACCGGAGAGCGCGCCCGCGGTATCATGGCTACGATTCCAATTGCGTGAAGGGTGGGGCCATGCATCTCAAGTCGATTTTGCCCGCGTTGACCGTGTTGCTATTGGCTGCGGGTACGGCCTACGCCACGCCGCCAGCCGCGGCCGCCAAGTCGACTACCGCAGCACTGGCCGCTGCCACCACTGTCGCGGTCACCCACCACTTCATCTGGCGCCTCACAAAGGGACACGGGGAAATCTACCTGGTTGGTTCGATTCACACACTAAATCCAAACGATTATCCGCTGCCGGACGTCATGGAAAATGCCTTCCAGCACGCGGACGCTCTGGTCGAGGAAGTCAACCTGACGATGCTGGATACGACCACGGTGCAGCAGGAAGCGATGCGGATGGCGACTTACCCACGCAGCGAGTCGCTGCAAACGACACTGCCGCCCGAGCTTTACAAGCAAGTGGTGCAAAGCGCAAAAGATCTGGGCTTGGACATGCAGGAAGTGGATCGCTTCCGGCCGTGGTTCGTGAGCATGCTTCTTCTGAACACGCAACTGCAGCACGCTGATTTCGATCCCAGTGACGGTGTCGACAACCATTTTGCCGACGAAGCGCAAATGCTGGACAAGCCGGTGATCGGCCTGGAAACCGCGCGTTACCAACTCGATTTGCTCGCGGGGCTGCCGGAAAAAACCCAGCAGGCGATGTTGCAGGACGCGGTCGAGGAAAGCGCCCACTTCGACGCCGACGTGCACGCCTTGATATCCGCGTGGGAGAAAGGCGACGCGGCTGCAATCGCCAAAATTACCCACAAGGATTTCGCCAATAGCCCGATCGCTTACCAGCGCCTCATCTTGGAGCGCAATCGTGCCTGGTTTGCACGGCTCCAACACCTGGCGCAGAGCGGCCGGCAGTATTTCGTCGTCGTAGGCGCCGCCCACCTCGTCGGCCCGGACGGACTGCTGATGATGTTTGAACGCGCCGGCTACCAGGCAACGCAGTTGTAGTGCTGCCGTCCCGAAGGGCAAGGTACCGAGCTACAGACAGCAAGCTCTGTGATGATGACGCGATCTGGAATCTTTGTTTCGTTGCCCTCGGTGTCGGCAGCGTAGTCACACACTGCGGACACGTTCGGAGTGCGGTCTGGCCTGCCGCTTAATAGCATTCAATTTACCGCCGGGAACTACTCACCCGCAGAAGGCGTGCCGGGTTGTGCAATCGAATGCACAAAGCGTATTGATCCCGTTTTCGGCGAGCGCTTTTTCCCTGGCGCCAAGCTCATTCGAGCTCGTCTTCAAAACGCAGATGCTTCATGCTGCGCCCATTGCGGCGCACGAGTTCCAGAGCCTCAATGCCGATGCGCACGTGGTCTTCGACGAATTGCGCCTTGACTTCGGCATCGCTGACCGCCGTCTTCACGCCCTCCGGAATCATCGGCTGGTCAGATACCAGCAGCAGGGCACCCGCCGGAATCCGGTTGGCAAAACCCGCCGCGAACAGCGTTGCGGTCTCCATGTCGATCGCCATGCAGCGCAAGCCGCGCAGGCGGGCCTTGAAATCCTCGTCGTATTCCCACACCCGGCGGTTGGTCGTGTACACCGTGCCGGTCCAGTAATCGTGACCCAGATCGCGGATCGCGGTGGACACGCCCCGTTGCAACTGGAACGCCGGTAGCGCCGGCACTTCCGGCGCCAGGTAATCATCGCTGGTGCCCTCGCCACGGATGGCGGCGATCGGCAGGATCAGATCGCCGAGTTGGTTCTTGCGCTTGAGGCCGCCACACTTGCCGAGAAATAATACGGCCTTCGGCGCCACCGCCGACAGCAGGTCCATCACCGTGGCGGCGTTGGGGCTGCCCATGCCGAAGTCGATCATGCTCAAGCCGTCGGCGGTCGCGCACGGCATCGGGCGCTCGCGGTCCACGATCTGGGCGCCGGTCAAACGGCAGAAGGTTTCGAGATAGCCAATGAAATTGGTCAGCAGGACGAACTGGCTGAACGCCTCGAGTGCCTGGCCGGTATAGCGCGGCAGCCAGTCGCGCACGATGTCGAGCTTGTCGTTCACGGCGAGCGAGTCTCGCACAGACGGCCGTAAACCGGAAGCTGCGATCCGTTGCGGCTGTACCGGCTCAGGGGTTGCTGAAAACCGCGCCATGCGGAATCGCGCTGCCCTTCCAGCCATCCGGCCACGCGCGCGTGCAATCGAGCGTCTGCGCTGCAAGCGTGAGTTTCCCGGTACGGCGATCAATCGTGGCAAAACGGACCATGGTGTCGAGCGCGCCATAACCCGTGATGACCAGACGATCCCCGCCCGGTTCGAGCGCAAGCCAGTGCGGATATTCATCCGGCGGCAGCAAAATGCGACTGACTTCGTGCGGGTGTTCCGGATCGCCTACGTCCAGACTCACGATCGCGTGCCCGCTCTGCATGGTTTCCACCAAAAAATTGCCAACAACCACCGGCACCTCGCAGGTGCGGTAGCCGAAGTCATAGACATGCTGCAGCGTCGGATTGTCGCTCGCCAGATTCCTAACCAGAAACAGTCCACAGTTGAACGTCGGAACCAGGACCGTCTTGCCATCCGTCAGCACGCGCGGCTCCGAGGAATCGGCCGCGGTGTCGTAGAACCAGTCTGCTTGCGGCGGCAGTCGCATGGTCTTGATCAGCTTGAGATCGGAGAGCCGCCAGACCTGGGCGATATGGCTGATCTGCGCCCCCATCATGTCCGCGCTGCCGGTAACGACGCGGTTGAGCTTTGCAACGACCGCCAAGCTGTACGGCCGAATATCGGGATGTCCCGGCGCGGCCGCCGAGGCAGATCTCACCACCCGGCCCTGCGGATCGAACTCCACCAGTCCACCCGCGGCGCGGTTGAATCCACCGGAGTACTGAAACGTCGCCAGTGTGTCGCCGTTGGGAAGATAGACAAACGAGTGCGGATAGCCGAAAGCGCCGACACTGCCGAATTTCCGCAAGAGCGCCGGATGCAAGGGATCACGCAGATCGAACACGTAGGTAC
>JBOIBB010000044.1:0-5826 GCA_050739335.1 Gammaproteobacteria bacterium
GTGCCAGCCCCCACGATGGAGGCGGTAAGCTGGCTTATGCCTTGAGGGAAGAGTTTCGGGGTCATGCTGCCACCCTGACCCCTTGCTGCGTAAGCGGCCAAGCATGTGCTTTTCAAACTGACCCACCACCAGAATCCGAGTGCCCTTTCTGATTGAACGCCAGTGCGCCTCAATTACCGCCGACCGCGAGTTCCGTCGGCCAAGGCCGAGTGCCTGACTCCAATAAGGTTGGTACTGACGAGGCGCCGTGCAGCAACGGATGGTCAAGCGGCGCTAGACTGGTTCTTGCCAACAAGCTCCGGCCCTGCGCCCCTATTAGAAAATGTATGTACTCGGCGGCGAGTTCCGCATTGTCGGCCGTACTCGGGATTGTGACTGCATAAATGATGGGCTTGCCATTCAACATGCCCTTGTCGGTCTTTGCCCGTCCATGCGCATACAGCGGCGCCCTCGACGGATCGCTCAGATTGATATCCACCGGCAACTGCACGTACTGCAAATGATGTGCCTTCGCGGACGAGGAATAGATCGCGAGGTAATCAATCTGGCCGAGCTGCAAGGCGGAGATCAACGAGGTTTCGGTGTCGCGCATCGCGTCTCGCGGTGCATTCTTCAAAACCGCCGATTCCAGCTCGGGTTCCTTATAGTAAGCCGAGGCCAGCGACAGCATCTGCAAAAACTGGTATCCGGAGGGATCGGTGTTCGGATCGGAGCGCCCGATGACGACACCCGGTTCCGCAACCACGCGGTACCAGTTTTTCGAATTGATCTCCTTGGCGCCGCGGCTCTGGGACGTATAGGCGAGCGTCACGGCGTTGGATGCAAACCCGATGAACCACGATGCCAGACGCGCCTTGCCGAGCACCGCGGGAATCACGGCGTAATCGGCCGACGCGTACACGTCGGCATGCTGGTGCAAATCGGAAATCCGCCGCGCCATCATGACGCTGCCGCCAAATTCGGGATGCACTTCGACGCCGGGATGGAGCTTCTCGAAGGCCGCGTCCACTTGGCGGAAGGGAACCGCAAGGGTTCCCGCGGCATATACCGTAAGTATCTTCGTGTGATTCTCCGCGAACGCCGGTGCGGACGGCGCGATCAGCATCGCCGCAAGCGCCAGCGATGCGCCCAAGTGCCAAAGCGATTTCATTACACTACACCCCACTGCAACGACGACTACGCCGGATTGGTTCGGGTGGTCACGCGCTCGCCTGGTCGGGCGCGGCGTCACTGCCCGCCGGGTTGTAACGCGATTTCGGCACTTGGTCCGGATCTCCGCCGGCCGTGACTCGCACTCCGCAGTACTTCAAATCCGGAATCTTGGCTTCCGGATCGAGCGCCGGATTGGTCAACAAGTTGGCGGCGGCCTCGTAGTAGCAGAAGGCCATGAACACGCTGCCCCTGGCCACATGCTGATCGGCGCGGGCATACACCGAGATCCGGTTGCGCCGGGTCTCGAGCGTAATCAAGGCACCCGGTTCGCCGCCGATATTCTTGAGATCCTCGGGATTGATGTAGCACACAGCCTCCGGCTCGATGGCATTCAGCACGCGCGAGCGCCGCGTCATGCTGCCCGTGTGCCAGTGCTCGAGCTCGCGTCCGGTAAGCAGCACGAAGGGATACGCCTCGTCCGGCGGTTCGTCCGACGGCACGATGTTGCACGGCACGAACAGGCCTTTGCCGCCCGGTCGCGGAAACTCCTTGACGAACGTGATGCGATCGCCGGGATCGCCTTCCTTGCGGCAGGGCCACACCACCGAGTCCTCGCGTTCGAGGCGCTCCCAGGTGATGCCGGCATAACGCGGCATAGCCCGGCGCATTTCCGCAAACACGTCGGCCGGACCCGCGTAGTTCCAGTCGAGACCCATGCGGCGCGCCAGCTCCTGAATGATCCACAAATCCTGGCGCACTTCGCCGGGCGGATCGAGCGCGCGGCGCCCGATTTGCACCAGCCGATCGGTGTTGGTGAAGGTACCGTTCTTCTCCGCGTAGACCGTCGCCGGCAGGATCACGTCGGCGTTGTACGCGGTCTCCGTCAGGAAAATATCCTGCACCACCAGGCATTCCAGTTTGGAAAATGCCTCGCGCACGTGATGCGCGTTCGGATCGGACATGGCCGGGTTCTCGCCCATCACGTACACGCCCTGCACGCGCCCATCGAGGATCGCGTCGGGAACCTCGGTGGTCGTCAGACCCGGATCGGGATCGAGCTTGCAACCCCAGAGTTGCTCGAAGCGCGCGCGCACCTCGGGGTTCTTCACGCTCTGGTAATCGGGATAGGAACTCGGCATCAGGCCGACATCGGAAGCGCCCTGCACGTTGTTCTGGCCGCGGATCGGGTGCAAGCCGGTGCCCGGGCGGCCGACGTTGCCGGTCATCAAGGCGAGCGCGATGATGCAACGCACGTTGTCGGTGCCGTGCACGCTTTGCGAACAACCCATGCCCCAGATGATCATGGAGGCTCTGGACTTCGCATACATGCGTGCGGCCTGCCGGATGGTGTCGGCCGGAACCCCACAGAGCGGCGCCATTTTCTCCGGGCTGAACGCCTGGAGATGACGCTGCAACTCATCGAAACCCTCGGTGCGATTGCGGATGAACTCGTCGTCGGTCAAGCCCTCGGTAACGATGGTATTCAGCATCGCATTCAACAGCACCACGTCGGTCCCAGGCCGGAACTGCAGGGTGACCGCGGCACGCCGCGACAGTTCGTTGAGCTTGGGATCGGCATGGATCAGCTTCAGGCCGTGACGGTCAATCGCGTTCTTGATCCAGCTCGCCGCGACCGGGTGATTTATGCTCGGGTTCGCGCCGATGAGGAACAGGACTTCCGCCTCGGCGACGTCGCGCACCGGGTTCGAGACCGCGCCCGAGCCGAGGCACTGCAGCAGTGCCGCCACCGAGCCCGCATGACAAAGGCGCGTGCAGTGATCCACGTTGTTGCTGCCAAAGCCGGTGCGCACCAGCTTCTGCACGAGGTAGGCCTCCTCGTTGCTGCCCTTGGCGCAGCCGAATCCCGCGAGCGCGCGTCGGCCGTACTGGTCGCGCACGCGCCGCAGTCCGCCGGCCGCGAGGTCCAAGGCTTCTTCCCAGCTCGCTTCGCGGAAGGCTTCGAGCGGCTTGCCCGGATCCAATACCAAGTCTGCGGATTTCGCCGGTCCATCCTGGCGGCGGATCAGCGGCCGGGTGAGGCGCTGCGGATGCATGGCGTAATCAAAACCGTAACGGCCTTTGACGCAGAGGCGATAGGCGTTCGCGGGGCCGTTGCGGCCGTCCACGCTCACGATCCGGTTGCCGCGCAGGTTGTAAGTAACCTGGCAGCCTACGCCGCAGTACGGACAAACCGATGCGACCCGCTTCAAAGGTTCCTCGGTACCTGGCGCTTCGGTTTCAATCGCCGCGTTCATGTCACTCTCCACCCTGTTGGGTCGGCACCTGCTGGCCAATATCGGTAACGCCGGCCGCGGTCAGTGCGCCCGTGGGGCAGGCCGCCACGCATTCGCCACAACCAACGCAGGTGCTGTCGCCCATGGGGTCATCCATGTCGAACATGATGTGCGCCTGCGCACCACGCAGCGCGTAACCGATGACATCGTTGCCCTGCACTTCGCGACAGGCGCGCAGACACAGCGTGCACTGGATGCAGGCATCGAGATTCACCGCGATGGCCGGATGCGAGAAATCCGGCCTGGGTTGCGCCCGCATGGGGAAGCGCGATTTGCCGACGCCAAGTTTTTCAGCCCAATAGCGCACGCCGGAGTTCGGCACATACGCCGGCCGGTCATCGGGAATGTCTCCGCCCAAAAGCTCGAGCACCATTTTTTGTGAGTGCCGGGCGCGCGCATTCGCGCTGTGTACCTGCATGCCGGAGGTGGGCTTGCGCACGCAGGAAGGCGCGAGCAGCCGCTCGCCCTCGATTTCCACCACGCACACGCGGCAGTTGCCATCGGCCCGCAAACCTTCTTGCCCGTGCTTGTAGCAGAGCGCCGGAATCTCGACAGCGTGGCGCCGCGCTGTTTGCCAGATGGTTTCGTCCGGCAAGGCCGCGAGCTCGTGCCCGTCGAGTGTGAAGCGCACCGGTTCCGCAGCGATATCCTTAGGTTGAGTCGCCATCACGCTAGCTCCCCCGGGAAATATTTCATCACGCAGAGCGCGGCGTTGGGCGCCGCCTGGCCAAGGCCGCAGATCGAAGCATCCACCATCGCCTGCGACAAGTCTTGCAACAGGGTTTGATCCCAGTGTCCGCCCTGCATGAGCTGCTCCGCTTTGGCCGTGCCCACGCGGCAAGGCGTACACCGCCCGCAGGACTCGTGCGCGAAGAAACGCATCGCATTTTGGGCGAGCTCGCGCGCCTTGTCATGCTGCGAAAAAACAATGATCGCGGCCGAGCCGATGAAGCATCCGTAGGGCTGCAGGGTATCGAAGTCGAGCGGCACATCGGCTTTCGAGGCCGGAAGAATGCCTCCCGAGGCGCCGCCGGGGAAGTAACCATAAAGCTCGTGGCCGGCCTGCATGCCACCGCAGTATTCAGCGACCAGCTCACGTAGCGTGATGCCCGCGGGCGCGAGATACACGCCGGGTTTGTGCACGCGGCCGCTGACCGAGAACGAACGCATACCCTTGCGGCCATGCCGGCCCCGGCCCGCGAACCAGGCGCTGCCGTTTTGCAGCACGTCGCGCACCCAGTGCATGGTCTCCATGTTCTGCTCGAGCGTCGGGCATCCGAACAAACCGTTCTGCGCGAGATAAGGCGGGCGCAGCCGCGGCATGGCCCGCCGGCCCTCCATGGATTCGATCATCGCCGACTCTTCGCCAGCGATATACGCACCGGCGCCGCGGCGCAGATAAATGTTCGGCAAGGGCGCGGGCGGGTCAGACTGCAGGGCCTCAATTTCCGCTGCCAGCATTCGCCGACAGGCGGGATACTCGTCGCGGATGTATATATAGATGTCGTTGCTCTCGATCGCCCAGGCGGCGATCAGCGTGCCCTCGATAAACCGGTGCGGATCGCGCTCGAGGTAATAGCGATCCTTGAAGGTGCCGGGCTCGCCTTCATCCACGTTGATCGTGACCATCCGCGGCGCCGGCTGCTCGGCGACCAGCCGCCATTTCCGTCCGGCCGGAAAGCCCGCGCCACCCAGCCCGCGGAGCTTCGCGTCTTCCATCGTCCGCATCACGCTCTCGCGGCGGCGCTTGCCGTTCAGGCACTCAAGCCAGGTCGCGTAACCGCCGCTCTCGCGATACTCGGCATAGCCGACCGGATGGAGTTTTTCCGGCTCGATATCGCCGTTCGCGACCGCAGCCGCTACGCTTTCGGGAGTCGCGTGCAACACGGGCTTTTGTCCGCAGATCGCCACGGGCGCCTCGGCGCAACGACCGACACAGGACACGCGCTCGACGCGCACCTGGTTGCCGAGCCTGGCCCCGATCGAGCGGGCGAGATCTTCGGATCCGCACATGCAGCAGGTGAGCGAGTCACAGACGCGCACGGTCAATTTGGCCGGTTCGGGATCGGTGTCTTCAAGAATACGGAAGTGGTGATAGAACGAGGCGACTTCGTATACCTCGGTCATCGAGAGCCGCAGCTCTTCGGCCAGCGCCACCAGATGCGTCTTGCGCAGGCATCCATAGTGGTCATTGATGCGGTGCAGACACTCAAGCAGCATGTCGCGCCGGCGCGGCAGATCGCCGAGCGCGGCGCGCACGGCCGCGCGCGCCGCGGGCTCGACGTGGCGGCCCTTCGGCCAGGCCCGCTTGCGCTTGCGACGGCGCTCGGATGCGAGCCCCATCTCATTGGACGCCGTGCTCATCACCGCTCCTCCAACT
>JBOIBB010000045.1:0-29841 GCA_050739335.1 Gammaproteobacteria bacterium
TCCGGCATTCATTGGATCAATGGCGCGATGAAAAGCGATTGTTGCGTGGCGAGATCCGTGTGAGCGGTTGGCTCGCGGGGATGCCGGATCGGATCATCTTTAATTCAGTGCGCGCGGCCCGTCAGCATGAGCGGCTCGGATATCCGGAAACCAAGGTTTTGGTCATTCCGAATGGATTTGATTTGGAGAAGTTCTCACCGAATACGGCCAGACGTGCGTCTGTTAGAGTGCAGCTCCACATCGAACCCGACGCCGTGGTTCTGGGCATGATCGCTCGCTATCACCCGCTCAAGGATCACGCCAATTTCTTGCGGGCGGCGCGTGTTATTGCCGGTGGGTGCTCTGGCGTAAGGTTTGTGTTGGTTGGCCGCGGGATTACCGCGGAGAACCGGGTATTAACGGACATTATCCGTGAGCTGGGACTTGGAGATCGCGTGTTGCTGCTTGGCGAGCGTGACGATGTGCCGGATCTGCTGAATGCTTGTGATGTCTATGTGTCCTCTTCGTCCAGCGAAGCCTTTCCGAACGCCGTGGGTGAGGCCATGAGTTGCGGGATTTCTTGCGTTGTGACGAACGCGGGTGACTCTGCGGAACTGGTGGCTGATACCGGCATCGTGGTGCCGCCCAAGTCGCCTGAGAGGCTTGCCGAGGCGGTGTTGCAATTGATTCGGGCCGGTGCCGACCGGCGGCGGGAACTTGGAGCGGCGGCCAGAGAGCGAATCCGGCTCAATTATTCCAATAAGAAAATCGCACAGCAATATGCCGACCTGTATCGGTCGGTGTGTGTGCGGGCGTGATCATGACGTGTGCGGTGGTCAGGAACTCAGCTTATTCTTCCGGCATCCTGCGCTCCATCGGGGGCCTTTCTAGGGTCGCGTACCCCGTACTTCCATATACATCGGACGACCGCCCCTACAAAGAATACACATCGCTTTCTCTCGGCACTATGTGCGGCATTTGCCCGAACAGCCGGCCTTTTCTCGGATACCAGTCTCCATCAAGACCGCGAAGGATGAAGAATTCGGAGTCTGCTTGAATGTCTAATGACAATCGCAAGGATACGTTGAGTGCGGCGCCGCATTTTGCGTTCGGTAAAAATTGGGCGAATTACGCCGAGATGATCGGTGAATCTCAGGTCACAGGGGCTGTGCGTGGCCTTACCCGCTTGTTGGGTGGTGGACGCCTCGATGGCAAGCGGTTTTTGGATATTGGCAGCGGTTCTGGCTTGCACAGCCTTGCGGCGCTGAAACTGGGCGCTGCCGAGGTGCTGGCTGTGGATATTGATGTGGACTCGATTGCAACCACGAAGGCGGTACTGGCGCGTTACGCACCAGGAGCAAACTACACTGTGCGGGAGGCCGATGTGTTCGACATGGACGCGACGCATGAGGGCGGATTTGACGTCGTCTATTCCTGGGGGGTACTGCATCACACGGGCGATCTGCATCGCGCGTTGCGTTGTGCGGCGAACCTGACAAGGCCCGGTGGTCAATTTCTCTTCGCTGTCTATCGCAAGACACTGCTGTGTAGTGTGTGGCGCCTGGAAAAGCATTGGTATGCGGATGCCGGACCCGGAACCCAAAAAGCCCTGCGCGTGATCTATCTCGGTTTGTTTCGCATGGGGCTGTGGACCACTGGTCGGCGCTTCCATACCTATGTCGCGGCTTATCGGGCGCGCGGCATGGATTTCCATCACGACGTGCACGACTGGTTGGGCGGTTATCCATACGAATCCATGCTGCCTGCCGAAGTTGCAAAATTGATGAACGAGCTTGGCTTGATGCCGGTGCGTGCGTTCGTGCGCGAGACCCACTTCAGCCGTCGCTTCGGGCGACACCCTGGGTTACTGGGCTCCGGCTGCGACGAGTACGTGTACGCGCGCCCGGCTGCAGCACAATCGGATATTTCCGCATGTGTGGAATAGCCGGCTTCATGCAATCTCACTCCGGTTCCCCCGGCGATCAGGCGGAACGACTGGCGGTCGCGGCCAATATGGCCGGGGCCTTGAAACATCGTGGTCCGGATGATCAGGGCACGTGGGATGACGATACCGGCGTAACACTTGGCTTTCGCCGCCTGTCGATCATTGATACCTCGGCGGAAGGGCATCAACCGATGGCGTCCACAAGCGGGCGCTATGTGATCGTGTTCAATGGCGAGGTATACAACTTCGCCGAGTTGCGGCGCGAACTCGAATCGCTGGGATCTAAATTCCATGGACATTCCGATACCGAAGTAATGCTCGCGGCCTTTGAAGCCTGGGGCGTTGAACGGGCGGTCAAGCGCTTCGTGGGAATGTTCGCGATCGGGCTTTGGGACCGTCAGCAGCGCGAGCTCAAGCTGATTCGCGATCGGCTGGGCATCAAACCGCTTTATTACGGTTGGGTCAAGGGCACGTTTCTATTTGGTTCCGAACTCAAGGCGCTGAGGACTTTTCCTGGATTTGATAATGCGATCAACCGCGCTGCGCTGTGCCTGTATCTGCGCCATGACTACATTCCGGCTCCGTTCTCGATCTATCACGACATCAATAAATTGTTGCCAGGCCGGATACTGACCGTGCCGTTCGGTGCACACGGCCCGCAGGATTGCCGCACCGAAGTCTACTGGTCAGCACGCGCAACCTTCGAAGCCGCAAGCCGTACACGTTTTGAATCGGAAGAAGAGGCCTTGGGCGCACTGGAACGCACCGTGAGGGAGGCGGTTGCACACCGCATGATTTCCGATGTACCGCTCGGGGCGTTTCTGTCGGGGGGCATTGATTCAAGCACCGTCGTGGCGCTGATGCAGGCGCAGAGCGCGCAGCCGATCAAAACCTTTTCCATCGGTTTCCGCGAAGCGGCCTATGACGAGGCGGCGTACGCACGCGCCGTGGCTGCGCACTTGGGCACCGATCACACTGAGCTTTATGTGACTCCCAGGGAAGCCATGGATGTCATTCCGCTGCTGCCCGCGATGTTTGATGAGCCGTTCGGTGATTCGTCCCAGATTCCGACCTACATGGTGTCGAAGCTCGCGAGAACCGCCGTCACGGTGAGTCTTTCGGGCGATGGCGGCGACGAGCTGTTTGCCGGATACGACCGGTATTTCAATGCGCGCAAAATCTGGCGGCAGTTCTCGCGGCTCCCGGCTCCGGCACGCTCATTCGTGGCGAGCGCGCTGCAACGCCTGCCCCTTGCTTTGCTCTGGCCGGCCGCGGCCGCCTTGTCGCTGCCCGTTCACACTCGGCTTTCGCCGGATCGTTTGCGCAAGGTCGGCAGCCTGTTGGAGAGTGCTTCAGAGCTCGAGTTGTATCGCGAGCTCCTCGCGCACTGGCGTGATCCGGCGGCCATCGTGCACGGGGCTCAGGTGCCCGATTACTTTCTGGCCGACCTGAATAACTGGAACGTCTCGCCGGAGCCAATCGAAAGCATGTGCTTTGCCGATCTGAATACCTATCTGCCGGATGACATCCTTACCAAGGTGGACCGCGCCAGCATGGCCGTGAGCCTCGAGGCGCGTGTGCCGCTTCTGGATCATCGCGTGGTAGAACTCGCCTGGCGTGTGCCGCTGCACATGAAAGTGCGCGGCGGTCATGGCAAGTGGCTGCTGCGTCAATTGCTTTACAAGTACGTGCCGCGCGCATTGATTGAACGCCCCAAGATGGGGTTCGGCGTGCCGATCGACACGTGGCTGCAGGGGCCGTTGCGTGATTGGGCGGAAGCGCTCCTGTCGGAAGAACGCTTGAAGAGTGAGGGTTTTTTCGACCCCGCGCCGATCCGCAGCAAGTGGCAGGAGCATCTTTCCGGCAAGCGCCGCTGGCATTTCCCGCTGTGGAACGTGTTGATGTTCCAGGCTTGGCTGGAGCGTGAACGCCGATGCGGCCGGCCGGCGGCCGCCGATGAGAATTCAATACCTTGATGGTACAGGTAAGACGTAATGTATGATATCGTCTTACGTGATGGAGCCACATATGAACACGACAACGGTATCAAGCAAGGGCCAGGTGGTGTTACCGAAGTCGATCCGGGAGGCACTGGGTATTCGGGCAGGTTCGCTGTTAGCGGTGCGTGTGGAGGGCTCGCGGGTGGTCATGGAAGCCCAACGCACTCGCTGGCAGCCACTGAATCCTGCTGGGGTGCGATTGTCACGCAATGATTTGTGCCGCCCGGTTGATCTTGAAGGTCACGATGGCAGCGATCGCGGTTGATACCAACGTATTGGTTCGGCTCGCAACCGGCGATTCCGCGGTAGAACACGTCGCAGCAGAGACACTGGTTGCAAATAATTCAGTCTTTGTTCCGACGACGGTGCTGCTCGAAACGGAGTGGGTCTTGCGCTCACGCTACGGTTACTCTCAGGCGCAGTTTCGCGCCTACGTTAGATGGCTGATCCAGGAACGGAATGTCGAGTTTGATAATCGAGAGTTGGTACTGGGCGCCGTCGAGTTGCACGAGCTGGGTTTCGACCTTGCTGATGCTATGCATCTGATTGCGTCAGCGGGGCGTCCTTTTGCGACATTTGATCTTGCGTTAATTCGGCGTGCGCGTTCCAGGCGCATCCCCATTCGCGCGATGGGGAAGAAATAATTATGGCCGTAGCCGCAGGGCTCATGGCGGGGGCATATTTCTGGCAAACATCGCTGGCATTTCCCACTGTGGAACGTGTTGATGTTCCAGGCTTGGCTTGAAAATCAGCGAATGGCTACGCCTCGCGAGGACACCGGTGCAGCGCCGCTCTGCCAACAATGACTGCAACTTCAATCATTGGTGAAGGTTCGGGGCCGCGCGTATTGCTGATCGCCAATACAGCCTGGTACTTGCGCAATTTCAGGCGGCACCTGATCGAGCGCCTGGAAGCCCACGGATTCTCCGTGATTCTGGCCTCGCCTCCGGATGCGCGGACCGGCACCGAGTTTTACACGCGGCGGCATTTCGAACCGCTGCGGCTCTCGCGCAAGGGACGCAATCCCCTACACGAACTGCCGGCCCTGATCCGGCTTATCCGCCTGTTGCGCCGCGTGCACCCGGACGCGGTGCTTACCTGGACACCGAAACCGAATATCTATGCTGCGATCGCCGCCCGGTGGTTGGGAATCCCGGTGGTCCCGAACGTCTCGGGACTGGGGGCGGTGTTTATTCGTGGCGGGGTGTTGGCCGGTCTCGTGGGCGTGGTTTACCGGGTGGCGTTTTCGCGTGCGGCCTGCGTATTCTTTCAGAACGAGGAGGATCGGGCCGCGTTCGTTGCGGCGGGTTGGGTCAGCGCTGGCAAGGCGCAACGCCTGCCAGGATCGGGGGTGGATCTCACCTGGTTTGCGCCCCAGCCCATTACACCTCGGCCGCCCTTTGTTTTTCTCTTCATCGGCCGGCTGCTCGCGGACAAGGGTTTGGGGGAACTCGTGGAAGCCGCACGGCGCCTGCGCCGGGACGGCCAGCGTTTTGAATTGCAGCTCGCGGGATTCCTGGATCCGGGGAACCCCGCGGGCATCACCCAAAAGGAACTGGACGGCTGGGTTCAAGCGCGCGAAGTGAATTATCTCGGAGCCTTCGATGATGTGCGCCCGGCGCTGGCCGCGGCGCATTGCGTGGTACTGCCGTCCTATCGGGAGGGCGTACCGCGGAGCCTCCTCGAAGCGGCGGCGAGCGCGCGCGCGGTGATCGCGACCGATGTGCCGGGCTGTCGCGATGCCGTGCTCCCCGGGGTGAGCGGGTATTTATGTCCGGCCAGGGACGCAGGCGGGTTGGCGGCCTGCATGCGGAAAATGCTGGATCTCGCCCCGCAAGCTCTGAGCGACATGGGCCGCGCCGGACGTGCGCATGTGGAAGAGCACTTTTCCGAAGAGCGGGTCCTCGATGCCTACTTGCGCCTCTGCATGATGTTGCGGCAGGGTGCCCTGCAAAGTGGCCCCGGAGTACGGGGGCCGCCCAAGTCGTGACTGGGGAGTCGCGCCCGAGCTTGTCGGATGACACCCTTTCGCAAGCAGGAGTGCCACCAATACCCTGACGTTTGCCTTGCCGAGTTTGCACGCTGGCTTTATCATGCACGCGGCTCGCAGCCGCGTGGGGTCTTGGCGCCAGGGTGTCGGTTCTTGCGGTTGCGCCTGGGGATCAGAAAACCAAGGGATAGGCATGCTGACGCTGCTCACGAGTTTTGTAGTTGCTGCTGTTTGCAATCTGCTGATCATTCGATATTTTCATCTGTTGAGACGATTTGTGGCGAGTTACGGCGGTGGCCCGCAGCAGGTACATACCGGCATGGTGCCGCGCTTTGGCGGCGTGGGCACCTTCGCGGGAATACTCGTCGCAGGTGTTTTGCTGTTCTGGATACATAAACCCGTCCAGCCTGGAATTGTGCTCATCATGCTGGTCGTGGCCTTGCCGGCGTTTGCTTCGGGAGTCGCGGAGGATCTGACCAAACGCATTCCCGCTTGGGCGCGCCTCGTATGCACCTTGTTCTCGGCGGCACTCGGAGTGGCGCTGCTGGGTGCCTTGGTCACGCGCGTTGGAGTGCCCGCTCTGGATAATGGCTTGAGCTTCTGGCCGGTCGCCTTTGTATTTACGCTTTTCGCGGTCGCGGGCTTGGCGCATGCCACCAATATCATCGACGGATTCAACGGCCTGTCGGCTGGTGTGTCGCTCCTGAGTCTGCTCGCGCTCGCGTATGTGGCGTTCAAGGTTCACGATCTCGCGGTTTTTCACGTGTGCCTCGGCGGAGCCGGCGCGATCCTGGGATTCCTTATATGGAATTACCCGGTGGGACTGGTGTTCCTGGGCGACGGTGGCGCCTATCTGATGGGCACCATCATTGCGGAGTGTGCCGTGCTGCTCGTGGTACGCAACCCGCAAGTGTCGGCCTGGTTCCCGGTGCTGGTACTGGCCTACCCGATCGTGGAAACCTTGTTCACGATTTACCGGCGCACCTTTGTGCGACGGCAGATGCCGGACCGGCCGGACGCACTGCATCTGCACTCGCTGGTCTATCGCCGCCTCTTGGGCTGGATGCTCAACTCCACCGCCGAAGCGCGCCTGATTGCACGCCGCAATGCCATGACGGCACCGTATCTCTGGGGTCTTACGATTCTGTGCATTATTCCGGCGGTACTGCTTTACAAGCACACCGGATGGCTGGTGCTCGCGACGTTTCTGTTTCTCAGTTTTTACGTTTGGTTATACGCGTGCATTGTCAAGTTCAAGACCCCGGTATGGCTGCGACGCCTGTTTGCGATCAGTCGCTCGCACGAGTGGTCGACGACCGAAAAATAGCTCGATGGATTCTTGGGTGTGCTGAGTTGGGCGGGACGCCGACGGTTCGGCATCGCAGCGCCGTTTTACGGGGGCGCTTGCAACGCCCGCGGCTCGGTACAGTCGGGCGCGGTTCTTCCGGATAAAATACGCAGCTTGCACGGGCATGTTTGCCGGCACGGTGTGCTCTAGGGGTCCTCCATGCGAAAGATTGCGGTCGTCGGATTGGGCTATGTCGGTTTGCCGGTGGCGGTGGCGTTCGGCCACAAACAGCCGGTTGTCGGATTCGATGTCAACCGGCGCCGCTTGGAGGAATTGCGGGCGGGCCACGATCGCACGGGCGAGGTGTCGGCCGCGGATCTGGGCGCGACGCGAATTGTGTATACGGACAAAATCGAGGAGCTGCGTGCCGCTGACTTTTTCATTGTGGCGGTGCCGACGCCCGTGGATGACGCGAATCAGCCCGACCTCACACCGATGCTGCGGGCCTCGGAGTCCGTCGGCAAGGCGCTCAAGCGCGGTGACATCGTGGTGTATGAATCCACCGTTTATCCTGGAGCCACGGAAGAGGAGTGCGCGCCGATCCTCGAACGCGAGTCCGGGCTTAAATCGGGCAAGGACTTTTTTCTCGCTTATAGCCCCGAGCGCATCAACCCGGGAGACAAACAGCACGTCTTCACCAAGATCAAGAAGATCGTGTCCGGCCAGACCCCCGAGGTGCTGGAGGTCGTCGCCGCGGTGTACAGCAGTGTGGTGACCGCGGGGGTGCACCGGGCGCCGAGCATCCGGGTGGCGGAGGCGGCGAAGGTGATCGAAAACAGCCAGCGTGATCTCAACATCGCGTTCATGAACGAACTCGCGGTGATTTTCGACCGCATGGGCATCGATACCCAGGCGGTGCTGGAGGCGGCCGGAACCAAGTGGAATTTCCTGCCGTTCCGCCCGGGGCTCGTGGGCGGACACTGTATCGGCGTGGATCCCTATTACCTTACGCACAAAGCCGAGAAGATCGGTTACATCCCGCAGGTGATTCTGGCCGGGCGGCGCATCAACGACAGCATGGGGCATTTTGTCGCACAGCGCACCGTGAAGGAGCTGATCCGGGCCGGACACAATGTGCGCGGCGCGACGGTGACGGTGCTTGGCCTGACGTTCAAGGAAGACTGCCCCGATCTGCGCAATTCCAAGGTCGCGAACATTCTGCGCGAACTGCGCGATTTCGAGGTGGAGCTGCAGGTGGCGGACCCGCTGGCGGACCCGGAGGAGGCCGCGCACGAGTATGGCGTCGAGCTCGTGCCGTTTGAACGCTTGCGGCCGGCCGATGCGCTGATCGGGGCGGTGGCGCACTCGCAGTATCGCCAACTGGGCATCGACCAACTCAAGCGCTTGCTCACGCCGCCCCCGCTGGTGATCGATGTGAAAGCCATGTTTCCGCGCGCTGAACTCGAAGCTGCCGGCGTGCACGTCTGGCGTTTGTAGTCAAACGCGGCGTTCGGCGTCGTCGAGCGGGACGACCTCCGTTGGCGAAGAGCCATCGGCCGCGGATATAATCGCGATCAAACCCGGCGTTGTCGGTTCCGCATGTCGCGCAAGCTCTATATAAAGACTTTCGGCTGCCAGATGAACGAGTACGACTCGGGCAAGATGGCGGACGTGTTGCAGGCCGCGCGCGGTTACGAGTTGACCGATGCCGCCGAGCACGCCGACGTGATCCTGATCAACACCTGTGCCGTGCGCGAAAAGGCGCAAGAGAAGGTGTTTTCGCAGTTGGGCCGGTGGCGCGAGCTCAAGCAGCAGAACCCGGAACTCGTGATCGGCGTCGGCGGCTGTGTGGCGAGCCAGGAAGGCGAAGCGGTGGTCAAGCGTGCACCTTTTGTAGATCTGGTGTTCGGTCCGCAGACCCTGCACCGGCTGCCGGCGATGCTGGATGAAACCCGGCGCACCCACAAGCCGGTCGTCGACATTTCCTTCCCCGAGATCGAGAAATTCGATTGCCTGCCGCCGCCACACGCCTCGGGTCCCACCGCGTTCGTGTCGATCATGGAAGGCTGCAGCAAGTACTGCAGCTTTTGCGTGGTGCCTTACACACGGGGCGAAGAGGTGAACCGGCCGTTCGACGACGTGCTTACCGAAGTGGCCGAACTCGCCGAACAGGGCGTCAAGGAAGTGACTTTGCTCGGCCAGAACGTCAACGCTTACCGCGGCCGCATGCACGACGGGGCTACCGCGGACCTGGCGCTCCTGATCGAATACGTCGCGGCACTCGAAGGCATCGAGCGCATCCGCTTCACAACTTCGCATCCGCTCGAATTTGACGACCGCCTGATCCACGCTTACGCGGAACAACCGAAGCTCGCGAATTACATGCACCTGCCGGTGCAAAGCGGTTCGGATCGGATCCTTTCAATGATGAAGCGCACGTATACGGTTGCGGCCTACAAGGAAAAGATCGATAAGCTGCGTGCGGTACGCCCAAATATCAGTCTCTCGTCGGATTTCATCGTGGGCTTTCCGGGCGAGAGCGAGCGGGACTTTGCCGCGACCCTGCAACTCATCGACGATCTCAAGTTCGACCAGGCATTCGCGTTCATCTACAGCCCGCGGCCCGGCACGCCCGCGGCCAATTTTCCGGATAGCACGCCGTATGAGGACAAGGTACGCCGCCTGGAAGAATTGAACGCGCACATTCATGAGTACGGACAGGGCTATATGCAGCGGCTGCGGGGCACCCGCCAGCGCATCCTGGTGGAGCGCCATGCGAGCCGCGATGCGCTCGAGCTCGCCGGCCGCACCGAGTGCAATCGCTGGGTCAACTTTTCCGGCGAGGCTGCGCTCATCGGGAAATTTGCCGATGTGCGCATCGAGGCGGTCAAGGAAAATTCGCTGCGTGGCCGGTACTTGGGCGTATCCTCAGGACAGCGCGTGCCGCAAAAGGCTGGCAGAGCCCTTGGCTGAAGCCGCGCTGGCCTTCCTGGATTTTCGCTTGGAGCCTGCTGACAACGCGCGGCTGGCCAACCTTACCGGGCAATTCGACGAGCATCTCCGCCAGCTCGAGCAGCGCCTTGGGGTGGAGATCAACAATCGCGGCAACCAGTTCCGTGTGATAGGCGACGCACAGCCCGCGCAAGTCACGGCGTCGATCCTGAAAGAACTGTACGCCGCGACCGAGCACGAACGCATCCGCCGCGAAACGGTGCACCTGATGCTACAACAATCCGGCGCGAAGGCGTTGCTCGGCGAGGCGGAGGAACTTCCGGGCACCGATGAAATCGTGATCCGGACCAAGGAGGGGCGGGTGCATGGCCGCGGCCCGAACCAGCGGCGCTATTTGCAGAACATCGGGCAGTTCGATCTGACTTTCGGCATCGGCCCGGCCGGCACCGGCAAAACTTATCTCGCGGTGGCGAGCGCGGTGGCGGCGCTCAACAATGACGGTGTGCGCCGTCTGGTGCTGGTGCGCCCGGCGGTGGAAGCCGGCGAGCGGCTCGGGTTCTTGCCCGGCGACCTGACCGAGAAGGTGGACCCGTATCTGCGACCGATCTACGACGCGCTCTATGAAATGCTCGGCTTTGAGCGCGTGACGCGCTTGCAGGAGCGTGGCGTGATCGAAGTGGCGCCGCTCGCGTTCATGCGCGGGCGCAGCTTGAACGACGCCTTCATCATTCTCGATGAAGCCCAGAACACCACCATCGAACAGATGAAGATGTTTCTCACGCGCATCGGCTTCGGTTCCAAAACCGTGGTGACCGGCGACATCACCCAGGTGGATATACCGCGCCCACAGCGCTCCGGATTGCGGGATGCGGTAGATGTCCTGCGCGGCATGGAAGGCGTGAGCTTCTCGTTCTTTACCGCCGCCGATGTGGTGCGTCACCCGCTGGTGCAACGCATTGTGAGCGCTTACGAGCAGCGCGGCCCGAGCGACGGTAACGGTGACAAATGACCGTGGCGCTGTGAGCGGCGCGCGGGATCGCGGTCGGGCCGGCCGCTCCTACGCAGCCGTAGGTTTGTGGTGATGCGCGGATTGATAATGCTTTTGTAGGAGCAGTCCTCTGGGCCGCGATCGAATCAATATGGGGGCAAATTCATGCGGGCCGATCTGCATCTGACGGTACAACGCGCCACGCGTCTCGCGGGTCTCCCGCGGGATGCGCAGTTGCGCCGCTGGGTCGCGGCGGCGCTCGCTGGCGCACGCCGCCGGCGTGCGGCGGAACTCACGCTGCGATTGGTGAACCGCGCCGAGGGCCAGCGGCTCAATCGCCGCTGGCGCAGCCAGCACCACGCCACGAATGTGCTGTCCTTTCCGGCGGACCTACCGGCCGGCCTGCGCTCGCCACTGCTGGGCGATCTCGTGGTCTGCGTGCCGGTGGTGCGGCGCGAAGCGCTGGCTCAGGGCAAGCGCCCCGAGGCCCACTGGGCGCACCTCGTGGTGCACGGCACTTTGCATCTTCTGGGCTACGACCACGCGATCGCTGCGCAGGCGCGGCGCATGGAGTCGCTCGAGGTCGCGATTCTTGAAAAGCTTGGGTACAAGAATCCCTATATAACACCGGGGATTTGACGCCTGGTGTGGCTGTCTGTATTTTTGCTTTGGATTGTAAGAACGGAATGAAAGGCATGAAAATCACTGTGAAACGCGGCATCACCGGGCTGCAGAATGGCTGCGCATTTCCAAGTTACTTTTCGGGGCTTGAAGTAATTTCGCCCCGCACCGCCGTGTAATCAATGTCAGATACGGGTTCGAGCAATACTACCGATCAGCCTGCGAACGGATTGCGCCCCTGGTTCGAGCGCCTGCGCCAGGCGCTTGCCGGGGAGCCGCGCGACCGCGAGGAGTTGCTCGAAGTTCTGCAGGACGCCCGGGCGCGCAATCTCTTCGATGCCGACGCCCAGGCCATGCTCGAGGGCGTGCTGCAGGTTTCGGAAATGCAGGCGCGCGAAATCATGATCCCGCGTGCGCAGATGGTGGCACTCGAGAAGGACATGGATCTGCGCGAGGCCTTGGGCGTGGTGGTCGACTCCGGGCATTCGCGCTTTCCGGTGGTGGGCGAGAGCCGCGGCGAAGTGGTCGGCATTGTGCTCGCCAAGGACTTGCTCCAGCATTTTCTCGAGAGCCCGGAGAGTTCCTTCAACCTGCACGACTATTTGCGCCCGGCGCCGGTGATACCGGAAAGCATGCGGCTCAATGTGCTGCTCAAGAACTTTCGCGCCACGCGCAATCACATGGCGATCGTGGCCGACGAGTACGCGAATGCGGCGGGCCTGGTGACCATCGAGGATGTGCTCGAACAAATCGTCGGCGACATCGACGATGAATACGACGTCGAGGACGAGGCTCGCATCCTCAAGCACACCGAGCGCCGCTACACCGTCAAGGCGCTGACCCCGATCGAGGACTTCAACGAATATTTTGCCACGCACTTCAGCGACGCGGAGTTCGATACCGTCGGGGGGCTCGTCACGCATGCGTTCGGCCATCTGCCGCGACGTGGCGAGAAGATCCTGATCGGCGACCTGCGTTTCAAGGTGTTGCGCGCCGACAGCCGTCGCCTGCACCTGCTCGAGGTGCTGCGCAAGGATACGGGCGCGACCGCGGCTCCCGAATCCGGCACGTGAGCAGCCGCATGAGTTTGGAGCTGCGCGGCCTGGGCGCCCGCGTCGCCGGCCTGCGCGCCGGATGGCACGGCGATTTGCTGGCACTCCTCTGCGGTGTGCTCACGGTTTTGGCTTTTGCGCCGTTCAACGCCTGGCCGCTCATCGTCTTTACTCTCGCGGCGCTTTTCTGGTTGCTGGGCGGCAGTTATCCGCGCCGCGCCTTCTGGCGCGGGCTGCTGTTCGGCATCGGGGAATTCGGCTTCGGGCTGTACTGGCTCTATATAAGTATCCACGTCGTGAGCGGCGCGCCCGTCTGGGCCACGTTCCTGGTGATCATCGGCTTGGTGCTCGCCATGGCGTTCTACAGTGCACTTACCTGTGCGCTCGCGGCCTGGCTCCTGCCGCGTGCCGGCGTGTGGCGCTCGGCGCTTTTGTTGCCGGGGCTTTGGGTGGTGCTCGAGTGGCTGCGCGGCTGGGTGTTGAGCGGATTTCCGTGGTTGAGTTTGGGCTACAGTCAGATTGACAGCGTGCTGCGGGGCTATGCGCCGCTTGTGGGCGTGTACGGCGTGAGCCTCGCGGTCGCCTTGTCCGCCGGTCTGGTGTTGAGCGCGGCACTCTCTCGGCACGTATGGGCGCGGGGCACATGTCTCGCTGTTCTGGCTGGCATTTGGATGGCCGCAGCGCTCCTCGCCGGACGGAGCTGGACCACGCCCGCGGGTGCGCCGGTACAGTTCAGCCTCATCCAGGGAGATATCCCGCAGAGTCTCAAGTGGGACCCGCAGGAGTATCTCGTCACCCTGGAGCGGTATCAACGTCTCACCTCCGAACACTGGGCAAGCCGGGTGATTATCTGGCCGGAAGCCGCGATTCCCGCCTATGCCGACGAGGTACGCAAGGATTATCTCGATCCGCTCGCGGCCGAGGCCCGCGCCCATCACACCGATATGCTGATCGGTATCCTGACCGAGAATCTGTCAAACGGCGATGCTTACAACAGTGTGATCAGTCTCGGTGCGCAGGCGGGTGTCTACGACAAGCGACACTTGGTACCGATGGCGGAATATTTCCCGGCCCCGGCCTGGGTCACCCATTGGCTCGAGGCGCACAATCTGCCGTACGCGTCCTTTACCCCCGGTGCGCCACGTCAACCGCCGCTGCGCGTGGCGGGTTATCCTGTAGCCACGTCCATTTGCTACGAAGATGCGTTTGGTGCCGAAATCATGCGCGACCTGCCGCAAGCCCGGTACCTGGTGAACGTGACCAACGACGCCTGGTTCGGAGAGTCGATTGCCCTACCGCAGCATTTTGAAATCTCGCGCATGCGCGCCGTCGAGGCTGGGCGTTACCTGCTGCGTACGACGAATACCGGGATTACCGCCGTGGTGAATACTCACGGCGCCATTGTGCAGCGTCTGCCCGAGGACGTGGTCGGTGTATTGACGGCCCAGGTGCCTCCCTACGCCGGCAGCACCCCGTATGTGCGCTGGGGCAATCGCGTTGTGGTTGTTATCGGCCTGCTGCTGATTCTCGCGGGCGCCTTGGGAAGGCTTGGACGGAAATGAAAGAAGGGAATGCGGTGCAGGAAGCGCCACGCGGGGAGTCGTCTGCGCCCGACGGTGCGCGCAGTTGGTGGCACTCAATATCGTGGCGCTGGGCGACGACCTTTCTGGTGCTCGTATTTCCATTCGCCACGCTCTATGTAAACCGCGCCGATAGTTACACTCTCGGCTTGCTCACCCTGCTCGGGGCCTGGGTGTGGCTGCGCTCCGGAGCCCGCCGCTCGCTTGATCGAGACAGCGCCTGGCTCTGTGGCGTATTGGCGCTGTTCTTCGCGATCGTGCTGTTGTCGTATCTCGCCGGTGAGCAAACCGATGCGGGGTTCCGCTTCCTCGGGCGTTACCTGCGGTTCCTCCTGGCGGCGCCGGTCTACCTGGCATTGCGGCGCTACCCGCCCTCGGTGAAGAGCGCGTTCATCGGCCTCGCGGGCGGCGCGCTGCTGGGCGGTGCGATGGCGTTATGGGAGTTTCTGCGCGCGCACGGCGCCGTGCGCGTGGTCGCCACCACCGATCTGTCCATCATTTTCGGCGACCTGACGGCCACCATGGTGCTCTGCACGGTGGCTGGGTTCGGCATCATGGCCGAGTCGCGGCGCCGCTGGGCGATGCCGATTTTGGTACTGTGCGTTGTCGGCGGCATGGCTGCGACTCTGCTTTCCGGTACGCGCGGCGCCTGGGTGGCGTTTCTGTTCCTGTTGCTGCTGTTGTCGACGCGCTTTGGTGGCTTTCTCAAACCGCGGTACGTGGCCGCCGTGTTTGCAGTCATCGTGCTGAGCTTCGGCATTTCCTACCTCGTGCCGCGCACGGCGACGCATGCGCGCTTGAGCATGATCGGCGTACAGGTGCGGGATTACTTTTCCGTGCTTGGTACCTTTGCTCCACGCGTGGATCCGAGCGCGGCTCGGCCGCGCTGCCTGGACCGTGCGGATTTCCTGCGTGCCTGGGGCGCCGCCGGACGTCGCGTGGGCACGGCGCCCGCCCAAGTGCAGGTGGTGACCGGCGCGGAGCCCGGACCGGCCACCGGCGTGGGTTTCGGTTGCCGTGGCGGGGACGCGCTAATGATCCACAACCCGGGCACGAGCGGCACCGCGCAGTATGTGCTGCCGCGGGTTCCGGAGGAATCCGCGCGCGCACAAGAGACTGAACTGCTCGCGCGCGGCGTCGGGGTGGTGTCTTTCGTGGGCGGCGGTGAGAATCACGCAAGTATCAACGCCACGGGCTACACCGCAGTCCATGTCGCGGGCGGCGAGGCCCGTGGGGATGCCCTCAACGTGTTCGTCGCGCCGGGTGAACGCGTGTGGCTCATACCGCTCGAGAGGTATTCCGGCGAGTACAGCTTTGCGCCCGCGGACAATAATGTGGGGCAGCGCCTCGAGTTGTGGCGTGCCGCCTGGCACCTGTTTCTGCAACATCCGCTGCTCGGCGTTGGCATGGGGGCTTACGAGACGCAAACCCGGGAGTTAATCAGAAGGCATGAGATCGCTGGCTTCGTGGGCAGGTATGACCACCCGGCCAATGACTATTTCAACATCCTGGCGAGCGCCGGCATCGTGGGTTTCCTCGCCCTGCTTGCGGTGTTGGTCGTGCCGCTGGCGCGCTTCGCACGGGTTTTGTCGAGCCGCGACGCGCTTTCGCACACGGTCGGTCTCGCCGGTGCGTTGACCGTCATCGGATTTGCCATTTATGCTCTCACCGACACGGTATTTCTGCATTCCATGATGATCACCTGGTACGTCATATATATGGCCATGTTTTACGCGTTGTTGGACGCCCGCGCGGCAAAACTCTCCGGTGCGGTGCGCGAGCAACGCTGATGCAATTGCAGTACCACGCGCCCGAAGTCGAAGCCCAAGCGCGCGAGCTTTGGCAGGCGCAGCAACTCTTTACGGTGTCTGAACAGGCTCCGGGGCCCAAGTACTACTGCCTGTGCATGCTGCCCTATCCGAGCGGCCGCTTGCACATGGGGCATGTGCGCAATTACACCATCGGCGATGTCATCACGCGCTTTCAGCGCATGCACGGCAAGAACGTGCTGCAGCCGATGGGCTGGGATGCTTTCGGGCTGCCGGCCGAGAACGCCGCCATCAAGAATCACCTGCCGCCCGCCCAGTGGACCCGAGACAACATTGACTCTATGCGCGGCCAGCTTCAGGCGCTCGGTTTCGCGATTGACTGGTCACGTGAAATCGCCACCTGCGATCCAAAGTACTACCGCTGGAACCAGTGGCTGTTCCTGCGCATGCGCGAGCGCGGCCTGGCCTACAAGACCAGCGGGCTCGTGAACTGGGATCCGGTCGACCAGACGGTGCTCGCCAACGAACAGGTGATTGACGGCCGCGGCTGGCGCACCGGGGCGCTTGTCGAAAAGCGCGAGGTGCCGATGTATTACCTGCGCATCACGGCCTACGCCGAGGAACTCCTGGCCGCACTCGATGCGTTGCCGGGATGGCCGGAGCGTGTGAAGACCATGCAGGCCAACTGGATCGGCAAGAGCGCGGGCGTGGAAATCGGTTTCCCGTACAACGGCGGCGTGCTCAAAGTGTTCACCACGCGTGCCGATACGCTGCTTGGGGCAACGTACGTCGCTGTGGCCGCAGAACACCCGCTGGCGCTCAAAGCTGCGGCTCGCGACGCCCGGGTCGCGGCCTTTGTGGAAGAGTGCCGCCACGGTGGCGTCAATGAAGCCGAGCTTGCCACCCAGGAAAAGCAAGGCATAGCGACTGGATTTCACGTGCGCCATCCGCTCACCGGTGAAAACCTGCCGGTTTGGGTGGCGAACTACGTGCTCATGGGTTACGGCGAAGGCGCGGTCATGGCGGTGCCTGCGCACGATCAGCGTGATTTCGAGTTCGCCCGCAAGCACCGGCTGCCGGTGAAGGTGGTGGTGCGGCCGGAAGATGGGGAAGCTCCTACTGCGGATGCGTTGACCGCAGCCGCCATTGAGCGCGGCATCGTGGTGAATTCGGGCAAGTACGACGGCCTCACTTCCGAGCAGGCGAGCGCGGCGATTGCGGCGGACCTCGCGGCGAACGGCTTGGGCGAAAAGCGCACGGTGTACCGGCTGCGCGACTGGGGTATCTCGCGCCAGCGCTACTGGGGTTGCCCGATTCCCCTGATTCACTGCCCGCAGTGTGGCGAAGTGCCGGTGCCGGACGACGCCCTGCCGGTGGTGTTGCCGGAGAATCTCGCGCCGGACGGCAGCGGCAATCCGCTCGCCAAGTGCGCGGAATTCGTGAACGTCGCCTGCCCCAAGTGTGGCGGCGCGGCCGAGCGCGAGACCGACACCATGGATACCTTCGTGGACTCCTCGTGGTATTACCTGCGCTACGCTTGCCCCGACAACGACCGGGCGATGGTGGACCAGCGCGTCGATTACTGGCTGCCCGTTGACCAATATATTGGCGGCATCGAGCACGCCATCCTGCATCTCTTGTATTCGCGTTTCTGGACTCGCGTGATGCGCGACTTGGGTCTGGTGAAATTTTCCGAACCCTTCACGCGCCTGTTGACCCAGGGCATGGTGTTGAACCACATTTTTTTCCGCAAGGGCGCGGCCGGTGGCATCGAGTACTTCAGCCCCGACGCGGTCGCGGTCGAGCGTGATGCGAATGGGCAGATCACCGGCGCCACGCTCAAGGCCGACGGTCGCGGCGTCGAGTACGGCGGCATGGGCACCATGTCCAAGTCCAAGGCGAACGGCGTCGATCCGCAGGCGCTCGCCGAAAAATACGGCGCTGACACTGTGCGTCTGTTCATGATGTTCGCGGCACCGCCCGAGCAGACCCTCGAGTGGTCCGAGACGGGCGTCGAGGGCGCCAGCCGTTTCCTGAAGCGCCTGTGGAAAGCCGTGGCCGAGCACGTACAAGCGGGGCCTGCACCGGCACTGCATCCGGCCGAGTTCAGTCCCGCACAGCGCGACCTCTACCGCCAGATCCACGCGACGATTCTCAAAGTCACGGACGACGTCGGCCGGCGCTACACCTTCAATACCGCGGGTGCGGCCGTCATGGAACTCTTGAACGCCCTGACACACGACGCCGCGCGTAGTCCTGAGGACCGGGCACTGCAGCAGTCGGGCTTGCGGACTTTGGTGTTGCTGCTTGCGCCGATCACCCCGCACATCTGCGAAGCGCTGTGGCAGGCGCTCGGAGAGCACACACCGGTCATGCAGGTGCATTGGCCCGCCGCGGATGAAACCGCGCTCGCGCGCGCGTGCTTGGAACTCGTGGTGCAGGTGAACGGCAAGCTGCGCGGCAAGATTCGTGTGTCGGCCGAGGCCGGGCGCGCCGAGCTTGAGCGCGAGGCGCTCGCCGAGCCCAATGTGCAGAAATTCGTGGCCGGCAAGCCGGTGCGCAAGGTGATCGTGGTGCCCGGGCGGCTCGTGAATCTGGTGGTGTAATGCGCGCGGCTGCGTTCAAACTTCTAGGGCTCGCAAGTGTGACTCTGCTGGTCGCCGCTTGCGGATTCCACTTGCGCCAGCCCGCGCAACTGCCGCCGGCGATGCAGCGGACCTTTATTGCCGATGCCAGCGGCAATGTCGAACTGGTGCGCGAGTTGCGCCGCAACCTGAGCTCGCCAACGGTAACGGTGACGGACGACGCCAGCGCGGCGACCGCCACGCTCAATATTCTGAGCGGGCAGAGATTCCAGCGCGTGCTGTCGGTGAGCAACACCGGCCAGCCGCTCGAATACCAGGTGGCCTATCAGGTGCAGTTTTCGCTCAGCGCACCGGGAAAAACCCTGATCGCCCCACAAACGCTCACCTTGACGCGCGATTACGCCTACGACATCGCGAATACCTTGGGCAATACCGAGCAGGCGAACGTGCTCTACAAGGCGATGGAAGACAACATGGCGCAGTTGATTCTGTTCCGCTTGCAGGCGCTCGGCCACGCGCACGCGGGTACGCCGTGAAAATCAGCCCCGAAGCGCTCGCGGGTGCGCTGCACACGGGTCTCGCGCCCGTGTATCTCATCGCGGGCGACGAGCCGCTGCAGCGCGAGGAAGCGGCCGATCAAGTGCGCCGGAGCGCCCGTGAGCGCGGCTACACGGAGCGCGAGGTGTTTTTTGTCGAGCGTGGCTTCGACTGGCGGCAACTCGAGAGTGCCGCGGCGAGTCTGTCGCTGTTCGGTACTCAGCGTGTGCTGGATGTGCGCCTGCCGTCGGGAAAGCCGAGCGAGGGTGCGGCGGTGCTCATGGCCTACGCGGCCAACCCGCCGCCGGACACGGTGTTGCTGGTCGTGAGCGCGCGGCTCGAGCGCGGCGGCGGTGCCTGGGCGCAAGCCCTCGAGCGCGCTGGAGCGCTGTTGCAGGTGTGGCCAATCGAGGCGGACAAACTGCCCGCGTGGCTCGCCAAGCGCATGCGCAGCCGCGGGCTCGAGCCGGATGCCCAAGCGGTTGCACTGCTGGCCGAGCGCGTCGAGGGTAACCTCTTGGCGGCCACTCAGGAAATCGACAAGCTGCGGCTGCTGCATGGCCCGGGTCCGATCGATGCCGAAGCGTTGCGTGCCACGGTCGTGGACAGCGCACGCTATGACCCCTACAAACTCGTGGATGCCGCGCTCGGCGGCGACGCCGCGCGTGCCGCGCACATCCTCGATGGCCTGCGTGAGGAGGGTGTCGAGCCCAATTTTGTGCTCTGGACGCTCACTCAGGAGACCCGCAAGCTCGGTGTGCTTGCCTGGGACATTCGCGCTGGCACGCCGCGCGCGCGCGCGCTCGCGGGTGTCTGGGAAAAGCGCCGCGGGCTGGCGGACCAGGCGCTCGCGCGCCACGCCCCGGACGAGTGGCGCAAGCTCCTCGCCCTGCTGGCGCATGCCGATCTGGTTGCCAAGGGACGGGCCGCGGGCCGGCTCTGGGACGAGCTGTTAAACTTCTGCGTGCGGCTCGCGGGCTTGCGGCTGCCAGCCTGAGCCACGGCGCAGAATCACGAGGCGCATGAAAAGCATCGGCATCTTCGGGGGCAGTTTCGATCCCATACACTTCGGCCATTTGCGGCCGGCGCTCGAAATTCTTGAAGCGCTTTCACTCGATGCCATTCATTTTGTGCCCTCCGGGCAGCCGCCGCACCGGGCGTTGCCGGTGGCGCCCGCGCCGTTGCGCCTGGCCATGGTCAAGGCCGCGCTCGCCGGCGAACCACGCTTTGTGGTTGACGAACGCGAAATCCTGCGTCCGGCTCCGTCCTACACCGTCGACACGCTGGAAGAAATCCGCGGCGAATATCCGCACGACCGGCTGCTGCTGCTCGCCGGTATGGACGCCTTTCTGGGGTTTCCCGGCTGGCACGAATGGCAGCGGATTTTCACGCTCGCACATGTAGTGGTGGCGCAGCGACCCGGCTGGGTGCAGCAAGTGAGCGGCGTGCTGGCCGAGGAATTGCGCCAGCGGGAGGTTGCACGGCCCGAGGACTTGCACAGCGTGCCGGTGGGCAAGATTCTCCTGCAACCCGTAACCCAGCTCGAAATATCCTCTTCACGTGTGCGCGCGCTGGCCGCGGCCGGCCGTGACCTGCGTTACCTCGTCCCGGAGGCCGTGCACCGGATCCTGCTTGAACAGCCTTGTTACTCCCGACCCCTGGAGCTTTGATGCAAACGGAAGAACTGCAGAAACTGGTAGTCGCGGCGCTCGAGGACATGAAAGCCGAGGATATACGCACGCTCGATGTGCGCGGCATGACCGCGCTCACCGACTGCATGGTGATTGCGAGCGGCACCTCCGACCGGCACGTGAAGTCGCTGGCGCGCGCGGTACAGGATCGTGCACGCGCAGCCGGAGTGCGGCCGCTCGGCGTCGAGGGCGAGAACGCTGCGGAGTGGATATTGATTGATCTCTGCGACGTCGTGGTGCACGTGATGCGCCCGCAGACACGTGATTTTTATAACCTGGAGAAGCTCTGGAGCGTCTCCGCCGACGCGAGCGCGGTGGAGGATTTGTCCGCAGCGCAGACGGCGGCGCGCCGACGGCACTGAGCGTGCGTTTCGAGATTTTGGCCGCGGGCTCTCAGCAGCCGGCCTGGGTAAGCGCGGGTTTCGAGGAATACCGCAAGCGCCTGCCACGCGAGTGCCGCCTCGCACTCACCGAGATCCGCCTGGGTGCGCGCCGCAAGCCTGGCGATGTCGAGCGGGCCGTCGCAGGCGAGGGTAAACGCATGCTCGCCGCGCTACGCGACGCTGCACATGTGGTGGCGCTCGATGTGGCGGGGCGCACTTTCAGCACCGCCGCGCTCGCGCGTGAATTCGAGAACTGGCTCGCTGCGGGACGCGATGTCGCCTTCCTCATCGGCGGCCCGGATGGACTGGCACCCGACTGCCTCGCTCGTGCGCAACTCAAGTGGTCGCTCTCTGCGCTGACCTTGCCTCATGGTCTGGTGCGGGTAATAGTCGCGGAGCAGCTTTATCGTGCTTGGACGATTCTCCATGGCCATCCGTACCATCGTGGCTGACACCGGAGACCGTAGCCGAGGCGGCTACTCCTTCATAGTCGGTCACGTGGCGCGATGGAAAAACCTCGCGATTCTGTGCATTGCAGGCGGCGCATCGATGATCTTTCCGGGACGGCCTGTCATTCCTAGTCAGCGTGCCCAAGCATGAACGCAAGTAATGTCTACCTCGCTTCCCGCTCGCCGCGACGTGCTGAATTACTGCGCCAGCTCGGGCTGCGTTTCGAGGTGCTGGCGGCGGATGCCGATGAAAGCCGCCGGCCGGGCGAAGCCATCGAGGTCTATGTCGAGCGTGTCGTGGATGCGAAACTGTCTGCCGCCCGTGAGCGCAACGTTGTGCCCCGTGGTGCGCTGCTCCTCGCCGCCGACACGGTTGTGAGTATTGATGCGGAGATGCTCGGCAAGCCGCGCGACCGTGATGAGGCGCTCGCGATGCTCGCGCGCCTGTCTGGCCGCGAGCATCGGGTATTATCCTGCGTTGGGCTGCAGGCGAGCGGTACCACTCGCAAGCGGCTGGTGGTGAGTAGCGTGCGGTTTCGCCGCATCGCGGCGGCGGAGGCTCGCGCGTATTGGGCGACCGGCGAGCCCTGCGACAAGGCGGGTGGCTACGCGATTCAGGGTATCGGAGCGGCATTCGTTGAGCACTTGGTGGGCAGTTACTCGGGAGTCATGGGCTTGCCGCTATTCGAGACCGCCGAGTTGCTGCGCACGGCGGGCATCGAAATTCCGTGAGGGGAGGCACATCTTGCGTACAGGCTTGCAATGAGCGAAGAAATACTCATCAACGTCACAGCGCGCGAAACCCGCGTGGCGCTGCTCGAAAACGGCGTACTGCAGGAGTTGCAGATTGAACGCGAGAGCCGGCGTGGCCTCGTGGGCAATATCTATAAAGGCAAGGTCTCGCGAGTACTGCCCGGCATCCAGGCGGCCTTTGTCGATGTCGGGCTCGAACGGACCGCCTTTCTGCACGCGGCGGACGCGCTCGAGACCGCCTATGAAGACCATGAGGGCGCGCCGGCGGCGGCGCCCGAAATCCACGAGCTGTTGCATGCAGGCCAGGAACTGCTGGTGCAGGTGCTCAAGGATCCGCTCGGCAGCAAGGGCGCGCGGCTCACCACGCACCTCAGCATTCCTTCGCGCTTTCTGGTGTACCTGCCGGGCGGGACGGGCGTAGGCGTTTCCAACCGCATCGAGGATCCGGCTGAGCGCACGCGTCTTGCGGATCTCATGCAGATTTTTTCCGCCGACGCGGCGGGCGGATACATTGTGCGTACCGTGGCCGAAGGCGCAAGCCCCGAGGCCCTGCGCGCCGATCTCCTGTATCTCCACAAGCTCTGGGCGACGCTCGCCGAACGCGCATCGGCGATACCGGCGGGCGCGTTGCTGCACGCCGACCTGCCGTTGCCGCTGCGCATGCTCCGCGATTATCTGGGCAGCCGCGTGGATCATATTCGCGTGGACTCGGCGGCCGCCGCCACGAGCATGCACGAGTTCGCGGCTACGTTCGCGCCGGCGATGCTGCCGCTCATAGAACTCTACGACGCGGCGCCGCCAATCTTCGACCTCTACGGCATCGAAGAGGAGATCGGGAAAGCGCTTGAGCGCCGCGTGCCGCTCAAGTCGGGTGGCAGTCTCGTGATTGACCAGACCGAGGCCATGACCACCGTCGATGTGAACACCGGAGCGTACGTCGGGCAACACAATCTCGAGGACACGGTGCTCAAGACCAACCTCGAAGCCGCACAGGCTGTCGCCCGCCAACTGCGGCTGCGAAATCTCGGCGGCATCATCGTGATCGACTTCATCGACATGCAGGACGCGACGCATCGTGAGCAGGTGCTGGAAGTGCTCCAAGAGGCGCTGGCGAAGGACCGCGCGCGCACCGAGGTGAGCCCAGTATCGGCACTGGGGCTCGTCGAGATGACACGCAAGCGCACCCGCGAGAGCCTCGAGCACATACTCTGCATGCCGTGCCCGGTGTGCCAGGGGCGCGGCTCGCTGCGCACCGCGCAGACCGTGTGCTACGACGTTTTTCGCGAGCTCCTGCGCGTCGCGCGGCAGTTTGAAGTGCGCGAGTTGCGTGTGCTCGCGGCCCCGGAGGTCATCGACCTGCTGCTCGAAGAAGAGTCGACGGCCCTGGCCGACCTCGGGACGGAGATCGAAAAACCCATTCGTTTGCAGGCGGAAACGCTTTACACTCGCGAACAGTTTGACGTCGTGCCGCTGTGACGGCCGGGATCGCGCAGGCATGCATGTGAAACGCTGGCAGCAGATCGCCTGGCGCTGGCTCGCCGGGGTGCTGGCATTCCTGGCGCTTGCGGTTCTGCTCGCGGCAGGATTGTTCCGCACATTGGCGCCGGTGGTGCCGGTTTATCGCGCCGAGGCAGAAGCCTACGCGAGCCGCGTACTCGGGCGCCCGGTCTCGATCGCAAGCATGGGCGCACAGTGGGGGCTGTACGGACCGGAGCTCACGCTCGATGACGTCGAAATTTATTCCCACGATCGCCGCCGAGTGTTGATTGCCGCCCGGCAAATCCGCCTGGGATTCACGCCCGCGGCGATTCTGCACACGCGCTTCGCGCGCCCGAATCGCATCGTCCTTATGGCGCCCTATCTCACCTTGCAGCGTGACCTCGACGGTCACTACGACATCCTGGGGCTCGAGGGCAGCACGGTCGGCGGCTTTGAGCGCACCGGATGGCGGCAAGCGGCGCGCGAACTGTTCGCGCAGGAAGGCCAGATACTGGTGCGCGAGGGCACGGTGACGTTTGTGGATCTGCGCGCTCCGGCTACCGCGCTCGCGTTTACCGCCATCCGCATGAACGTCAACAATACCCGCGACCGGCACCGGCTGAGTGGCAGCCTGCACTTGCCCGAACAATTTGGCCGGACCCTGACGGTCAACCTGCAGGTGCTGGGCACGAGCGCCGATCCCGAGACTTGGGAGTGGCAGGTCGAAGGTGACGGCGAGGCGCTGGTGTTGCCGCGTTTGCTCGCGTACTGGCCGGCTTACGACGGGCGCCTGCGCAGCGGCGTAGTGAATGTATTCGCACGGGTGCACGGCGACGGCCGGCAGGTGCGCAGCGCCGATCTGAGCCTTCAGGCGCAGCAGATTGCAGCCGCTGGGTCGGCGCCGAGCGTGGATCGACTGGCTGTCAATCTCACCTGGGCCGGGAATGCACACGGCTGGACGCTTGCCGGCCGCAACCTCGAATTGCGCCGCGGCACCGATGTCTGGCCGGTCAGCCGCTTCGACCTTGAGCACGTGCAGACCGCGGCCGGCGGCTCGAGCTGGGAAGGTGCAGCGAGTTTTCTGCGTTTGCAGGACCTCGTGTTGCTCGGTGCCTGGCTGCCCGCGGATGAGCCGGCAATACTCGCGCCGCTCACGCGACTTGCGCCTGCCGGCGACTTGCATGCGGTGAAATTCGCGGTCACGCGTGCAGGCGCGGCGGTTTCTTCCTGGGCGCTCGACGCACGTTTTCAGGGCCTGACCGTACACGCGGACGGCAAAGTTCCGGGCTTCAGCGGGCTTTCCGGAACGCTCACGGCCGATCAGGACGACGGCCAGCTCGTACTCGCCGGCCGCGACGCGAGCGTGAGCTTCCCGCATCTCTTCCGCGGGCCGCTCATGTTGAGCCGCTTGAGTGCGGCACTCGATTTTCACCACGACGCGCAAGGCTGGCACTTCGATCTGCGAAATCTTTCTGCCAGCAACCCGGATGTTGCACAGGCGACCGCCAGCGGCACGCTGCTGCTGCCGGCGGCGGGCGGCTCGCCGACGATCGATCTCAGGGCGAGTGCCGAACATGCCGACGCCCGGAACAAGTCGGCGTATTTCCCGGTCGGCATCATGCCGAAAGAGGTCATCGCCTGGCTCGACCGCGCCATCGTCGCGGGCCAGGTGTCGAACGCGAGTTTGGTGTTGCAGGGCAAGCTCCACGATTTCCCCTACGCCCAGGGCCCGGGCCTTTTCGATATCCGCTTCCATCTGCAGCACGGCCGCCTCGATTACGCGGACGGCTGGCCGCCTCTCACCGGCATTGATGCCGAGGTCGAGTTCAAGAATCAGGGCATGCAAGTCACGGTTCAGCACGCGCGCTTGCTGGACGATGACGTCGCCGGTGCCAGCGCGCGTTTTGCGGACCTGCGCAACGGTTTGCTGGAAATCCAGGGAATGGCGCGTGGCACTGCCGGCACCGCACTGGCATTTCTCGCCAAGGGTCCGCTTGCGGACCGCTTCGCGAAAGTACTCGACGGTGTGCAGGTGAGCGGCACGGCCGCCGTGCACCTGAATTTACAGTTGCCGGTGCAGCATCCCGAACAATACGTGTTGGACGCGAACGCCCAACTCACCGACGTCGGCGTGACCATGGCGGGCCTTGCGCAATGGCCGGTGACCGGACTGCACGGCCGCGTGAACATTACCCAGAACGGAGTGAGCGCCAAGGGGCTGCAAGGCGAGTTCCTGGGCGCGCCGCTGAGCATGAATCTCGCGCGCGTCACCGGTCATGACGCCACCCGCATTCATGCCACGGGCGGAGCGCAGGCTGCAGATCTCGCGGCCGCGCTGCCCAAAGCGTTTGGTGCGGCGCTCAGTGGCACGGCCGAGTGGCAGCTCGACGGCCGCTTGCCGAGCCGGCCGGGTGCCAGCACCGTCGGCCTCGCGCTCACTCTCAGCTCGAATATGCAGGGCCTTGGTGTCGGGTTGCCGGCGCCGTTCAGCAAACCCGCATCCGCCGTCGCGCCGCTCGTGGTTGCGATGGCGCTCGGGGTCGACGGGGCCGCCGATCTGCACTTCAATTACAACGACCTGGTGAATGCCATCGCGAAGTTCACGCCCGCGAAAGATGGCTGGCACTTCGAGCGTGGCGAACTCGCGCTCGGCGGCGGACTCGCCGCCCTGCCGCCGGTGGCCGGGCTGAAAATCAGCGGCCGCTTGCCCGAGTTCTCGCTGAGCGCCTGGCAGGCCTTGTTGCCGGCCAACTCCGCGGCGCGGGCTGCGCTGTCGCCAGCGCTGTTTTCCTCCGCCGACGTGAGTCTCGGCGAGTTCTCGGGTTTTGGGCAAGATCTTAAGAATCTGCATTTCGAACTCGCCCGTGGCGCCGACGCCTGGAATATCGCGCTTACAAGTCCCGCGGTGACCGGCACCATCGCCTGGCCTTATCACGTGGATGTAGCACACCCGATCGTGGCCGACCTGCAGCGCCTCGATCTGGTGCGCAAATCCGCGGAGGAACGGAAGGGACCCGCGCTGCAACTCGATCCGCGCAAATTGCCGGCGCTGCGCTTGACTGCGCGGCAACTGCGTTACAACGATGCACACTTCGAAAACCTGCATGCCGAGCTCACGCCGGTGCCGGACGGTGTCGAACTCAAGAGCCTCTCGATCGACGATCCGAGCTTCAAGCTCAACGCGAGTGGCGACTGGCTGCGGCGCGCGGATGGCAGTGACGCGACCAGCCTCAAGGCTGAACTGAAGAGCACCAATGTCGAGCGTACGCTCGAGGCTTTCGGCTACGCACCCGGAATCAGCGGTAACGACGGCGAGCTCACCGCCGAGCTGCACTGGCCCGGCGGTCCGCTTGCGGAGATCCTGCCGAACCTCGGCGGCAAGCTGCACGTGGTGTTGCGCCACGGCAGCCTGCTCGACGTGAAGCCCGGCGCCGGACGCATCTTCGGCCTGCTCAGCATCAATGCTTTGCCGCGGCGCCTGCTGTTCAATTTCCGCGATGTGCTCGGCAAAGGCTTTGCGTTTGACACTATCGAGGGCAATTTCACGCTCAGAGACGGGGATGCGTATACGCCGGATCTCACCATCCGCGGTCCGGCTGCAAAAATCCAGATGGTCGGGCGCACCGGGCTGGTGAGCCACGATTTCGATGAAGCGGTGGTCGTCACGCCGAGCGTCGGCTCGACCCTGCCGGTGCTCGGCGCGCTTGCGGGCGGCGTTGGCGTTGGTGCGGTGGTGTTCTTGATCACCGAGATCTTCAAGAAACCACTGTCGCAAGTTGGGGAAACGCGTTACCACCTCTCCGGGACGTGGGATAATCCCAAACTCACGGTTATGCCCGCACCGGCGGCTCCGGCCGCCAAGTCCTCGCAGTAAACATGAGATACCTGAGCGTGTTTCTATTAGCGCTGGCCGCCGCCGGCTTGGCTGCCAATGCACGTGCCACAAGCTACACGATCACCGCCGATCTGTGGATGCAGCCACGCAGCGGCGCGGTGCTGCTCGGCATGCCACCGGTACACCAGGCGGTCCAGGACTGGATGCGCCATCCGGGCTCGAAGCTCGTGATCCAGCATTCCGGCGACGAGGTGGGGAACCTGTGGGCGAGCGAGGTCGAGGATTGGCTGGTGTCGCTCGGTATTCCGTCGGCCGACATTCAGAGCGAGGTGAGCGGGAAGGATGAGAATTCCGTGACACTCACAGTTCAGCCGTGAGCGTGCACCAGATCGCAGCGATTCAGCTCAACTCCGGCGCCGAGGTCGACGTGAACCTGCGGGAGGCTGGCAGGCTCATGGCCACGGCCGCGGCGCAGGGAGCAGAACTCGTGGTGCTCCCGGAGAATTTCGCACTCATGGCGCGCAGCGATGAGGAGCGCCTCGCCGCGGGTGAACTCGACGGTCATGGGGTGATCCAGGATTTTCTCGCCGAGAAGGCCGCGCATCTCAGAGTCTGGATCGTCGGCGGCAGTGTGCCGGTGTTGGCCGGTACCGACAAGGTCTATGCGCGCTCAGCGGTGTACGACGCGCGCGGCACGCGCATTGCCTGCTACGACAAGATGCATCTCTTCGACGTTAGCGTGAATGGCACCGACGAGTCGTATCACGAGTCGCGCGGCATCTTGGCCGGCGCACGCGTGGTGGCCATCGACACGCCCCTCGGGAAACTCGGTCTGAGCATTTGTTACGATCTGCGCTTTCCCGAGTTGTACCGCGAACTTGCCGCGCAAGGTGCCGTGCTGTTTGCCGTGCCCTCGGCGTTTACGCGCACCACCGGCGCCGCACACTGGGAGTTGCTCAACCGCGCACGCGCGGTCGAAAACCTGGCGTTTGTGATCGCCGCGGCGCAAACTGGGCGGCACGCGAACGGCCGCGAGACTTGGGGTCACTCGATCATCGTCGATCCCTGGGGAGAAGTGCTCGCCGAGCGGGCCGAGGACCCGGGTGTGGTTATGGCCGCGATTGACACGGATGCGCAACAGCGTCTGCGTGCACGCTTCCCGGCCTTGAGTCATCGGCGCTTGCGATAAAATGATTTCCGGTTCCACACCGGCACGCCAGAACTGATATTCATGGATAATCCGCTGCAAATCGCTCAACAAAATCTGCTGGCTCCCGGCGGGCTGGATGAAAATGCCATTGCCCGCACACTCGACAATATCCTGAGTTACCGCGTGGATGCGGCCGAGCTGTACTTTCAGTTGACGCGTCACGAGTCCTGGTCACTCGAGGACGGTATCGTCAAAAGCGGCAATTACGATGTCGAGCAGGGCGTGGGGGTGCGCGCGGTTGCGGGCGAGAAAACCGGGTTTGCCTATTCCGATGAAATCGTGCCGGTGGCGCTCACGCGCGCGTCGGACATGGCACGCGCGATTGCCAAGCAGGGCGGTGGCGGCGCGCTTGCGGCTTGGCACGCGGCGGCCGCGCAGAAACTCTATGTGCCGCTCGATCCGCTGCCGACGCTGCCCGACGCCGACAAGGTGCAGATCCTCGAGCAGGTCGATCGCGAAGCGCGACGCCAGGACCCGCGTGTGAAACAGGTGATGGTGAGCCTCTCGGGCGTGCACGAAGTGGTGCTCGTCGCCGCGAGCGACGGCACCTTTGCGGCCGACGTGCGCCCGCTGGTGCGCTTCAATGTGAGTGTGATTGCCGAGCAGCACGGAAGGCGCGAGCAAGGCTATGCCGGCGGTGGCGGCCGTTTTGGCTACGGTTATTTCCTGGAGTCCGGTCGGGCACTTGGTTTGGCACGCGAGGCCGTTCGACAGGCGCTGGTGAATCTCGAAGCGGTGCCGGCGCCCGCCGGCAC
>JBOIBB010000046.1:0-7837 GCA_050739335.1 Gammaproteobacteria bacterium
CGCCGCACTTGATCTCGCGGCTTGAACGGCTCCATCATGACAACGGACGGAGATCGCTTTCCAAGAATTCCCACCACCCTCCTGACACGATCCGGTTGAGTTGCCCAATTTTCTCTTATGAGGTGAATGTAGGCGTTCATATTTGAGTTGCTCGCGATTCCTTTAGCATGCGGAGGTTTCGGACGGTTGGTAATACCTACTCACATACCAACGCGCCTTTTGTCAGGTGTTCAGTATTCGCTAAGCGCTAGCGTAGTGCGCTGAAAATAGTCGAATTCGGCATGGTGCTTGCTTTCCAAAGCAAGCAATTAGGACGGCAAAATCATACACGTTGCCGAAAAGACGGTACTAACACCATAAGACGAGTTCACCACCCTGGCGAGGGCGGGGCGGGGCTTGCTCCAGTCGAAATCCCGTGTTATGCCGCGTTGGTCGTAGCGGCTGCAGGTCAGCTCACCGTACCCCGCGCCTATTCGGGTAGCATCGGCGCTGTAAGCGCATGATTCGTCCGCTGACGCAGAGCAAAGGCGCCGTTGATTGCACGGAATCCGAATGGCCGCTTTGCGGCACTTCGATTTGAGCCCGGAAGGTCAGGTCATGGCGGCTCGCCGCCTATGGTCAATGCCAGAGCGTATGTTGTGCGCAGGTAACGCCCTTGCTTCCAGGATCCTCTTAACGACAAGCATCCGTTCCGCATGTCAGCGCGGCGCGAGGAAGGTGCCGGGTTCGATCACACGCGCATCGATCTCGTCGATCGAGCGCACTCCGCAAAGCACCATGGTGAGATCGAGTTCGCGGCGGATGAGTTCGAGTGTGGTACGGACGCCCGCCTCACCAAGTGCGCCGAGCCCATATACGAACGCGCGGCCAATGAGCACTCCGCGCGCGCCGAGCGCGAGTGCCTTGAATACGTCCTGCCCCGATCGCACGCCGCTGTCGAGCCAGACTTCGCACTGGTCTCCGACCCGCGCGGCGATTGCGGGCAGCACGCTGATCGAGGACGGTGCGCCGTCCAATTGTCGGCCGCCATGGTTGGACACCACGATGGCGTCGGCACCGCGCGCCACCGCGAGCACGGCATCCTCGGGGTCCATGATGCCCTTCAGCACCAGCTTGCCGCCCCAGCGCTCACGGATCCAGTCCACGTCGTTCCAATTGAGACCGCGGTCGAACTGCTCGGCGGTCCAGGCGGAGAGCGACGACATGTCGCTCACACCCGTGACGTGACCCACGATATTGCCGAACTGGTGCCGGCGCGTGTGCAGCATGTTCCAACACCAGCGCGGATGCCAAGCGAGATTCGCGAGGTTGCGCAGCGTAGGCTTGGGCGGCGTCGAGAGGCCGTTTTTGATATCACGATGCCGTTGGCCCATCACCTGCAGATCGAGCGTCAAGACTAGCGCCGAGCAGCCCGCGGCTTTGGCGCGGTCGATGAGCCGGCCGATGAAGTCGTGGTCGCGCATGACGTACAACTGAAACCAGAACGGACGCTGGACCGCTGCCGCCACGTCTTCGATCGAGCACACGCTCATGGTCGAGATCGTGTACGGCACGCCGAAATCAAGCGCAGCGCGCGCCGCGAGTATCTCGCCGTCACTGTGCTGCATGCCACAGAGCCCCACCGGCGAAAGCGCGACCGGCAGTGCGACCTTTTCACCCAGCATGGTGCTTTGCTGTGAGCAGTGATCCACGCCCACGGCCACGCGCTGGTGCAACTGGATACGCGCGAAATCTTCGAGATTGCGGCGCAGGGTGGTTTCGGTCCAGGAACCCGACTCGCAGTAATCCACGAACATGCGCGGCACGCGCTTCAGATAAAGCTGGCGCAGATCCTCGATGCAGGTGATGACGGGCATAGTACGACGCCAGAGTTATTTTGCGCGGCATGTTAACACCCAATGCGTACCCGCCAAATGCCACTATCGATTGCGCACCAAGCGCTAAATTCGTCTCACGACCACCCGCAACTCTTGCTTGCGAAGAGGTGCACGCGGTATGCACTTTTTTACAGGAATTTCGCCAAAGTTCGAGATGGATTGAACGGCTGGGTGCACGGTCAAAAATGGCGGCGGCGGCACAATGCGGCACGCGAACATCGAAGGAGAAGATCACCCGCCGGTGCGAGTAATCTCAAACTCGTGGTGAGCCTGCGCCGTATTTCTCAGCGCTCGCGGAATGCACGCGGCCCACGGCAGCTCCACAGCACTCCCAGCAGCATCACAGCGATAAAGCCCAAGGCGCCGCCACCAGAGCTTGGGTGTTGTGGCGCAGATGCCGTCGGCGCCGGTGGATCCGGCGGATCGGAAGAAGTCGAGCCCGGCGGCGGCACCTGATAGGACGGAACGACTACGTCCCCGGCCGGTACGCTGCCCAGTTGCATTACCGCGATCCCCTGCGCTGAACTGGCTACGGCCGTCACCCCGTCCGTGGACACGCTGTCGCCCAGCGCTGTCAAAGCCAAGTTTGCCGGCGCGTAGACATTGATCGGTTGCCACCGGCCGGCGCTTAAGGTGTACGCATACACCCCACCTTGAGTCGCAATCGATTGGCACGGCGGAATATTCGCTCCGGCAATCTCCGGACACATCGTGGAGTTGCCGCCCGCGACGATCAGCAGCAAGGAACTCGACAGCGCAATACCGGTACCGAAAATCTGGCCCGGTGGACCGGTCAGAGCAACGGAAGTGCCGGACAGGGTCTGTAGCAGCGTCGGCTGCCCGCCCGTGCTCAGAGTGTAAATGTCCACCGGCACCGAATTGGACTGCACCGCGACCTCGTCACCGGCAATCGCCAACGTGCCCAGGATACCGGGCCCCGGTATTACCGCGGTCTGCGTCCAGTTTCCGAAGCTTTGCTGCGTGTAAACAAAAGTCTCACCGAGCATCGACACCGATCCGACGGACGTCTGCTCGTGGATCGCCCTCACCAGTATCGTGTTTCCCGACACTGCCACAATTTGGCCAAAATCATTGATGGATTGCGTGGCCGGCGGCAACAATTCCGCAGTCTGCACCCAGGTTCCGGTCGCATCGCGCTCGAAGACATAGGCGGCGCCCGGCGCGGGATGGCACCATGGGTCCGGGGCACCGCCCCCGTGGGTCTGGGCCCCGATCACGGCAACGTTACCGTCAATGGCTACCGCGGAACCAAACCAGTCGCAGGTAGTGATATCCGCGGCGATGAGCGATGCCTGCTCCGTCCACACACCGTTGCCCGAAGAGGCGTAAATGATTACCGGATTGGCCTGAAAAAGCGCGTCGCTCCGGTCGCCCAGAATGATCTCATTTCCCGAAAGGGCCTCCGGACCGGGCGTTGCCAGACTCTGAGTCATTTGCCATTCGCCGGAAGCCTGTTGCGTGTAGATCTCAGTACCATCCGAGCCGCGGAAACCGCTCGGAACACTAGCGGCAATGGTATCGCCGGATACTGATAATTCGCCCACAGAGGAAGCAGGGATGACGGTCTGCACCACGAGTCCCGTGTCGCCCCAGACAACCGGACTCACGCCCAGACATGCGCACAGCACAAAAACAGTTCTCACCCGTGGCATAGCGTCCTCTCCTGGCGGATGCATGTCCCACCCCAATGCCCTGAGCCAGCAAAACAGTATAGTCCCACCACGTTAAGCCCAGTCTCCGCAGGGGGACGCACACCTCGGCAAAACCCGGACCGGAACAGCGCGTAACGCCGCGCCGCACGACGTCGATGTACGCTAAACTCGCAGTCAAGACGCGGGGTGCCTGGCGCAAACGCAGGCTGAGATCACACCCGTCGAACCTGAACTAGATCGTACTAGCGGAGGGACGTCAGTCATGTCGCATTCACTTGTTCCCAGTCGATTAACCGCCGCGGAACTCGGTACCGCGTTGGCGGCGCTGCGCGCACGCGCGCCGCTGGTGCAGTGCCTCACTAACATCGTGGTGGCAAATTTCACCGCCAACGTGCTGCTCGCGGCGGGCGCGAGTCCCGCGATGGTCGACAATCCGAACGAAGCCGAAGCCTTCGCGGGCATTGCCGGCGCCGTGCTCGTGAACTTGGGCACCCCCTATCCGGATACCGCTCAGGCCATGGCCGCGGCGGTGCGCGGCGCCGAAGCGGCTGGCCGGCCCTGGGTGCTCGACCCGGTGGCTGCCGGAGTGCTCGCCTGGCGCACGACGCTCGCGCGCGATTTCCTCACCCAGCATCACCCGACGATCGTGCGCGGCAACGCCTCGGAAATCCTCGCGCTCACGGGCGGCGCCGGCGGCAAAGGCGTCGAGTCGACTGCGAGCGCCGAGCAGGCCGTCGACGCGGCCGCAATGCTCGCGGCAAGCCACGCGACCGTGGTGGCCGTGAGCGGCAAGGTGGATCACCTCACCGACGGCCACAGCCTCGTGCGCATCGACAACGGTCACGTGTATTCGACGCGCATCACGGGCTCGGGCTGCGCGCTCGGCGCGCTCATGGCGGGGTTTGCCGCGGTGGTCGAAGATCCGTTGTACGCGGCGGCGGCCGCGACTGCGCTGCTAACACTCGCCGCCGAGGCCGCCGCGAAGCACGCGCACGGCCCGGGAAGCTTCGCCGTGGCGTTGATCGACAGCGTGCAGACGCTCACGCCCGAAGCGCTCGCCGCCAAAGTTCGGCTCGTGTAAAAACCCGCGCGATCAGGGCACGTAGGCACCGGCGTACCCACGGATCGAATCGCCGTAGATATCCACCAGATGATGCGTCGGCGCCCAGCTTTGCATGAAGGCGGAAACCTGCACGGGGCTCCCGACCAGGCAACCGATCTTGGTGCGCCCATCACGCGCGGTAATTGCCGAGAGGCAGCACTGCCCATCGCGAGCCGCGGCCAGTAGCAACTCGGCGACCGGCTGGCCGCGCACATCGGCCGCATAGATGCCCGGCGCCAGTTCGATGCGCGGGCAGTCGCGCAGAGTCTGACGCGTGGCTTCGACGTCCGCCTGCACTTCGGTCTCGGGGCGCTGCTCGTAACGCGCACGCGCGGTGATGTGCCAGCGGATCAGCGCCGCCGGATCGATTCCCGGGCACTCGCCCTGGTACGCGGCGCCGAGACAGTGATCGGCCGCCGCGATCATGCGCATTTCCGCACTGATGCGCAGGCTCGCACCGCAAGCCTCGCCGAGTGCCGCTACGGTCTGCCCGAAACTCGACGCCGCCCAGTACTCGGCGGGCGGCCGGCTGTAACCGGGATCGCCCGGACGGTGATGGTCGATGCGCGTGACACCCGCGGGCAGGCGATCGATGCACTCGACTGCGTACACCCGCCCGCCGGCCTTGAGCAGCGCGCGCGCCGCCTCCGGCAGCCCGGCTTGATACGCGTTGGCCGGATACACGCGCTTACCCCCGACGCGCGCATACTCGAAGCGCACCTGTTGGGCACGCAGAAGGCTTTCGATGGCGCGCATCTCAGGATCGACTGCGCCCAGCACAAACATCGCGTTCTTCATTAATTTTGTCCGGCACCGGGTACCGCAAATGCGGAATGCATCGCCCATTTTCGCGCAAATCGGAGCGCCCAAGCGTAACCGGTTTGTGTACACAGGGCGGGAACCCGCCAGTGCAGGTCGGGTCGGAATGCATGTGAAGCCCGAACCCACAAGGAGGGTGCATGCGTCATGAGTAAGAAACCCGCAAACCAAAAACCAGCCGCCACTGCCACCATCGTGCTGCGTCGGCGCGCCGCACTGGCCAAAGCCCAAACTCCGCTCACGTCGGAGCAGCTCGGTACGCGTTACGGCGCCGCGCCCGCCGATCTCATGCGGCTGCGCGCGGCCACAAGCGCGGCGGGGCTCAGCATCATCGCGGAACATGCGGCTTCGCGCCGCGTGCGGGTGTCGGGCCCTGCCGACACCGTGCGCGCTTGGATAAAACACACCCCGCCCGCGCTCGCCGGCATCACCCTTGCCATTCTCGGCGGCGAGGCGCCGCAAGCGCATCCGCGCTCGCTCGTGGCGCGCGCCGATGTGCCTGGCACGAGTTACACGCCGCTGCAATTGGCCGAGATCTACTCGCTGCCCGCAGCCGATGGCGCAGGCGAAACCATTGCGATCATCGAACTCGGCGGGGGTTTCGCGCAAACGGATCTCGATACTTATTTCCGCGGACTTGGTCTCACCACGCCGGAAGTCAAGGCCGTCAGCGTGGATGGTGCAGTAAACACCCCTGGCCAGGATCCCGAAGGCGCCGATGCCGAAGTACTGCTCGACATCGAAGTCGCCGGCGCACTCGCGCCACGGGCCAATATATTGGTGTACTTCGCGCCGAATACCGACGCCGGATTTCTCGATGCCATCAGCGATGCCGCGCACGCGAGCCCCGCGCCGACGGCGCTCAGTATCAGTTGGGGCCAGAGCGAAGACCAATGGAGCAGTGCGGCGCGCACCGCCATGGACGAAGCCTGCGCCGACGCGGTGGCGATGGGCGTCACGGTAATCGCGGCGGCGGGCGACAACGGCAGCAGCGACAGCGGCGGACCGGGCCCGCACGTCGACTTTCCGGCGTCGAGCCCGCACGTACTCGGCTGCGGCGGCACTACGCTCGAAGCCGCAGACGGCCGCGTGATCTCGGAAACGGTATGGAACGACGGCGGCCGTGGCGGCGCGACGGGCGGCGGAGTGAGTGACGCCTTTGCGCTGCCTGGCTGGCAGCAACACGCCGGAGTGCCGGCGCGCGCAGGCGGCGGCACGGGCCGCGGCGTGCCCGACGTCGCTGCGGACGCCGATCCACAGACTGGCTACCAGATCTTCGTCGACGGCCAGGCGATGGTCATCGGCGGTACGAGCGCAGTCGCGCCTTTCTGGTCCGGACTCGTCGCGCGCGTGGCGCAGCTCACAGACAGGCATCCGGGACTCGCCCAGACTGCGCTCTACCGCGGCGTGCAACCGCACAAGGCGGCCGCCGACCTGCGCGACATCACGCAAGGCAGCAACGGCATATATAGTGCCGGGCCCGGCTGGGATCCCTGTACCGGGCTCGGCGTGCCGGACGCGGCGACGGCAGGCGCGTTTTCCGCGAACCTTTCCCGCCGGAGTTGAACCACTCTCCGGACCGACGGTCACATCAAACGTTATCGGGCCGAGGCCCACGCTGTAGTAATATTCCCGCGCCTTTCAGCCGGAGGAGTTCACATGAAACATGCCATTTGCTGGCTCGCGCTCGCAACCCTCGCTGCCGCCGGACCTGCTGTCGCCGCTCCGCCCGCCTCGTCCGAAACTGCGCGGATTGATGCAATCCTGGCACAGCGCGCGAACGTAAAAGAGATTCGCTCCGTCACGCTTTCGAGTGATGGCGAGCACTTGGCCTGGCTCGTAACACACAAGGACGAATCCACCTTGACGCTCAGCGCCGGGAACGGCCGCAATGCGCACACGGTCTCGATTCCCGGCGGCTGCAAACCCGAAGGCCTCGACTGGGCACCGAAATCGGACACGCTCGCAGTCCTCACCCGTTGCAAGGTAAACCCGACCAACACCAAGCCGATCAACGGCGCAATCTGGCTGCTGCACGCGGACACCGGAGCCAAGCCGCTAAAGCTAGTTGACCTCAACGGCTATGCGAGCGACCTGCACTGGACCCCCGACGGCGAACGGCTCGCCTTCCTGTATGTGCCGGGCGCGACGCGGCTCGCGCAGGCCACGGCTTCGAGCAACCCGCGCGTCGGGGTGATCGGCGAGAACGACGCGCGGCCCGAGCGCGTCGCTACGCTCACAGTATCCAGCGGAAAGCTCCGGGTCCTGACACCCGCGAGCCTGTACGTGTACGAGTTCGATTTCTCACCGGATGGCAAGCGCATCGCCTACACGGCGGCGCCTCCCCCGGGCGATGACAACTGGTG
>JBOIBB010000047.1:0-11557 GCA_050739335.1 Gammaproteobacteria bacterium
CCTTGGTAAAGATGCCGCCGCCCAGACGCGCGAAGATCGAAATCAGCGAAGCGCCGAATGCGAGACCAATCAACGCATGCAGTGCGGCTTCTTCGCTGAGGAACTGGCGCAGGATCGAGTAGTACACGGAGATGCCGAGGAGCGCCAGGCCCGCAACCAGCATGCCGGTAATCGACCCGCTGCGAAACGCCAGTTTGAGCGCGGCTTTGATGCCGTGACGAGCGGCTTCCGCGGTGCGGACATTGGCGCGCACTGAGATGTGCATGCCGATGTATCCGGCCGAGCCGGAAAGGATCGAGCCGATGGCAAAGCCAATGGCGGCCGGCCAGCTTCTCAGCACAAAGCCGATCAGCAGGAACAGCACCACGCCGGCCATGGCGATGGTGCGGTACTGACGATTCAGATAGGCCTTGGCGCCCACCTGGATGGCCGCGGCGATTTCGCGCATACGATCGTTGCCGGTGGGGCGTTTCAGCACCCAGCCTACCGAGATCACGCCGTACAGGATGGCGAGCACCCCGCAGGCAAAGGCAAACCACAAGTCGGCTGTGATGGTCATGGATTCGTCTCCGTCAAACTTTGAAGGCAGGTTTGAGTTTTTTCGGCACGGCGGCGTTGCGCAGTGTCACGTAGTGCGGCAGTCCATTGCGGTACGGCGGGTAATCCTCACCCTGGATCAGCGGCGTCAGGTAACGGCGGCACTTGGCGGTAATGCCAAAGCCGTCCTGGCTGATGAAATCGCGCGGCATGAATTTTTCGTGGTTGGCCACCTGCGTGAGCGGCGCCACGCCGATGGACCATTTATAAGGTCGGCTGGACTTGCGTACGATCGTCGGCATCACCGCGTTCCGGCCCTTGAGGGCAAGCTCGACGGCCGCCTTGCCGACGGCGTAAGCCTGTGCCGCATCGGTCGCGCTCGCAATGTGGCGCGCCGAACGTTGCAGGTAGTCGGCCACGGCCCAGTGCTGTTTGTAGCCGAGTTCATCCTTGACGAACTTGGCGAGCGTGGGCGCCACGCCGCCCAACTGTACGTGCCCGAAAGCGTCGGAGGTGCCGGCATCGGCGAGAAACTTGCCATCTTCGCGGCGCAGTCCTTCCGAGGCGACCACGACGCAATGCCCGTAGCGATTGACGCAATGCTTGACGCGTGCCAGGAACTTGGACGGGTTAAAGCTGATCTCGGGAAACAAAATAATGTGCGGAGCATCGCCGGGCCGCTCGCCTGCGAGTCCGCCAGCCGACGCAATCCATCCCGCGTGCCGGCCCATGACTTCGAGAATGAACACCTTGGTGGAAGTCTTGGCCATCGAGGCCACATCGAGGGCGCATTCCCAGGTGGACACCGCTACGTACTTCGCCACCGAACCGAACCCCGGGCTGCAATCGGTGACCGCGAGATCATTGTCCACGGTCTTGGGCACGTGGATCGCGCGGATCGGGTAAGCGAGGGTTTCCGAAAGCTGCGAGACCTTGAGGCAAGTGTCGGCGGAATCACCGCCGCCGTTATAGAAGAAGTATCCGATCCGGTGCGCCGCGAACACCTCGATGAGCCGTTGGTATTGCGCACGGTTTTCCTCGAGGCCCCCGAGTTTGTAACGGCAGGAGCCGAAGGCGCCGCCGGGCGTGTGGCGCAGTGCGCGGATGGCCGCTGCGGGTTCCTTGCTGGTGTCGATCAGGTCTTCGGTGAGCGCTCCGAGGATGCCATTGCGGCCGGCGTACACCTTGCCGATCCGGTCGCGATGCCGACGGGCGGTCTCAATAATCCCGGCGGCGCTGGCATTGATGACGGCCGTAACGCCGCCCGATTGGGCGTAAAGGGCGTTCTGTCTGACAGCCATGTATCGGGGGCTCTTGTATTTCTGGGTGGGCGCGGTACGGCCCCAAGACCGGCGGGCATTGTAGCGGCCCCGCGACGGAATTGCCAAAACGATACGGACCGCAGTGCCTTGCACCGCCGGCTTTTATGACCGGCTGACGCGTTGACGTTGCCGGGGGCAGCGGTTACTTTACGCGTGCCCTGCGAGGTCGCACATCCGCTTGCGAACGCGCTTTCCGGGCAGCCGCCACCTAACACGAGGCACCGCATGAGAATTGTGCTGTTGGGAGCCCCGGGCTCGGGTAAAGGGACACAAGCCCAGAAGATTTCCTCCAGGTACCGCATCCCACACATATCCACGGGCGATTTGTTGCGCGAGGCGGTCGTGGCCGGTACCGCGCTCGGCTTGCGGGCCAAGGCCGCCATGGATGCGGGGCAGCTCGTGTCCGACGAGATTGTGCTCGGCATTATCCGCGAGCGCCTGAGCGCCCCCGATTCGCATCGCGGCGCGGTACTCGATGGCTTCCCGCGCAATATTGCCCAGGGCCAGGCGCTCGATGACATGTTGAGCGATCTCGGCCAGCCGCTCGATTGTGCGCTGTTGCTGGAAGTCGACTTCGACGTGCTGATGCAGCGTCTTGCGGGGCGGCGCAACTGCGAGAACTGCGGCGCCACTTACAACGTGTATACCCATCCGCCGGCGCTCGATGAACATTGCGACCGCTGCGGTGCGCCGCTGCATCACCGTGCGGACGACAACGAAGTCACGGTCAACAATCGCCTGAAAGTGTACGAAGCACAGACCAAGCCGCTCATCGACTTTTACGGCAAACAGGGCCGGATCGAAGTTGTGGACGGCATGGGTGAAGTCGACGAAATCTTCCGCCGCCTGCTTGTGGTGCTCAATCCGATCGCCAAGGGCCGGCGCAAGCCCGTGCCGCCGCCCGCGCCGACAGGTCACACGCGAGCTGCGGCCAAACCGCTTGCCAAGAAGCCGGTGGGCAAAAAGGTCGAGACGAAAAAGGTCTCCGGCAAGAAGCCGGACGCGGTCAAAGCTCCCGCGACGCGGAAACCCGCGGCAAAAACCCGGCCCGCAGTCCGGGTTGCACAAAAGCCCAAGTCGTCGAGGAAGCCCGCAGCCAAGACGGTGCGTTCTCGGGCGACAGCGCGGCGTGCATCCGGCGCGCGGCGCGCGCGCAAATAGTTCCGGTCGCGTACCGTTTTACTGTGCGCCGCGGGAAATGACCGTGAGCGCCTGAGCGTCAATCGCAAGGGCGGTTTTTCCTTCGAGCATTTCCCGCAATGCGCGCCCCGCGGTTTCAAGCCGCCAGCCTTCAAGGATCCCGATATCCCGGTCACCTGCCACGAGCTGTTCGAGTTCGGCGCGCGTGGTAAGCCGCGCGGGGCTGATACCGGCCTCCGCGGCCTTGAGGTGCACCAGGGCGAGCAGTGCATCCACAGCCGCCTCTTGGTGTGCGCTCAGGCGCGTGACATGCACGGGGGCTTCAGACGCGGGCACCGCCGCTTGAATCAATGCGAGCCACTCGGCGCCGTGTTTGCGTACGCTCGCTTCGGCGAGGCCGCGTACGTTTGCCAGCGCTTCGAGCGTGGCCGGACGTTGCTTCGAGAGGTCCATGAGCGCTTCGTCCTTGAGCACCCACTGGCGCGGGAGGTTTGCCTCCATGGCCTTGCGCTCGCGCCAGGCGGCGAGCGCTTTGCCGGCGGCGAGTTGCCGCGGTTTCAAGTGCTGCAGGCCGTGGAGCCGTTCCCAGGCGTGCTCCGGATCGGGACGATAGAGGCTCACGCGCGTGAGCTTCTGATTTTCCACCTCGAGCCATGTGAGGCGTCCGTCGCTCGCCAAGCGTTCACGCAGCAGCGGATACAGCTTGCACAAGTACCGCACGTCGTCGGCGGCGTAGTCGCGTACCGCCTCGGGCAGCGGACGGCGCGTCCAGTCGGCACGCGTATGCGCCTTGCCGAGTGACACGCCGAGCAGCCCCTGCACCACGGTGGCGTAGCCCGCCTGATCCGGAAAGCCGGCGAAACTTGCGGCGATTTGGGTGTCGAAGAGCGGCGCCGGCACCTCGCCCGACAAATGGAAAAACATTTCGAGATCCTGGCGAGCGGCGTGCAGCACCTTGAGTGTGTGCGGGTCTTGCAGCCGGGCGAGCAGGGGCTCGAGCTCGGTAATCGCCAACACGTCCACGCAGGCGATGACGTCCGGGGTCGCGATCTGCACCAGACAGAGTTGCGGATAATACGTGCGCTCGCGCATGAACTCGGTGTCGAGCGCGAGCCACTCGGCGCCCTGCAGGCGTGCGCAGAGCGTGTCCAACGCTCTGCCGCTGTCGATCCACAGATCATCGCGTGCCATGCGCTTGCCTGCTTTGCGGTGGGCGGCAGCCGGCCGGTATCATGCGGCCCGTTGCCTGCCCGGGGGAAATCGGTGTTCGCGATTGTACGCACCTGCTGGGATGTCTGCCGCTTGCGTGCGGGGCCACAGATGTTTCCCCGCTCTGGCGCGCTCCTCATACTCGTGCTCGCGGCCTACGTGCTGGTGGACGCCGGCGACTTCTTTGCGCAGGGCCTGCGCGGCTGGATCGTACTGCCGCAACTCGCGCTTGACGTATCGGTGCAGGTCGTATTCTTCGCGCTGGTACTCGCGGTCTGGCAGAAGTTCGAGCGTTACAACCAGACCCTGCTCGCGCTCTTCGGCAGCCAGGTGCTCATCATGCTGGTGGACATACCGCTCAGCCTGATTGCGACCCTGCTGCCGGCGTCGCCCGGCACCGATCTGGCGAGTGCCGCGCAATACGGGATTCTCGCCTGGAGCGTGTTGGTGATCGGCTACGTGCTCAAGCACGCCCTCGACACCTGGTTGACGCTCGGCATCGTGCTCGCCGGCACCTACACCCTCATCAATTTGGTATTGTTCGCGCTCATTTTCCCGATCAAGAGCTGAGCATGCGCATCCACATCGTCGGTATCTGTGGCACCTTCATGGGTGGCCTCGCGGCGCTCGCGCAGGCAGCCGGGCACGAGGTGCAGGGTTCCGACGCCAACGTCTACCCGCCGATGAGCACGCAACTCGAGGCGCTCGGCATCAGGCTGCACCGGGGCTACGCCGCGGAGAACCTGCAACCCGCGCCGGATCTGGTGCTCATCGGCAATGCGCTGTCGCGCGGCAATCCCGAAGTCGAAGCGATATTGGCGCGCGGCTTGCCGTATATCTCCGGCCCGCAGTGGCTGGCTGAAAACGTGCTGCGCAGCCACCACGTGCTCGCGGTCGCGGGCACGCACGGCAAGACCACGACCACCAGCATGCTCGCCTGGATTTTGCAGCACGCGGGCCTCGAGCCGGGATTCCTCATCGGCGGCGTGGCGCGCGATTTCAACCTGTCGGCGCGCCTGGGAGGCGGCCGTTATTTCGTGGTCGAAGCCGACGAGTACGACACCGCGTTCTTTGACAAGGCGTCCAAGTTCCTGCATTACCGCCCGCGCACGCTGGTGCTCAACAATCTCGAATACGACCACGCCGACATCTTTCCCGATCTCGCGAGCATTCAGACGCAGTTCCATTATCTGGTGCGCACGGTCCCGGGTAATGGCCGGATCGTGGTGAACGGCAACGATGCCGCGCTCAAGGAAGTGCTCGCGCGCGGCTGCTGGACGCCGCGTGAAACGTTTGCGCTGGATGACGGCGATTGGAGCGCGCGCCACGTGGCCGACGATGGTTCGAGTTTCACGGTGTGTCATGCCGGCAAGACGGCCGCCAGGGTCGAGTGGGAACAGATCGGCCGGCACAATGTCATGAACGCACTGGCCGCGGTGGCCGCCGCAAATCATGTCGGCGTGCATCCGAGTCAGGCGGCCGAGGCCCTGATTCGTTTCCGTGGCGTGAAGCGCCGCCTCGAAGTGCGTGCCCGCGTCGGCGGCATTACGGTCTACGACGACTTCGCCCACCACCCGACCGCGATTGCCGTGACGCTCGATGCACTGCGCCATCGGGTTGGCCACGCGCGGGTGATCGCCGTGCTCGAACCGCGCTCGAATACCATGAAACTCGGCGTTCTGAGGGGTGCACTCGCTGGCGCGTTGCAGTCGGCCGATCGGGTGTTCGTGTACCAGTCGCCGGGCGTCACCTGGGACGTGGCCGAGGCCCTGCAGCCGCTTGGCGCGCGCGCGCAGGTCGGCGTGGATCTCGACACGCTGGTCGACGCGATCGCTAGCGAACTGCAGGCCGGCGACCACGTGTTGATCATGTCGAACGGCGGTTTCGGCGGTTTTCACGAGAAGCTGATCGAACGCTTGCGGCGGGCTTCAGGTACGCAAGCGTGATCGCGGCCGCGGTGGCGGTGCGTGCCCGTGGCTGAAACGATTCCATTGTTTCCGTTGAATACCGTGCTGTTCCCGGGCGGCCCGCTGGAGCTGCGCATTTTCGAGCCGCGCTACCTCGATATGGTGAGCGCTTGCCTGAAAGGCGATCAGGGCTTTGGCGTGTGCTTGATCGCCGAGGGCAGTGAAACCGGGACTGCGCGCACCTGCACGGTCGGCACGCTTGCCCGCATTCACGGCTGGATACAAGGTGACGACGGCCTGCTGCACATCCGCGCGCCGGGCGCCGGGCGCCGGGCGCTTTCGCGTATTGCGCATCCGCGTGCAGCACGATGGCCTCAATGTCGGCGATGTCGAGCGGCTGCCGGATCAGGCCGTCATGCCCTTGCCGGATTCCGCGCGCCCGCTGGCCGAACAGTTGCGCGCCTTGCTCGCCCAAATGCCCGAGCGTTATGCCGCGGTCACGCCGGCCTATGACGACGCGGTATGGGTCGGCAACCGCCTCGCGGAAATCCTGCCGCTTTCATCCGCGCAGCGCCAGAACCTGCTCGAAATGAACGATGCCGGCATGCGGCTCGACGTCATCGCCACCCTCATGCGTCAGTAGAACCGCCATCCGCGCTTCAGGCTCGACTCATTGTCCTGAACACGGCGCGTGCCGCGTCGATGGTCGTATCGAGATTGGCCTCCGAATGCGCCGCGGAGATAAAACCCGCCTCGAAAGGCGAGGGCGCGAGGTAAATCCCGGCATCCAGCATGCCGTGGAACAATTGCTTGAATTGCTCCGTATTGCAGGCCATGACTTCGGAGTAATTCTTCACCTCGGGGGCCGGCGTGAAGAACAGGCCGAACATCCCGCAGACCTGATTGGCAGTGAAGGCGATGCCGGCTTCGCGTGCGGCGGCGCATAACCCATCGGTCAGCGCGCGGGTTTTCGCATCGAGTTCCGAGTAGAAGTCGGGGGCCTCTACCAGCTCGAGGGTCGCGAGGCCCGCGGCCATGGCGACCGGATTGCCGGAGAGCGTACCTGCCTGGTACACGGGGCCGAGCGGCGCGATCTTTTCCATGATCTCGCGGCGCCCGCCGAAGGATCCGACCGGCATGCCGCCGCCGATGATTTTTCCGAGCGTCGTGAGGTCGGGCGTGATTCCGTAAAGCGCCTGCGCGCCGCCGTGCGCCACCCGAAAGCCGGTCATGACTTCATCGAAGATCAGCACGCTCCCGGATTGCGTGCAAAGCTCGCGCAAGCTTTGCAGGAATCCCGGCACCGGCGGCACGCAGCTCATGTTGCCGGCCACGGGCTCCACGATTACGCACGCAATTTCTCTGCCGCGTTGCTTGAACAGCGCATGCGCAGCCTCGACATCGTTGTAGGGCAGCGTCAGCGTCAAGGCGGCGAACGCCGCGGGCACACCTGCGGAACTCGGCACGCCGAGTGTGAGCGCGCCGGAGCCGGCCTTGACCAGCAGTGAATCGGAATGCCCGTGGTAACCGCCTTCGAATTTGACGATCACATCGCGGCCGGTGAAGCCGCGCGCGAGACGGATGGCGCTCATGGTGGCTTCGGTGCCGGAGTTCACCATGCGCACGAGTTCGATCGAGGGCATGAGTGCGCAGATACGTTTCGCGAGCCGCGTTTCAAGTTCGGTGGGCGCGCCAAAGCTCAGGCCGCGCGCCGCGGTGTTGCGCACGGCGCGCAGCACCGCGGGATGCGCGTGACCCGCGATCATCGGTCCCCAGGAACCTACGTAGTCGATGTAGCGGCGTCCGGTGGTGTCATATATATAAGAACCTTCCGCGCGCGCGATGAATGGCGGGTCGCCGCCGACATTGCGGAAAGCGCGCACCGGCGAGTCCACGCCGCCCGGAATATATCGTTGTGCTTCTTCAAAGAGGCTGGACGCCATCGGGTTTCTCCGTGGGGTAGGAGCGGCCGTCTCCGGCCGCGACCTTGGGATATCGCGCCCTGGGATCGGCGCTCCTACATCAATTAAAAAGTCGCGCGTAACGCCGCGCGGCGGCTTCGATGTCGGCTTGGGCAAACACGCCGCTGATGACCGCGAGCATGTCGGCCCCGGCTTTGATCAGCTCGCCGCCGTTCGCGGGCGTGATGCCTCCAATTGAGCAGATCGGGATCGTGAGCTGGGCGCGCGCCTCGGTGAGCAAGGTACGCGGCGCGGTTCCCGCTCCAGGTTTGGTCGGCGAAGAGTAGGGACTCGAGAACGCCACGTAATCGGCGCCCGCGCGCTCGGCCGCAAGTGCACGCGCCAGCGACCCGTAGCAGGACACGCCGATGACGGCGTGTGGACCGAGACGCACGCGCGCTTCTGCGAGTGGCGCATCTTCGCTGCCGACGTGCACGCCGTCGGCGCCGACCTGCGCCGCGAGTTCCACGTCGTCGTTGACGACGAACGGGATTTCGTGCGCCCGGCACACGGCAAGCAGCGCGCGCGCTTCGCGTGCGCGCCGCGCCTGATCGGTGGATTTGTCGCGGTATTGCACGAGGTGCGCGCCACCGCGCAGCGCCGCGGTGACCGCGGTCGCGAGCCTTGGGCCGGGCGTGAGGCCGTTGTCGGTGATGACATACAGGCCGCGCAGTCTGGTGTTTTGCGCACTCATAGACCCGCCTGACGATCCGGAATCCATTGCCCCTTGCCCGGACGCCATCCGTGTTGCAGCGCTTTCCAAGCGTAAGCCTGGGCCTCGGCCACCGCCTGCGCGACGTCTGCACCGCGCGCGATCAGCGCCGCGATGGCCGAGGCAAGCGTGCAGCCCGAACCGTGGTACTGACCCGGGAGCCGCGGCCAGGTGAATTCCTGCGGCGGGCGGTCACGGCTGAACAGCGTGTTTTTTACCTCCGGAGTGTCTTCGTCCGCGCCCTTGATGAGCACGTGTGCGGCTCCGCGGCTGAGCAACACGGCTGCACGCTCCGCTGCATCCGCCGCCGCGGGCGCGAGCCGGCGGCTTTCCGCGGCGTTCGGGGTGGCGATGGTCGCGAGCGGCAAGAGTTCTTCGAGATAGGTTGAAATCAACGCTTCTTCGGCAAGCTTGGCGCCGCCCGCCGCGAACAGCACCGGATCGAGCACCACGGGCACGCCTGGGTGCTGGCGTAGCAGTTTGGCCACGGCTCTGCCGGTTGCGGCGTTCGCGAGCAGTCCGAGCTTGATGGCCGCTACCGGCATGTCTTTGAGTACGGCTTCCGCTTGCGCCGCCACGAGTTCCGCGGCGGTCGCCTCGACGCGATAGGCGTTGACCGTATCCTGCACCGTGAGTGCCGTGACCACCGGCGCCGGATGCGCGCCGAGTGCGCTGACCGCCTGCGTGTCGGCGGCGAGGCCGGCGCCACCCGAGGGGTCGTTACCGGCAATGATCAGTACCACCGGTCGGTGCGCGGAAGTCATGCGCGGATTCTACCGCGCTCAATGCGGCTGTCATTGATGGTGTGCGAAAATGGCCGCAGTCAAGGAATGAGATGGACCGCCCCGCAGTCATGCATGTCGAAGCCCCGCTCGTGGTCCGCGTCACGCTCAAGTCCTGGATGTGCGTAAACTGCGGCTTTGTGTACGAAGAAGCCAAGGGGCATCCCGAGAGCGGCATTCCGCCTGGCACGCACTGGGAAGACGTGCCGCGCAACTGGCACTGCCCGGATTGCGGTGCCGGCAAGGAAGATTTCGACATGATCGAGATTTGAGGTCCAGCACGCCGGCGCTTTGGCTGCGGCGCCGCGATGCAACTCGAATTCTCCCACGCCGGTCCGCCTCACTTGCATGCCCACGCGAGGCCGGCGGAAGGTGCTCCTGTATTCGGGGTACCGCTGGCGAGGGATAAGAAAACGGCGGCCTCGCAAGCGGGCCGCCGCAAGCACTTCTTGAAGATCAATTCGCAGGCGTGTATGTCAGTGCTGGATCCGCACGATACACAGACTCTTCCGCACTCGCGATCACGCTGTTGACAGATTTCATGATGTCTCCGGCCTTTTTCTTGCCGTAAGCCGTATCGAGCATGCTCATGAGAGACGAATTTTCATCGGCGCCGAATTGCGCCCAGTTGTCGTCGAAGCCCACGAGTTCGTAATCCGCTGCGCCCGGACCCGCCGCGACAATCGCAAACGTTTCCGAGTAATGCGGCCACCGGGCTTTCTCCATGGCGGTGTAGATTTCCTTCACGCTTTTGACAAACGTGTCACCGGCGCCCTGAGAGGGCTTGAGCGTGAATTGATTTACGTCGAGGAGTGCGAGTGCCCCCGGCGCCGCGAGTGCTGCGGGCGTTCCGGACAAATGGTACATGCCCGCCGCGAGCGTCAGATACCCGCTGGTCTCACTTTGCAGGTGCGGATCGACTGCTGCGCTGTACGTGGCATTGCAGGCCGTGAACGCGTGATTCACGTCAAAATCCGCCCAGGTGACGGGGCCGATGACGTAAGCGTATTGATAGGTGTTGCCGGTGGATTGCGTGAATGCGCCCACCCCGTACTTGAAGCCGTGTTGCCGTAAACATTGATTGAAAGTCTTGATGCCGGCCTCGTAGGCCTGCTGCTGAGCGGGCGCTACGGTGTCATTCCATACGCGCCAGACGTTGGCCTGGCTGGCGGCTTGAGCGTTGAGGGTAAAGAGGGTAGCGGCCAAAGCTGCAACCCCAAACAATGCAGTCTTCATGGTCTGACTCCTTCGCGAGCATTCCGTCGTCGATCGGGCCCCAGGGTGGGCCTATCCCCACATCCGGACAGAGTTCAATGTGAGCGCGCAAGAATCTACCAGAGATTAGGATATTTACCTAATAGATAAATGACGATAAATCATGCACTTATAAATATACTGTCAATATCGGTAGGATTTTGCCTGAGACAAAAGTAGGGTGCGGCGGGCACGCTGCATGCCGCCACGAGCCGACAGTGCGAGCCCGGAGGTGCGGGATGGCGCTGTTCCGGTTTAACGCAGATACACGGCCAAGGATAAAGGTCTTGCTGATTTTGGCGGGCGCGACCGCGCGTCCCGATTTGGTGCGTGGCTGAATCGGCAGGTACGTTTGTCAGCGGGCAATAAATATTTCAGGGGAATCATCATGCAGTTCAAGCTCCGTCGGTCGAGTATCGGGTGTTTTTGCGCACTTTCGGTGTGCGTGGTGGCTGTGCTGGCGATGACCGGTGTGTCCCCGCGCGTGAGCGCCGCTGTCACCGCGCCCGCTACGCTTGGTGCGTGCGGTCCGCTTGTGCATTCGCGCAGCGTCATCGAACCGCAGGCGGTGGACATGTGGCAGGCGCCCGTCGATGCCTCAGGCGAGCACGAGCTGATTCTTGCGGCGCACACCGACGACGGCGGCAACCGGTTTTGTTACGTGTATCGTTGGCGCGGCGTAGTGCATTACGTCGCGCCAGCAATCCACATGCGCGGTGGCGAGACCTTTGCC